>DAIPZN010000101.1:0-16277 GCA_036782195.1 Cyclobacteriaceae bacterium | reverse complement strand
CCTGACATCTATAGCAGAAAGTCCTGCACCGACTCCAATAAGAATACATACAATTAACAAGAAAGTCTGTGCGCCAGAGGCAATAGGAGAACTGAATATTTCTAATAGCGTCATAAGAAAGGCGGTAAATTGAAGATAAATATTACCCAAAGATAACCTGAAGGACGGTTGGGTCAAAACGTAGTGGCAAAAAAAAACAGGCCATATCAAATGACCTGCTTTTGTGCCTAGTCTATTTCGTCATCAAAGTCATCGTAGTCATCATCTTCTAGATCATCGTCAATGTCATCTTCATCGAAATCGATAAAGTTATCATCAACAATTTCACTGTCTTCATCCAGATCGTAAACTTCATCCTGGAATTCATCAGCAAATTCATCATCCTCGAAGTCTTCTACTTCATCAAAGTCATCGTCTAAATCCTCCATAGCTTTTATAGGTTAATGTAATAAATGTTTCTATTGGTTTGCCTTCCGCTAAATAAGAGAAAATAAGCATTTAAGCCAATACTTTTTCCTTGATATTTTTTATGGAATCTGTAGGTATTTCTAAATGAGCACTTTTAATCCACTGCTGTTCTAGCTGATGAAGCCATGTTTCAAGATAAATGATCACATCAGCTCTTTTATTTTTATTAAGTAGGTTGCGACGGGGGAGTGGGATGTCCTGTAAAACTGTAGGATCGGATAACCTTTCTAAATGGGCAAGGTCTTCAACCTTCAATCCTGCATCTATCATCTTACTGATCATAAGATCCATGGGATATCCACTGGTAGGACAATATTCCAAAAGCTGTTCGTTCCAATCTCCATGTTTCTCCATAGCATACCTATGGATTTCTGCTTTTGTAAGATGCGTTATTTCTTGTGCTAGATTTCCGCAATTGCAGGCGCCCATATGACCCCATTCATAATGCGAGTTATTTTTGAGTTTGGAAATGGTTCGCCTAAAAGCGGCTATGAGTTCAGGATTAGGTGTTGCCATATGCTGATTATTTTACCCTAAGATAACCACAATTCAAGTGGGAGGTTTGAGAACGAAGCAAAAAAATCAATTAAAAATGGTCTTGATATAATTCCTGATCAATGGTTTGGATAGATATTTCTTCACTAAGCTATAACTACTTGCCTTTTTGATATCTCTTTCATCGACAGAGCTGCTTAGAATGTAAATTTCAGGATGATTATTTGTGGCTTCAAATTCTTCTAAAAAATCCCAGCCAGTCATTTCAGGCATGTTCAGATCCAAAAAAAGGTAATTGGGCTTAATTTGGCTTATTTCTTTAAGTGCGCTAATTGCACTTTCGAATTTGAATAAGGTGTAAGGGATGGTCAAATTCTTAGCGATCAACTTTTCCGTTACAAAAGCGCTGATGGGATCGTCGTCTATAAGAACTATCTTGATCATCCAAATACAATTATTTGATTTTGAAATACAATAAAATTAATACAAAAATAAACTAATCTGTTGAATTATCTATTGATTGCCTGTTTTTTTATTTTTTTGACCCTTAAATCGAACTATTTACCTTCAATACCCTCATCTATAAAAATAAATGCTATCCACATACCGTAAAATATCGAACCTTTGACATTTGGTATTTCGGCTGATCTGATATCAAAATATCGGCCAAAAACAAAAAAAATATCCCTTCTGACTGGATAGTAGGAAGGGATAATGTCGCATTTGGTTGCTACTGGTACACATAACCCATTGGAATATGGGTAATCATGGCTAAAGTGATGTTTATTGTGATTTAGAGAGGGTTTGTGGTTGGAGTTGCTCAAGATGGGCCACATAGGTTTTCGCTACTGCCTTAACAGATTTGTTAAGCTTTTTGATTTTGTCTTTTCGATTAGTTGCTTCGCTCACTGCAGTAAGCCTCATTAGCATTTTGTCATTTTTGGGGTCCACATAATCTACAATCAATTGGAGCAATTGGTAATTTTTGGTAGTAACTGTATTGTATCTGCTATTGAACATGGGATCAAACATCCATGGATCCCATACCCTCCAGCCCCACATAGGGTAGCGGTTGTTGTACACCTCACGCTGTCGGGGATCTTCGTTTGAGGTGTAGCGGATGATCAATTCTGGATTTTCTTTTTCATATACCAATCCCATGGCTTCAAATTCCTGTTGGAGAGCATTGCTGACCATTGCATCAAAAAATGAATCTTTGAATCCCTGGTGTCCAACTTCTTTGTTGAGTATTGCAAATGTTTTGTACTTCTTGTAAGGTTTGAATTCTGTGTTTTCCTTAAACATTTCAATAGAACTGCAGGAAGAAAGCATGAATAGGAATACCATTAGCAATTGGGTGAAAAACGGCTTTATTTTGGGCATAGGCTTCGTCATATTTCAAGAATTATTCCCTAAAATAACGTTTTCCGCTTCAATCAGGTTGAATCATAATTTCATTTTTTCAACTAAAGCATCTTCAAAATTTTTTTGAACGGAAATTTTCAGATTATTTTACTTTTTACAATCAAAAATCACTTTGTAATATGAAAAAATACGTAATTCTGGCATGTCTAATTGGTTTGGTGACGAATCTTTCCGCTCAAGATGACCTACAAGCACTGAATGCACTAAATTCTGTAACAAAAGACACTACTTATTGGAACTCTGAATTCAGTGCAGGATTGAACTTCAACCAAGCATCATTTAGTGGAAACTGGAAAGCTGGGGGTGTCAGTTCAATAGCATTTGGAACTTTAATTTTTGGAAAAGCTAATTATGCCAAAGAAAAATGGTCCTGGGACAATCAAGCCGAATTGGTATATGGAATTGTCAAAAATCAAGGCCAAACCTTTCGTAAATCAAATGATAGGATATTCTTCGATTCCAAATTGGGTTATGAATTTGCTCCCCATTGGTCTTATTTTACCTCACTTAATTTTATCACTCAATTCGATCAAGGTTTTGATTATGGAGGTTTAGAGCCAGTTTTGATTTCCGGCTTTTTTTCACCGGCTTTTCTTACTACAGGTTTTGGTTTTCAGTACAAACCAAACGATGAATTTGCATTACGTCTGGCTCCTTTTTCTCCCAGATTTACCTTTGTTTCCAATCCGAATTTATATTTGACTGTCCCTGAAAATTTTGGTGTGCCTATAGGAAGTACCATCAGAACAGAATGGTTAGCCTTCCAGCTTTTCATGACTTATAATAAAAAGATCAATGAGAATCTGACCTTCAATTCCAGATATCAACTCTTTGCCAATTACGAGGAGCTTAGCTTCCGAAATGTGGATCATAGATTGGACTTTACCGTTATTGCAAAAATTACACGATTTATTGATGTGACTTTTACCAGTATCAATGTTTACGACATTGACATGTCCGATAAAATCCAATATAGCCAAGGATTGGCGTTAGGTATTTTGTACAAAGTCAGCAATAAAAAATAGCCGTTCCCTTACGTTTTTTGTAAATAATTTTGATATTAAGTATTAAGTGTTATTTTTGTTCTAATTGTGGTAGTTAAATAATAGTTGGTTTAGTTTTCATACAAAGGGCAGGAGAATTTCTCCTGCTTTTTTATTTTTTACCTATTCTGGATTTTCCCAAGATGATACAATTGCATTACTCAAAGAAAAGTTGAATATTTTCTAGCTATTCATTTGGATGAGGTTTATGATCTTTTATTCAATATTAGTGGACTGAAAAATAAAAAAGTCTCCCTTATTGCTAAAGGAGACTTGTACGCGCGGAAGGATTCGAACCCTCAACCCTCGGAGCCGAAATCCGATATTCTATCCAGTTGAACTACGCGCGCCTATGCTATATGATTAAGCACCTATGGCGTGCCTAACTTTCTCTGCAGCTTCTTTCAAAGTGATGGCAGAAGAAACTTTCAATCCTGATTCATCTATAATTCTTGCGCCTTCTTCTGCGTTTGTTCCCTGAAGTCTGACAATGATTGGTACTTTGATGTCACCAATGGATTTGTAAGCTTCCACGACACCATTTGCTATACGGTCACATCTTACGATACCTCCAAACACATTGATCAATATAGCCTTCACATTTGGATCTTGTAGAATGATTCTGAATCCTGCTTCAACAGTTGTGGCATTTGCTCCTCCTCCTACATCCAGGAAGTTGGCAGGTTCGCCACCTGAAAGCTTGATCATGTCCATAGTAGCCATTGCCAATCCGGCTCCATTGACCATACAACCTACGTTTCCGTCAAGTTTCACATAGTTAAGACCTGATTTTCCTGCTTCTACCTCCAATGGATCTTCTTCTTCCAAGTCCCTCAGTGCAGCTAAGCTTTTTTGTCTGTATAATGCATTGTCATCAAGATTTACTTTTGCATCAACAGCCAGAATTTTATCGTCAGAAGTTTTGAGAACCGGGTTGATTTCAAATTGAGCTGCATCAGAGCCTACGTATGCATTGTACAGTGCATCGATAAACTTGACCATTTCTTTAAAGGCAGTACCTTCAAGTCCTAATTTAAAAGCGACTTTTCTGGCTTGAAATCCTTGAAGTCCAACTTTAGGATCAATCCATTCTTTGATGATTTTTTCCGGGTGATGTTCAGCTACCTCTTCTATATCCATACCACCTTCAGTGGAGGCCATGATGACATTGCATCCTTTTGCTCTGTCCAGTAGGATAGATAAGTAGTATTCTTTTGGTTCTGATGCACCTGGATAATAAACATCTTCGGCAACGAGAACTTTATTGACTTTTTTACCTTCAGGTCCAGTTTGAATCGTGACAAGGGTGCCGCCTAGGATGTTTTGGGCTTTTTCGGAAACATCTTCAAGTTTCTTAGCCAATACCACACCATTTGAACCCGTCTCTTGGACTTTGCCTTTACCTCTGCCACCGGCATGAATTTGGGCTTTGATCACAAACCAAGATGTGCCTGTAGAGGCATTGAGTTGCTTAGCAGCTTCAAGAGCAGCTTCAGGTGTGTCGGCCACTATTCCTTCTTGAATTCTGACTCCGTAACTCTTCAAAAGTTCTTTTGCTTGATATTCGTGTATATTCATCCTTGAGAAAATTTTTGCCCGAAGTTAAGCGCTTGGGTTCTATTTTTCAAATTAAGCTCTCTCCTTTTTGGTAAATATGTATCATTTTTAAGGTCTTTCTAACTAAGTCGCTTTATCTTTGGATCAATAGAAAATGCATATGCTAAGAGCAAAAGGGATCAATAAGTATTATGGGGAGCTGCATGTCCTTAAGGGTGTGGACGTTACCATTCAGGCAAGTGAAGTTGTATCTATAGTAGGCGCATCAGGTGCAGGAAAAAGTACTTTACTCCATATTTTAGGAACTTTGGATCAACCTGACCAAGGGGAGGTGTGGATTGATGACGTGCAGACAGATATTCTCAAAGGAGATAAATTGGCTGAATTTAGAAATCGGCATATAGGCTTTATTTTTCAGTTTCACAATCTGCTTCCTGAATTTACCGCTGAAGAAAACATCATGATCCCGGGCCTTATAGCGGGGAGACCTGAAAAAGAAATCCGAAATAGGGCAGCAGAATTGAGCAAACTTCTTGGTTTCTTTCCCAGATTAGGTCATAAGCCTTCGGAATTGTCCGGAGGAGAGCAACAGCGGATAGCTGTTGCCAGAGCTTTGATCAACAATCCTAAAATTGTCTTTGCCGATGAGCCCAGTGGTAATCTTGATTCACAAAACGCACAGGCTTTACATGCCTTGTTTTTTAAACTAAGAGAAGAATTTGGTCAATCTTTCGTCATCGTTACCCACAATCAGGAGCTTGCTATGATGGCAGATAGGATGCTGACAATGCAGGATGGCAAAATTAGATCTGATATTTACAAATGAAGGTCTTGCTCAACAATCTTTCTAAGACAAACCATGCAACAATAATTCAATTGGACCCGAAGGTTACAGTTTGGTACTCAAAATGCAGCTACTTTGAATAGGAGAAGTGCTCAACATATGCTCATTGCGGGCATTCTATTTTCCCTGATGAATGTGTCGGTCAAGATGATCCCGCATATTCCTGCACTTCAGATAATCCTTTTCCGATCTGTATTCACTTTGATATTCACCTTTTTTTTAATCAAAAATGCAGGAGTTCCTCTTTTTGGCAACAATAAGAAACTATTGATCGCAAGAGGGGTAGCTGGCTCCATAGGTCTCATGACGTTTTTTTATACCCTACAGACCATCCCATTGGCTAGTGCCGTAACCATCAATTATTTGGCTCCGATATTTACTACCCTCCTTGGGATTTTTATTGTGAAGCAGAAGGTGATGCTGAAGCAGTTTTTATATTTTGGGATCTCCTTTGCCGGAGTTGTGGTTATAGAAGGTTTTGACCCTAGGATTTCACCTTTTGATCTGTCTGTTGGGTTGCTTTCAGCCTTTGCAATGGGTGTTGCCTACAACATCATCAGAAAGCTGAACACAACAGAACATCCACTGGTCATCATGTTTTACTTCCCTTTTGTCACTATTCCCATTGCAGCAATAGCTACCTATTTCATTTGGGTGACCCCGATTGGGTGGGATTGGGGAATATTGTTGCTAATTTCACTCTTGACACAATTTGCCCAATATTTCATGACGCTCGCTTATCAACGGGCCCAACTTTCTAAAGTAGCTAGCTTGAGTTACATTGGGATTATCTATGCACTGGGGTTCGGTTTCTTTATTTTTGAAGAAACCTTTCCTTTAATGGCCTATTTGGGAATGGCTCTGGTGTTGGCTGGCGTAATTTTGAATATTAGAAAATGAAAATTATGAAAAACACTTCTAACCTCTATGATGGCTCATTAGCACTGCTTACTGATTTCTACCAATTGACCATGGCATATGCTTATTGGAAATCAGGTAAGGCTGAGGAAATAGCTGTGTTCAATCTTTTTTTCCGTAAAAACCCCTTCCAAAGTGGTTTTACTGTTGCTGCAGGTCTGGATTATGTGATCCATTTTTGCAACAACTTCAGGTTTGAAGCGGATGACCTGAAATACCTCTCTGAAATGGTTAATCCCAATGGCTCTCCTGTATTTGAATCAGGATTTATTGATTACCTCAAAGGGTTGAGGTTTAGCTGTGACATTGAGGCAGTAGAGGAGGGGACAGTTGTTTTTCCCCATGCCCCTATAGTCAAAGTCACCGGTCCATTGATTCAATGTCAGCTTTTGGAAACACCTTTGTTGAACATCATTAACTTCCAGACACTAATAGCTACAAAAGCTGCAAGGATTTCTTTGGCTGCCCAAGGTGGCACAGTACTGGAATTTGGTTTGAGAAGAGCGCAGGGTATTGACGGGGCAATAGCAGCGAGTAGGGCAGCTTATATAGGTGGATGTGCTTCCACAAGCAATACCCTGGCGGGGAAAATGTTTGGCATTCCCGTGTCAGGTACCCATGCCCATAGTTGGATTATGTCTTTCCCCTCCGAGTTGGAGGCATTTTATGCTTATGCAAAAGCTTTTCCAGATAGGTGTGTGTTTTTAGTGGATACTTACGACACAATCAATGGAGTTAAAAATGCGATTGAGGTTGGGATGTACCTGCGCAGTCAGGGGAAAGAAATGCTGGGAATCCGAATTGATTCAGGTGATTTGGCTTATTTCAGTAACAAGGCGAGAGAATTACTGGATGAGGCGGGATTTCCGGATGTAAAGATCGTGGCAAGCAATGACCTAGATGAACATATAATTACCTCCCTAAAGATACAGGAGGCCTCTATTGATATTTGGGGAGTAGGTACAAAGCTGGTTACAGCTTTTGACCAGCCAGCCTTGGGAGCTGTATATAAGTTAGCGGCCATTCAAAATACCAATGGCAAATGGGAACCAAAAGTAAAAGTCTCCCAACAGTCCATCAAGATCAACATCCCTGGCAATCAACAACTCGTCAGGTTTTCCAAAAACGGTAGAGCGGTATCTGATATGATTTGCCTGAAAGACATGGAACTTAATTTAGATCAATATACCATAATTGATCCTGTCGATCCAAACCACAGGAAGAAGATCAAATCCAAAGGCTTAGATTGCGAATTGTTATTGAAACCTATTTTTGAAAATGGAAAGAATGTGTACCTAAGTCCAAATATCCATGACATCAGGTCACGCGCCATACAAAACCTTCAACTTTTCGACAAAGCCCATTTAAGATTGGTCAATCCACACATTTATCCTGTTGGGCTGGAGGCTGAACTACATGCTATGAGGAGCGAATTGGTACTCAAAATGAAAAATTATGATGGAGACTAATAAAATTATCTTTAGCACCCAAGCTTATTGTTATCTGAAAGAAGAGATACTGAAAGCAGGTATTTATGAGAGGGGGGAGATTGAGGTAAGACTTTTCCCTGATGGAGAGAGGTACCAACGCATCATGACCCCTGTTCAGGGAAGGGATGTAGTTTTGATAGGAGGGACAATTTCAGACTCGGATACGCTTGAGATCTATGATTTAGCCTATGCCTTGATTAAATATGGTGCTCGGTCAATCCATCTGTTTTTTCCATATTTTGGTTATTCTACAATGGAGAGAGCTGTGAAAACAGGTGAGGTCGTTACAGCCAAATCCAGGGCGGTAATGTTTTCATCTTTACCGAGAACAAGCCAAGGCAATCATTTCAATTTCTTTGATCTGCATTCTGAAGGGATCCCGCACTATTTCGAAGGTCAGGCACTTATCAATCACATTTATTGTAAGCCTATCGTGATCAAAGTTGCCAAAGAACTGGCTTCAGATGGTTTTGTAATGGCATGTACCGATGCTGGAAGAGCTAAATGGGTAGAGTCCCTAGCCAATGAAATGGGTGTTAATGCAGCTTTTGTTTTCAAAAGAAGACTATCAGGTGAAAAAACAGAGGTTACCAGCATCAGTGCAGATGTTGAAGGTAAGGATGTAGTGATCTACGATGACATGATTCGTACAGGTGGCTCATTGGTCAATGCTGCAAAAGCCTATAAATCAGCAGGGGCAAATAAAATTTTCACCATCACCACACATGGGTTGTTTTCTGGAGACGGATTGAAAAAAATTGAGGATTCAGGAGTAATCGAAAAAGTAGTTACGACCAATTCTCATCCAAATAGCACTTTTGGGAATTCACCATTTATCCAAGTTGAAAGCATTGCCCCTTTGATTATTGCACAGCTTGCTTAACCAGGAATTAGAGATGGTTTTTTCTTAAGTCATCCCCCAATTGCTTTGCGCCAATTGAAGCCAAGGCCTGGATCTTGTTTAAGTTAGAAACAAAAGCCACTTCAGGAAGATGGATGTCTACCAGATACTTGGGTATTGCTGGGGGTGCATATTGGATCAGACCTGCTGCAGGATATACCAAAAGAGATGTTCCAATAATGGCAAAAATATCTGCTTCTGCGGCAGCATCTATTGCTTTTTCCATCATTGGAACTTGCTCCCCAAACCAGACAATAAATGGGCGGAGCTGACTTCCTTTTTCACAAAGGTCACCAGGTTTGATTTCCCATCCTGACATTTCATAGATCAGGCTGGGGTCTTTGGAGCTTTGTGATTTGGACAATTCCCCATGTAGATGTATAACTTTACTGGACCCAGCTTTTTCATGCAGATTGTCAACATTCTGGGTGATGATGGTGACATCAAAGTATTCTTCTAACCTAGCAAGTTCCAGGTGTGCTTCATTGGGTTTTGCTTCAAGAGCCTGCTTTCTTCGCTTATTATAAAAGTCCAGCACCAGCTCCATATTTTTTCTCCATCCTTCTGGTGAAGCCACCTCCATGATGTCATGCCCTTCCCATAGACCACCACTATCCCTAAAGGTAGATATTCCACTTTCCGCAGAAATTCCTGCACCTGTCAACACTACAAGTTTTTTCATGCCTTTCGCGATATAAAAATGGCTTTGAGTCTTACCCAAAGCCATTTGTTTTTATGCTTTCTTTTTTGAAAATCTTCCTCCTCCTTTTTTTACAGGCTGGTTTTGGATGATTTCAAGGGTTTCTTCATAGCTCAATGCTTCAGCCTCTTTCCCTTTGGGGATTTTGAAATTGTTTTTGCCCTGTTTGATGTATGGACCCCATCTGCCGTTTAATATCTGCAAATCAGGATCCTGTTCAAAGCTTTTGATGTGCTTCTTATCATCTGCTTCCCTTTTTTCTACAATGAGCCGGATTGCTTCTTCTTCGGAAATGCTCAATGGATCTTGGTCTTTACCCAAAGAAACAAATTTACCATCATGTCTAAGGTAAGGACCAAATCTACCAATAGCGGCTACAATTTTTTTGTCTTCAAAAAAACCTACATCTCTTGGTAGTTTGAATAGTTCAAGCGCATCTTCAAGTGTGATGTTTTCAATAAACTGTCCTTTTTTTAGGCTTGCGAATTGTTTTTCCTCATCTTCTTGATCACCGATCTGTACCAATGGCCCAAACTTTCCTAGGCGTACAATAATTGGTTTTCCTGTTTTGGGATCTTTTCCAAGCTCTCTTGAGCTACTGACATCAGCCCTCGCTACATTGGCTGTTTCCTCGACCCTGTGGTGGAAATTGCCATAGAAATTCTCAATCATGTCTTCCCATACCTGAGTGCCATGGGCTATTTCATCGAATTCTTTTTCCACTTTAGCGGTAAATGAATAGTCAATGACATTCGGAAAATGTTCTACAAGGAAGTCATTGACAACCATGGCAATATTGGTAGGGAAAAGCTTGTTTTTATCGGCTCCGGCAATTTCTTTTTTAGTTGCTTTGGCAAATTTTCCAGCGGAAATTTTCATTTCTACATAAGGCCTTTCGGTACCTTCTCTAGATTCTTTGATGACATAATCCCTTTTTTGTATCGTAGAAATGGTTGGAGCATAGGTGGAAGGTCTGCCAATACCCATTTCTTCAAGCTTTTTGACTAGAGAAGCTTCTGTATAACGAGGTGCAGGCCTTGAGAAACTTTCTTTGGCCTTCATCTCAGACAGTTCCAGTTGTTGACCAATATTCATGGGAGGCAGCATGCTTTTGTTGGTGCTCTCTTCATCATCAGGCTCATCATCTGTGCTTTCCAGATAGACTTTCAAAAACCCTTCAAATTTGATTACTTCTCCTGTTGCCACCAATTTTTCAGGTAAGGTAGAGATGCCTATTGTTACGGTAGTCCTTTCTAGTTGGGCATCGGCCATTTGAGAAGCGATTGCACGCTTCCAGATCAGTTCATACAGTCTTTGTTCATTTCTTTCTCCTGAAATCTCAGCAGTAGCAAAGTCAGTCGGTCGAATGGCTTCGTGGGCTTCTTGGGCACTTTCTGATTTGGTAGTGAATTTGCGTCCATGATGATATTCTTGTCCAAAAGCACTCTGAATTTCTCTTTTGGCTGCTTGCATTGCGTCCTCAGATAAGTTGACGCTATCGGTACGCATATAAGTGATCTTACCGGCCTCATATAGTTTTTGAGCTACAGACATGGTCTGCGCTACACTAAAGCCTAGTTTGCGGCTAGCCTCTTGCTGTAGGGTAGAAGTTGTAAACGGTGCAGCGGGAGTTTTCTTTGCTGGTTTTTTCTCCAGATTTTCGATCAGGTACTCAGCATCCAGGCACTGCTTCAGAAATTCTTCCGCTTGGGCTTCATTGTCAAATTTCTTTGGGAGCTCCGCCAACAAGGATTTACCCTTGACATCAAAAATCGCGGTGATGCGGAAAGAGGATTTGGTTTTGAATTTTTCAATTTCCCTTTCTCTTTCTACAATCAGACGAACGGCAACGGATTGAACCCTACCTGCGCTAAGTCCTGCTTTTACCTTTTTCCAAAGGATAGGTGAAAGTTCAAAACCGACCAACCGGTCAAGTATCCTTCTGGCCTGTTGTGCATTTACTAAGTCTATATCAATTTTTCTTGGATTATCTATAGCTTTTAAAATTGCGTTCTTGGTAATTTCCCTGAATACAATTCGTTTTGTATTCTCATCTTTCAAATTGAGCACTTCTTTAAGATGCCAAGAAATTGCTTCTCCCTCACGGTCATCATCACTTGCCAGATAGACGGTTTCAGAATTCTTGACCAGAGATTTGAGATTTTTTATTACTTCTTTTTTGTCGGGAGTAACTTCGTATGTAGGCTTAAACCTGTTTTTGATGTCAATCGCTTTGTCGCCTTTAGGCAAATCGCGGATGTGCCCATAGCTGGAAGCAACTTTATAGTCCTTTCCAAGATACCCTTCAATGGTTTTCGCTTTGGCGGGCGACTCCACAATCACTAAATTCTTTGACATAATTTTCTAAAATTTAAAATCGGAGCTCAGCTTTCTCTCCAATCAATCGCCTAAAAATAGAAGGCAATATATTGTATTCCAAATAATCGTTAATTTCAAGTTCTGAATTGGCATGATAATTCCTTCTGGTATTGGGTGAATTTCTGGTTTTTGTAAATGAAATATTTGACTGTTTTAAGACATGGTTTTGCTGAACCTGGCATTGGTAGAGATGGGGATTTTTCCCGTGCACTTACTGCTGATGGACGTGCACGGCTGAATAGGTTGGGACATATCCTTCAAAATAGGGCAGTAACTTTCGATTTGTTGATCAGTAGCTCTGCAAAAAGAACGGCCGAGACAAGTGATATAATATGCAGTTATTGCCCATCTGGAAAGGTACTATTTGATGATCGGCTTTATGAGGCAGAGCTACAAATCATCATGTCTATACTTCTAGGAATTGACTCCTCAGAAAGCCATGTACTTCTGGTGGGACATAATCCAGGTGTGAGTGCATTAGTGAGTCATTTATCAGGTGAAAAATACATCAATATGGATCCTGGCATGATGGTGAGAATGGAATTTCACCTGGAAGATTGGAAACATCTTAGCAAAAATTCCGGTATCCTATTGGAGATTCTTCAATGATAAAATAGAACCGGAATATAAAACCCAAATATATAGATGAACAATAAGCATCAATTGCTCAGTAATTTTGACCCTGATGGGATTAGTGTCCACAAAGGCATTTTTGGACTTCCATTTGATGAAGAGACAGCAGAACTTATTTTGTTGCCGGTTCCATGGGAAGTGACTGTGTCCTATACAAGCGGAACAGCCTTAGGGCCAGATGCTATTTGTAAAGCATCAGTTCAAGTAGATTTGCATCAAAATGATATTTCAGATGCCTGGAAGATGGGGATTTACATGGTACCCATCCCTGAGCATTTGCTTCATTTAAGCTCAACCCACAGGAAGTTGGCAAGCCAATACATCAACTGGCTTGCCGAAGGTTCTCCAGAAGAAGCTGAATTTGACATGCATACCATCCCTGAACAAATAAATCATGCTTCTGAGACAATGAATGAGTGGGTGTATTCACAGGTCAGGCATTATAGGGATTTGGGGAAAATGGTAGCGCTGATTGGCGGAGACCATAGTACCCCATTAGGAATGGTGAAAGCCCTTTCTGAGGAATATTTGGATTTTAATGTGTTGCAAATCGATGCGCATGCAGATCTTAGGATCAGCTATGAAAACTTTGAATTTTCCCATGCCTCGATTGCTTATAACATGTTGAAGCTTCCTCAAGTGAGCAAGCTTGTTCAAGTCGGTATTCGGGATTTTGGAAAAGAGGAAGCAGCAATGGCCAAAGAAAATAATCGGGTGACAACGTTTTATGACCGTGATATCAAGGAAGAAATGTATTTGGGCAAGGCTTGGAAAATCATATGTGATGACATTGTAGATCAGCTTGCAGATGACATTTACATTACCATTGATATTGACGGGCTTGATCCTAAACTTTGCCCACACACAGGAACACCAGTCCCCAGTGGACTTGAGCTCGAACAACTGCTGTATTTGGTAAAGCAATGTGTCAAAGCTGGGAAAAAAATCATAGGTTTTGACTTAGTTGAGGTTGCTCCTGGGCCTGATGGGGATCAATGGGACGGAAATGTTGGAGCTAGGCTACTTTACCGTATGGCAAATCTCATGGGGGTGTCTCAGGGGAAGCTTAGGCTCAAATAAAACCGGATAATAAAAAAGGTCAATTTGGTGATGTGTATGATATATAGCACAAAAGATGCTTAAAGGCTCTTCTAGGCAATTACAAAAAGAAAAACACTTAAAATTTATCCATCCTTGTTTAAGGCGGATTTAACAATTCTTATTGTTGATCACATCAGTATGGTTTTTGCTTATTGTTCACCATAGTTCCATGACTTGACTTCATTGTCGAAATTCAATTCATAATTTATAGAAACGATTGAGGGGATGGGTTTTTGACGGTGAATCGCAGGAATCCACTTCTCATTATCTTTTTCAATTAAGGCGAGCATCATTTGGTCAAACTCCGCCCCAAAACTTCTGATAATTGTTGGTTTGACGATACTGCCTTCTTGATCAATTACAAAATTGATCTGTCCGAACCCCTTGATTCCGTGATATTGTTCCGAAAGTTTTGAAGCAGCCTCATTGATAAGTTGCTTGGTCCACACTTCCTTACCAGTAGTAGGGGTTGCAAAATGGTCGGGAACTTCGGTAAGCGGCTGAACCCATTCTGGAGAATAGTCGCGTAACTTTGTAATCACTTCTCTGATTTTTATATAATCCTCCCAGGTCTGCAAATTAGAAAATTCAAAAAGAAGGTTGCCGAGCTGAGCTGATACCTGATGATTTTCAAAATCCCCGATTTTTTCAAAATGCTCAATGTTTTTGATTTTTTTGACCTTGACGCTAATAGGAAGTTGCTGCTGTATTGCAAGCAATTCATTTTTTATAAAGTCAAAATTTTTAGAAACAGGGGAGGAATTGCCCTTGTATTCTGTCTTCATTGACACCAAGGCAAGAAGCATTGCAGTCAATGGCAAAACCATTCCTGCTTTGAACCAATTAATTTTTTTTGGTTGTTTCATCATCACAATACGCTTTAGTGTAGTGGAGCGGATGAAGTAATTGCCAATAGGAAGATCAATTCCTTTGAATGCCATTTTTACAACCAATTGAAGGTAACCTTCTTTCGAATGGGTTTTTTTGAGGACATGATCATCAGCAAGAAATTCATGAACATCCATTAAAGAGGTCCTCATCAAGTGGATGCCTGGGTTGAACCAGAAAATGATCCCCAATAATTGGAAGTATAGCACATCAAGGCTGTGCCATTGCTGAACATGTTCAATTTCATGTTTGAATATCTGATCTTTTTCCTCAGGTTGAAGCTCCTGTTCTTCATCCCAAAAGATCAAATTGAAGAAAGAGAAAAAGGTATTTAAGGCATAAGTTGGGATAATAAAAACCTTATGGGTCAAATCATATTTAGTTTGATACCAACCTTTTTGTGTGAGTAGACGGATTTGTATGAACTGGAAACATAGCCGGACTGAAAGGAAGACTACGACCAAGCTGTAGCATAAAAAAAGATAATCTTTAATTTCCCAAAGTACGGGAAGTTTAGTGCTTTTTACAGTGACTTCAGGTAGCCCAAAAGTTGCAACAAAACTTTCGGGCATGTCCACTGTAGTCCATGCCCGAAAAAGTTGTGACTGTTCAAGTGATATATCCGGTTTGTAAAAATCCACCGGGATGTTAATCAAAGGAAAGGTCAACGCCAAAATTGGCGTGATGAGGAGATAAAATCTCGAAAACCTTAAAGCCTTTTCATGTCTCAAAAAAACATGATAGACCCCGAAGAAAAACAGCAAGCAGAAGGTGCTTTGCCAGATATAATCGAGGAGAACAGCCATTGGCTATTTAATTCACATCGTTCTTTACTTCCTCCATGATTTTTTCCAGTTCTTTGATATCCATGTTTTTTTCTTTGGCAAAGAAGCTTGTCAATCTGGAAAATGATCCGCTAAAGTAACCTGACAAAAGTTTCTTGATAGAGAAACTTCTATACTCGTCTTTAGACACAATGGGAAAATACTCATGTGACTTACCATAGGCTTTGTGATTTACAAAACCTTTTCGTTCCAAAATCCTTACAATGGTTGATACCGTGTTGTAGGCTGGTTTCGGTTCTGACATTTTTTCTAGGATATCTTTGACGAAGCCTTTCTCGATATCCCACAGGATTTGCATGATCTGCTCTTCTGCTCTTGTTAGTTCTCTCATTGGTGTGTTTAAGTTAATTTCGCTCCAACTTATCCATTTAGTTTAAGAAAAACAAAATTCTCTAATAAATCTTTTCAGATTCTTAATATTTTATTAATAACGAAATAGGTGTAAAATGGAGAAATTATTTTATGATTTTGAACTTTTCCAATTTTCCTTCTGATTTAGGAAAGATAGGTTTATGAGGAGAACATACGAGAATTCAAATCTAGATTTGGACCAATCTTTTGATTATCCGTTCTAATTATCAATTATACAC
>DAIPZN010000100.1:10125-16516 GCA_036782195.1 Cyclobacteriaceae bacterium | reverse complement strand
CTTAAACATAAGGTGAAAAAACGATTTACATCAAAGCAAATCATACTTTTTTCCGGCCTTTTGATGGGGTTAAAATTACTCATTTCAATCCGAGGCGAACATGACAAAAAATATGCCACTCTCTCCGTTGTGAATGTGGTTTCGTCAAAACAAATATTGGTTATTTCTTTTGGTTTTTCAAATTAATGGAAATTTTATAACGGCTATGCAAATGGAAAAAAAAGGTTTTGAAGTGAAGGTGGCATTTTCTAACTAAAGAAAATCAAAAAAAAGGCAGTCCATCGGGCTGCCTTTTTTCATTAATGATCAGATATCCTACTTTTTAAAGAATTTGAAAACCTGCTGAATTCCATCACAATTGGTGACTAAAACATAGGTTCCAGGTCTGTAAATTGGATTGGAAAGGTTAATGACGATTTTACCAGATTTACTTTCCTCTAGGCTTTCGAATAGGCGTACGCCCTTCATATCGAAAATCCCTACCTGAACAGATTTGTCATTTCGTGTAGTAAGTTCAAGGGTAATTTGATCTACTACAGGGTTTGGATAAATTTTTGACACTTTGAAACCTATCGGGTCTTCATTGATGTTTGCATTGACCTCCTCATTTTCTGAAATAGAAATCCCTGGTTTTTTAGAAGAAGCTGGATCAATTGTTCTTAGTCCAAGTTGGGAAGTCAGAAGATTTTGGATTTCAGTGTTAGTCAGTGCCTTGTTGTAGAGCATGACTTCATCTAGATCTCCAAGCCATCTGTTGTTACCGCTTCTTGAACCTATTAATAGATTCACTGTGTTGCTGTTGATCGATGTTGGTGCATAGGTAGCTGTATTGTCCAATACACCATTGATGTATATTCTTGATCTCGTTCCGTCAAAAGTTGCTGCAACATGCATCCAAGTATTTCCATCAGTTGGATAAGTGGAAATAGACCGCAATCTATAGGTACTTCCGCTACTTTCTCTATTGATTCGGAATTCGACTTGGCCACCTTCAAAGATGCTTAATTCATAACCATCTGGATTTGCTTTTGACAAAATCTGTCTGTTTGATAAAGCAGTGGGCCTTATCCATGCAGCAATTGTGATTTGTTCGGTAATATTGATTGAGGCGTTGTGCGGAACGATAGCGAATACTCCAGTGCCTCCGGTAAACCTGCCGGCAAGACCAGCTACGCCTGTTACCCATGACACTCCTGCAGGAACATTGATAGTAGCATCATTTCCTTTTCCGGAATGGTCGATAAAGATATTTCCACTGCCCTCGTTCATTTTCCAGAAACCGACCAAGCTTGGATCTGATGTGCCGCTTATTGTCGTGAAGCTTCTAATTGAAGACCAGGTAGAAGTGCCAGATTGATTTGTGGCAGATACTCTCCAATAGTAGACAGTGTTTAAAGAGAGTCCTTCAATCTGTAACGTAGGTGCAGTTATACCGCTCTGATTGATCAACAAGTTGCTAAATCCTGGATCAGTAGCAATTTGTGCAGTATAGCTAGTGGCATTTTCACTTGCAGCCCAAATCAGGGTTGCGACCAGAGGAACTCCTGTTTGGTTATTGTCAGGTGCTGATAAGACAGGAGGTTGAGGCACAGGAAGTACACCACTATAAAGCCCGGAGATTTCAGCCGCAGTGAGTGCATTGTTGTAAAGGCGGAGCTCATCTATATCCCCAGCCCATCTATCAATGCCCCCTCTGGCTCCTATCTGCAGGGCAGATGTATTTGACCTGATTGATACTGGTGCATAATTCGCAGCATTATCAGGTTGTCCATTGATGTAAATAACACTTCTGGTTCCATTGAAAGTAACTGCTACATGTATCCAGGTATTGCCATCTGTGGGATAATCCTGTAAAGAAAACAATCTGTAGGTTGTACCATTGGTTTCTCTATTGAATCTGAATTCCATTTTACCGTTGGAGTTGGTTCCCAATTCGTATCCGTCAGGACCGGATTTGGAAATGACCCTTTTGTTGGAAAGTTGATTAGGTCTGATCCAAGCAGCAATAGTTATTGCGTCATTTAGGTCGAGGTTGGAATTATGTGGGACAGATCCAAAGCTATTTGTATTTCCTGACATTCTTAAAGCCAAGCCATCCTGTCCTGGCACCCAGCGCAAACTGGATGGATTTTGAACCGTGGCATCGTGGCCATATCCCGAGTGGTCGACAAATCTATTACCGCTACCTTCATCCATTTTCCAATATCCAACCAGGTTTGAAGTGGATACGGTAGTTCCAGTAGTAAATCTCCAGACCTCAGACCATTCAGATTGACCTGTTTGTCCTGTGGCATTTACTCTCCAATAATAGTTTGAGCCTTCTTCAAGGATCGGTGACTGGAAGGAAGTGCCAGTCAGATTTGAAGCTTCTACAAAAATGTCATTAAATGTAGGCTCAAATGCCAATTGAATTGCATAAGTCTGGGCATTAGCTACACTTTGCCAACCCAATGTTGGAGTAGTAGCAATACCTGTCATGTTGTTTTCAGGGAAGCTCAACTGAGGCGCAGCTGGTGGAGGTAATTCTGTGTCAAATAGTCTTAAGACTTCTGAATCAGAAAGCGCTCTATTGAAGAGGTGGATGTTGTCCAAACCACCTATCCATCTATTGTTTCCGTTTTTGGATCCGATTTGTAAGTTGGTCGTATTAGGATTGATTCCAACAATTGTGCTATAAGTTGTGCTGTTATCTGGAAGACCATTGATAAACATCGTTGTCCTCGTCCCATTAAATGTAATAGCTACATGCATCCATGTATTGCCATCTGTAGGATAGGTCTGCACAGATCTGATTCTATTGGCACTGCCATTGGTTTCCCTGTTTATCCTGAATTCCACTTGACCGGATTCAAATATGCTCAGTTCATAACCGTCAGGGCCCGATTTGGATATGATTTGTCTATTTCCAAGGCTTGTAGGTCTGATCCAGGCACTTATCGTGATCTGTTCAGTAATGTTGATGGAAGGATTGTGAGGAACAAAAGCATAAGAACCGACAGCACCGTTGAAAATTCCGGCTAATCCCTCTTTACCAGGTCCCCAAGAAACACCAGCCGTATTAAATATGGTGGCATTATTTTCTAAACCGGAGTGGTCGATAAAGGTATTGCCAGAACCTTCGTCAAATTTCCAGTGCCCCACTAATCCGTTCATCGAAGAGGCCTCAGGCAAAGTTGTAAACTGTCTTATTGAAGACCATTCACCTACTGAACCTAGTCTGGTTGCCCTTACTCTCCAGAAATAAACTGTATTGTTTATCAACTGAATTGTCTGGAAAGAAGTAGTAGAAATCCCTGTTCCAGAAGTAACCAATTCAGTGAAATCCTGATTTCTTGACAATTGGATCTCATAGTTTTCAGCATTTGGTGCAGCTTGCCAGCTCAATGTTGGACGCAAGGAAATATTGGTGGAATTGTTGGCTGGTGTGAGTAGGCTTGGAACTCCGATGGCTCCCAACTCAGCTGGAGCAAATCTCCATATTTCTGAATAGTCTTCTTGGCCTGTTGCATTTGTGGCCTTTACCCACCAGTAGTAGGTTAGGTTAATGTCAAGGCCAGAGACTTGCTGGCTTAGTGTGGTAATTCCACCTTGGTTGTAAACCAAATCATTCATGGAAAGATCTCTAGCAACCTGTAGGGTATAACTAACAGCACCGTCACCGGCTTGCCAGGTGAATGTTGGATTGGTTCCCACCCCAAATGAATTGTTTGCCGGTGCAGTAAGCACTGGAGCAAATCTGGTATTTGGGACGAAAACCGCCAGAATTGATGCATTATCCTGCATGGTTATGACAGGGCTGCTCTCCTGGCTGATTGCACCATTGATCACCCAGTGGCTCAAGGTATAACCTGCTTTTGCAAAGGCACTCAGTTTTACAGGAACACCTTTGAAATAGGTTCCTTTCCATGGATATGGATTGGCAGGATTGACCCCAAATGTTCCAGAGTGTATTTCTATGGTGTTGATTCCAATATGACCATGATTAAGATCAGATACATTGAGAGTCACTTCAAATGTGCCATCTAATTTGAAATGATCAATGATATGTTGTCTGACAAACCCTTCACGCACATTGGTGAAATCTTTGATTATCTGGAGTTGTGTTTGCCAGCTAGCAATTGAAGATGGCCTAGTCCATCTGTTGATATGTTCAGTGATTTCTGGGACATAAATGCTACTTAGGCTGTCTGCTACATGGTAAATCCTTTCCTTTTTAAATGCGGTATTCATTTGGTCGGACATCCTATTGAAAAATGCATTTTTGAATTGCTCATTTTTCAAAAGGTTTCTGAATAGGGAAGCAGCCCAAAGACTACTGCTTGGATTCATCACCCATTCGATCATGTTATAATCGTAAGGATTGACCCTACCAAAGCTCCTATCCATATCATACAGCATCCAGCGCCATCTTCCGTCTTTACCTTTAGGTGCATTGGGGTCATAAGGCACTCTAAGCCTCCAGAAGTCAATGTTGTTTTGCGGCCAATCATTATTGTTGACAAATATTTCAGCTATAAAGTAGTCCAAGTAATTGTCCACATCCATTCTTCTGTTCATTTCTTGGAAATTGGCCTCAATGGACAAATCCCTTGTTTCAGCGAAATTCAGCATGGCTAAATAATGGACATTGTCTCCTTCTTCTACGAAATATCTGTTCGATAAGAAATCAATGTTTTCAGGGTCAACATCATATTTCCTCGCAACAAAGTGTTTGTCATATCGCTCTCTGAAATTATGCATTCCCCAATACTCTCCATTTAAGTAAAGAATCGCAGGTCTTACATTTTGCACATCAACATTTAGATGCTGGGAAATTGTCTGTGATAGAATGTCCCTGATCAAGGCACTTCCCCAGTCGTTTCCAAAAGCTCTTAAAATCAGCCTCTTGAAGCCAATTTCCGGAGTGTTTTTAAATATAGGATAATCAATAGTGTTGGCTCCGTATTCTCCTCTTGCATATAGTCTGATAGCTTTTTGAGGGAATCTCTTGGTGAAATTGCCATGAATCCTTATGCCTATATTTTGCTGGAATGAAAATTCCGGTGCGAAAACTTCTAGAGAAGCTGGTCTTTCCCATTCATCACCAGTCTGATAATAATTTCCTGTAGCCTCATTACCAGAAACGTAGTTTACGCCAGGCACATAGATGCCTGTATTGAAATCAAATAAGTGTTTGAAATCAGTATTGATGGCTACTATTGGTAACGTGTATCTATGTCCCGGCTTAACCAGATAGGTGCCAGTCCTTGTAGCTGAAGCAATGGAGCCAGATTTAAATGCCTTGACTCTCACTATTGTTGCCTTGTTGACTTGTCCAATTGGTGGAGCCCAACCTCTTCCGCTAGATGCGATAAAATTAGTTGGGATCATAGAGTGGGCATTCGGTTCGGAACTTCTATCCTGAATCAACATTGGTTCTCCAGACCAAACGGGAGAGTCTTCAGTTGGGTCAGAGCCATCCAAAGTATACCTAAGGACAGCTCCTGGATCTGGGTGGGTAATCTGCAAGGTAACAGGGGCATCATAGAAACCTGGTGCCACACTGAATGCGGGAGCAGCGAGCAAAGTTCCTCCTCCGGTAGACTCTACATTTGGTGTGCCAGGTGTAGGATTGGTAAAGTATTGATAACTGCCTGTACCGTTAGGGAACCTGCCTCTAGAAATGCTATTTGGTATGGGTTCTGCGTCCATTCCATCTACTCGTACCCCAAGAGGTGTGGTAAGGATAATGACTTCCCCTTCCTGACTTATGGAGTAATTGGTATGCAATGGACTTCCTGGTACCCTTCTGTTTTTACCCGATGCCCAAATCAGCATATACTGTCCTGGAGCTATGCTGACATTCGGGAAAGTCCATTTAAACGGATTTCCATTTGCGTCAGACAATCCATATCCTTCCAGATTATAACTTTGGGTACCATAGTTGAAGATTTCAATCCAATCAGAAAAATCCCCGTTTTCGTCAGCTATTGTAGAACTGTTGGATGCCATGACCTCATTTACAGCAATTAAAACAGGGGGCGCAGGTGCATCTGTTGTAAATGTCCAAGTTGAAGACCATGCTCCTTCACCTGAGCCGTTTAATCCCCTTACGCGCCAAAAATACTGAGTTGAAAAATCCAGTGGTGTAGTGAGCGTAGTTTGGGTTTCGCTGATTACCTGCCTGTCTACGACAACATTTGTGAAAGCATTGTCCCTAGCAATGACCAATCTGTAATTAGTTGCATTTTCAGAAGCTTGCCATGAGAAGGTAGGAAGTACAGAAACTGAGTTTGCTTCATTGGAAGGGCCTGTTAATAAAGTAGATCCTGGCACTGATCCTCCTCCAGTATTGGCTTCATTGGTTACCGAGATATCATCCAGTCGGAGCTGGGATCTGGCCCCGCCACCA
>DAIPZN010000100.1:0-10025 GCA_036782195.1 Cyclobacteriaceae bacterium | reverse complement strand
ACAGCGTGGTCAGGTTGATGGCAAGGTTTCTGCCAACAGCTGTTTCCTGAAGGTTTACTGTTCCGCTGATTACCGGAGCCTGGTTAGGGAGCGGGTTTTCATTGGTTACCGAGATATCATCCAGTCGGAGCTGGGATCTGGCCCCGCCACCAGCCCTGGTGACTTCTGTGAAGTAGTACCTGAACATCACCTGTACATACTCCTGGCCGAGGGCCTCGGCAGGAAGGAACCCTGTCAGCGTCTCAAGGCTGGAAGCAGCGGCTTCCTTGCTGAAGTAGATCAAAGGCGAGCCATCGGCCTTGGACACGAAAGTCCATGGGCCAGAGGTGCCGATCCTGTAGGAAACGGCGATGTTGTAAACCCTGAAGTTAGGGGCTAGGGTCTCGGCATTGAAACTGATTTTTCCCCCTGTTGCTGATCTGGTGTCAAGTGCAAGCAATGCGGCACCAACATCCCTACCCCTACCGGTGTTGATAAAGGAGATCCCGTTCGTTCCGAGTCCGTTGATCCTTGTCCTAGCGGTGTTCTTGTAAGGGAAACCGATGTTTGCCAGGTCTTCTGTGGCATAGTCTGAAGCAGGGATGCTGTAGGGGAACAGCAGGTCCGTATTGAGGATTGGGTCGTTGATGTTTGACTGCAGGAAGATCATGTTCTGCGGGAATGTGCCCTCAGGAGCTTCGGCAGACCATTCTGTAAACGAGAAAGAGGCGTTTTGGAGCACATGTGCCTGAGGATATGCAAGAACCCTGAAAGTCAGTGCAGGGGAGGACAGTTCCCCATCTGAAGCGGTTACGGTGAAAGTTGCGTTGCCGGCTTTAAGACTGGTAATGTTCAGGGTGTTTCCTGTAGCGGAACCTGATGCAACGGTCGCATCGGAAGAGTTGACCTGATAGGTTAGGGGATTGCCGTCCGGATCTGAGAACAGCGTGGTCAGGTTGATGGCAAGGTTTCTGCCAACAGCTGTTTCCTGAAGGTTCAATTCACCAAGTAGTTCTGGAGCCTGGTTAGGAAGAGGAAGTGAATTAGCCTCTAAAGTAATGTTGTCGAAGTGGTTTGTACCGTTTCTACCGTTTCCTACTTGCGATAATTGAAGCCTTACAGCAAAAAGTGCATTGTCTCGTACTCCAGGGAGACTTGAAAAATCAAAAGTAAATAGAACTGGCGAGGTTGGAATGGTAAAAATATTGAAGTTTTGGTAAACAGAACCGTCAATTGTATAGAGAACTGTAAGTCTGGAAGCGCCTTGACTGCTTCTATATGCTTCCAATTTCATCACCGGATTTTCGTAACCGATGGTTGGTAATGGAACAGTTATGGTTTTATTCAATGGATTTGAAATCCGGAGGTGGGAGCCAGGCATATCTCCGTTCCTAGCATTTAAACCCGTAAATAAACCTTCTGCAGCAGTCTGGATATCAGACGCGCTTCCAGATACGGTTATTGGTGCGCCTGCAACAGGTATTGTCGGATTAAGAATGGGCGAACTATTGAAATTCCAATAGTTGAGAAGAGTCTGTGTTTGGATGGCCTCATTTTCTGGCTTCTCTTCATTCAAAAAAGGGGAGCCTGTAAAGGCTGTGCTAAATAGTATTATTCCAATTAAAAACAATAAGTTTTTGAATTGAAAATTTTTTCTGTCCATACAAAATCAATTATGGTGATCATATAAATTTGGGAATACAATTTATGGCATATTTCAATAATCAAAAATTATTTGAATTTAAATTATCGTTTTATAACAAAAAAAATGTAGTATAAAATCTAAAAAACGTATTTTGACGTGCTTTTAATCAACTTGCCCTAGTCTTGGATATGATTAGACTCCTCATAGGGTAGGAACACTCTATTTCTTGTTTTCATTAAATGGCACATCAAAAAAGTACAGGTGCTTTGAAAGCTAGGTAAAAGAGAAAAAAAAGAATAAGCTGTCCACTTTTACATGAACAGCCTTCATTCGTTTTATGGTTTATTTTTTAAGGAATCTAAAGATTTTAGGGTATGCTTCTGTGTTTAGAATCAGCATATAATTCCCGGGTTTCAATCGCAGATCAGTGATGTCTAAGGAAATTTGACCTTCTTCAGATATAGGGGCTACTTGATCAAATAATCTTAAGCCTCTCATATCATAGATGCTTACTTGTATATTCCCTTCGTTAATTTCATTCCATTCTACATGGATAATATCTGTTACTGGGTTGGGATACAGTCTTGTAATCGTAGGCAAGTCAACTTTTTCCAATTCCTCATCATTGGCCGTGACCCCTGTTTCTCCCATAGTTTCATTTTCTGTGGTGTTGGTCCTGTATGCTGCACCGGCATTGCTGAAGAGTGATTGGATTTCAGACGGTGTTAATGCTTCATTGAACAACATTACTTCATCCAAGTCGCCTACCCATCTGTTGTTTCCGTTTTTCCTTGAACCAATATTCAGTTCCGCAACATTCGGGATTATTGTTGCTGAATTGTACGTAGCTGTATTGTCTGGTTGGCCATTGATGTAAATGGTAGACTTGTTTCCGTCAAAAGTGACTGCAACATGCATCCAGGTAGTTCCATTGGTGGGGTATAATTGGTTGGATCTCAGTCTGTAAGTGCTACCATTGGTTTCCCTGTTGATTCTAAACTCAATTTGACCAGACTCAAAAGTACTTAATTCGTAACCATCGGGATTTGATTTGGCGAGGATTTGCCTGTTACCTAAGCCAGCTGGTCGTATCCAGGCAGAAATGGTCAATTTGTTTGTAAGGCTAATGTTTGGGTTGTGGGGTACAGATCCGAAACTTCCAATTTGACCGCTCAGTTTCAACGCCAGCCCGGACTTTCCACTTAACCATTGTACAGTGGAGGGGTTAACGATAGTTGCGTGGTTGTTTTTTCCTGAATGATCCAGTAATTTTTCCCCGGAGCCTTCTTCCATTTTCCAAAAACCCACCAAACTATTGTTGATTGTAGTAAAGGAGAATATTTCAGACCAGTTGGAGTCACCTTTACTATTGGTAGATGCAATTCTCCAATAATAAGTTTTGTTGCCTTCAAGCGGTACACTTTGAAGTGAGGTATTTTCCACGCCACTCTGATTTATAATCAGATTATTGAACGTGCTGTTGCTGGCCATCTGAACTTTATAACTTGATGCAAAAGCAGCGGGTTTCCAACTTAGGACAGGATTTAGAGGGATTTTTTCTTCTCTATTTGCAGGGGATAACAGTTCTGGAACCAAGGGTAGAGGTATTTCTCCATTAAACAAAGAAGCTATTTCAGAAGCTGAAAGGGCTCGCTTATACAACCTCACTTCATCGAGATCACCGTCCCATCTGTTGTTTCCGTTTCTCGCTCCTATCTGGAGTGATGTGGAATTTGAGTTGATAACCGCTGGAGCATAAGTTTTACTGATGTCTTCCACACCATTGATATAGATTGTGGATTTTGTGCCGTCAAAGGTGGCGGCTACATGCATCCAGATAGTACCATTGGTCGGATATAAAGAATTTGATCTAAGCCTATACGTGCTACCATTGGTTTCCCTGTTGAACCTAAACTCTATAGTCCCTTGCTCAAATATGCTAAGCTCATAGCCATCAGGTCCGCTTTTCGACAGGACTTGTTTGTTGGCGTGACCTTGAGGTCTGATCCAGGCAGCTACTGTAATTGCCTCATTAATGTCAATTGAAGCATTATGTGGCACTACCCCATACCTGCCTGTTTGTCCATTAAGTTTCAGCGCAAGCCCGTCGTAACCTTCGATCCATTGGATACCCTGGTTATTCAGTATAGTAGCGTCATTTTCATAACCAGAATAATCTATTAGAATATTTCCGCTACCTTCTTCCATTTTCCAGTATCCTACCAAATCCGCATCTCGGTTAAGTTGAGTGGTTCTAAAATTTTTGACTTGAGACCACGGCGATTCTCCTGATTGATTAATGGCAGAAACCCGCCAGAAGTGAACCGCATTGGCCAAAAGATCTGGTGTGTTTAAAGAATTGTCAGCGGAAATCTCATCCACAATTAAATTACCGAAGTCCTGATTTCGGCTCAACTGAATCCTATATCTAGAGGCAAGTGGAGAAGGTTCCCACGTCAGAGTGGTGTTGACAGGTA
The DNA here is from genome assembly GCA_036782195.1 of Cyclobacteriaceae bacterium. GTDB lineage: Bacteria > Bacteroidota > Bacteroidia > Cytophagales > Cyclobacteriaceae > DAIPZN01. Next base: position 5,924 of record DAIPZN010000100.1, on the reverse strand, counting down.
TGTCAACAGCTTCATCATAGGGGAAGTTTAAAATAGGTGCTTCAGGCACTTGGAGTTGTCCTGCATATAGTGCTTGGACTTCATTATTGGAAAGGGCTCTGTCATAAAGCCTGATTTCATCCAATCCCCCTTGCCATCTGTCTATGCCACTTCTGGCGCCAATTTGAAGTTGAGAAGTAGAGGCGTTGATGCTGAATGGTTGATATATGACAGTATTGTCTTCTTCTCCATTGATGAAGATGGTCGACTTTGAGCCATCAAAGGTTACCGCTACGTGCATCCATGTCTGACCATCAGTTGGATATTCGTGGATTGAAATGAGGCTGTAAGAGGTTCCGTTTGTGTTCCTGTTGAGCCTAAATTCGATTTTTTTGTTGTTCAAAACACCAAGCTCAAATACTTCAGGTCCTTTTGTTAAGATTCTTTTGGCTGATATTCCTTCGGGTCTTATCCATGCTGAAATGGTGAGCGCATTCCTGATGTTCAATGAGGCATTGTGGTTGACAACTCCATATCTTCCAGATGAACCTGTTAAATTTACAGATAGTCCTTCCTTACCAGATGGCCATGTCACTCCGCTGGCATTAAGGATTGTGGCATGGTTTCCACTGCCGGAAGCATCCATCATCATATTTCCATTACCTTCCTCCATTTTCCAGAACCCTTTCAGCCCGTTGGATAAGGTGTTGTTCAGGTTGCTTACAAGAGGGATTTCCAATGATTGGTTATTCCCATATTTAATAACCAGCAAAGCCTGAATCCCTTCTTGGCTGCCGGAATAGGTCACAATAATTGAATGTTGACCGTTAGATTTGGTAATGCCTTTGCCCAAGCGCCCTGATGTAATTTCAAATTGATTTACATTGTTTCCGGCAAAATACATCGTATCAAAAAACACGGCTTGGTTTCCTCCGGTGATTTCCAGGTTTACTTGAGTAGGTATATTGGTACTGATCTGGATTTTATTTGGTCCGGAAAGTTTGTTTTCAACCAACGGGATACCGCTTGGATTATTCATTCCGAAATATTCCATGTTCCTTTGATTTCCTCCACCTCTGGTAGGTGAGCCGCCTGCCACAAATAGTCCTTTGCCTGAGATTATGCCTTGTGTGCCATGTCTTGGGAAATTCAGGCTTGGACCTGTTGACCAGCTTTGGCTTTGAGGATCAAATATTTCAGTAAGTGCCAGTGCATTGCTTTCCGTGGGTGTTTCGCCACCTGCTATGAGAAGTTTGTTTTCAAAATTTGCCACTACTGCAGCAGCTCTTCCTGTTGGTAAATCTAATGCACTTGGAAGGGTGGACCAATTTTGGGTTTCGAAATCATAAACATCTACTTCTTTAATGACAGGTCCAAATGTTCCTCCTGGGCCACCTGATAATCTTCCTGAAGCTACATAAATCTTATTTCCGATTAAGGCTGCCTGAAAATGATCCCTAGGTCTAGGTGCAGAAGGCAACACTGTCCATACTCCGGTAGATGGGTCGTATTCATCAAAATAATCAACATACTGACCGTTGTGGCCTAGACGGTTTCCTCCGATGATATAGAATTTATTTTGATACAGTACCATTCCAGCTGACCCTCGTCTTCTTGCTTCGGGAATTTCTGGTCCTCTGATGTATCTTTCTTTGACTGGATCGAATAGCCAGATGTGTGTAGCAGGGGTCTCGTCAGGAAAGGCATTGTTTTGGAAAGCACCAATCACCCAAATGTAGCCTTTGTATTCAGTCGCTTGGAAATGATTGAAGCGTAAAGGGGCAACACCTTCTAATGCTTTCCAAGAATCATTTGTGTAATCATAGACATCAATGGTATTGGCATTTTCCCTGCCACCCATCATATAAAAACGTTCACCTGCTTGAACAAAGGAGTTCTCATGTCTTGCAGTATAATTCTGGTCTTCATTCCGGGCTTTCCAAGAATAGTAAGTATCTATTGTCCAAGTGAAGGTGATAAACTCTTCATTTGGAATCGGCGTGTTTCCGTCCGTTGCTTTTACTATTACCTGATACGGGCTGTTTGCAATTGCTTCTTGAAGTACCCGTCCGTAGATTCTGCCGTTGACAGATTCAATATCTATTCCTGGAGGAAGATTGACAGCACTATAGGATATTGTCCCTACACCACCAGTCGCAGCAATCATCAAGTTCCCATCAAGTTCTTCGCCGACGACACTGGTTTGATCAGGAATTGGATTTGTAATGACAATAGGTTCTGCTATTCCGGTGCTGATAATTTCTATTGCGTTTACTAAAGGATTGCCTGTCTTTTGCACAAATTCCACTGTCAGTGAGCCGTCATTGACATTTACAGTGGCTTGGATCATTCCAGCTATTCGTTGCCCAAATCGTTGAATAAGATCTACATTGGACATGACAGTACTGTTCTCCATTTTCACATCGAATACCCTGCTTCCAACATTGGAAGTTCCGGTAGAGCTATTGGCTAAGTAAAGGTTGACCTTGTATTCTCCTGCTGAGACAGGAATATTGAAAATCATGTTTCCTGAGCCTTCAGATTCTCTTTCATTGGCGAAAATACCCTCGAATGTTACTTGATCTACATAGGCCGGAATTGAACTGTGCTTGTTTTCCCAATAAATGACTGAATTTTTGACAGTTCCTTTATTCACTGAATACCCATCTCCGGTGACTGCACCACTGCTGCTGTTATCTTTCCAATTGGGAGAGCCATTGACTCCTGCAACAGCCAGTCCTCCGGCATTGACCCGAGTCAGGATTCTTTCGGCGGGTATGACGTTGACTTCGAAAGTCTGCTGAACAAAAAGCCCACTTGCGTCTGTGCCTCTTATCGTAATGCTACCTGACTGTGGGGTGCTAGGAAAAGAAACGGTAAGGATACTTCCGCTAATTGAAGTGCCAATGTTATTGTTGTTTTTGGCAGCAACTGTGAATACCAGATTTTCTGCTCCATTATTGTCGCCAAAGAAATCAGTAAGATCAATCTCTTTTGCAGGTGAGCCAATTTGGCGCGAGAGATTTTGGAGCGGACTTACTATAAAAGGTTGGTTTCCAGTGACCTTAAAGTAATCATAAGTGGCTAAGAATTCCACGCCCTGATTAGCCGAAGTCCCATAGATTCCTACAGCAAGAGGTTTGCTCATGTTTTTTACTGCCTCAAGGACTTTTCCGGTGAGGTTTTTGGTTCCAAGACTGATGATTGATCTACTGCCTATTTTTACCTGTGGCTCAACAGTACCGGCTACAGGATTAACTTTTAAAATAAAATCAACGTTTTCAGAGTCGTTGGGTCTGTTGGAGGTGGAGATGTTCATTACCAAAGGACTAGGATCTGGTATGTCATTATTTTCCAGAGCTGCAATAATTTGCGTTTTTGTAAATACAAGTTTGAAAAAGTTACTTTGGGTACCGTCGCCCATTTGAATCCCTATTTCACCATTGTGGTTAATGTCGTAAAACATCTGTGGCCCAGAAAGACCTAAAACTCCTCCTGTAATGATAAATTCACCTGTCTCTTCACTTACATTAAGGCCGAACTGAAATCCTTTGTGCTGGTTATTTGCGGTGCCGTTGGCGGTGCCTCCTGTAAAAGCCACTTGAATTGCCCCAGCTGCTCCCCCATAGATATCATTCGGTAAAGGTCCGGCATCAGGGACATCAAGCCAATTCAGCCAATTTGGATTAGGTTGTCCGTTGTTCATTAGGCCTGTTAGGCCAAGCCCCAGGTAACCATAAGGTCTTCCCATAGGGTCAATTTTATCGGAGAAGAGTTCGTTATTTATGGGGAGATTGCTTGGGCTTCCTAGCTGAAAGGGATCCAGATGATCGGGTATTCCATCACCATCATCATCAAGATCATTGAGGTCTGAGACGAAATCTTGGTCAAAATCATTAGGTTTCGAAGCTCCTGAACAATAGTCTGTGCCGTTGTCTATTTCATCTTGGTTGGAATATCCATCATTGTCATAATCTGCATTAGGATCAAAATAGATGTCATCAGGGCTAGGGCAATAGGAAACATTTACAGGAGTTAGGATACTTATTTTGTTGTTGAAGGTCACTACCCAAATTGTTCCTGGAAAAATCTCATCGTCTCCGAGACAATCAATGCCCAAGGCATTGCCTCCATTGAGGTTCCATTTATCTTCCTCTAAAGTCCTGAGTGAACCATCAGGATTTAGCGTGACCAGGTGGAGATAACCTTGATTTCGGCCGACGACCAAAGCGCCTTTAATAGCTCCACCGAAAGTAGAAGCACTATATTCATCAATTCCATTTGAGTTTCTTTTGATGATAGTCAGGAATTCTGGTTGTGGTCCATTTGGATTGATTGCTCCGGGTGCACGGAAATCCGCTTCGTTCGGATCTGCCATATGGGTTGGTACCGGCGGCCAATTGGCGGGAAGGGAATTGGCCGCATAAAAATCAAATCCTGGCTGATTTGGTGCTACTGGTTTTAAAATCTGAGTTCTAAATACAGCATTAGGGGTGTACAGAGGAGTAATGTTGGTCCAGTTGTTATCATCATTGATAGATCTGGTATATAGTCCGGCGCCTCCTGGGGTGAAGGGGAATGTAGATCCTGTAAGGTATTTGGCGCCAGGGTTGGCTCTGATAGGAGTGGGATGCCCACCGTAGAATGAACCGAAAGTGTAGTTTTGGACATCATTGGTAATCTTAAGGATATGATCTTGATTGTCTACAAATTCACCACTTGGTGAAGGGTTGGTAGAATTGTTTCCTGGCTCATTATTGAGGTAGTTATTGTTGACAAGTGTGGGGTTGGCTTCATGTTCGGGCATTCCGCCCCAGTTGGCGTTAGGGCCATTGTCAGTCACAAAAACCTGACCTGATTGTGTTACTACAAGATCATACGTGTTCCTATATCCACCGGAAAAAATCTGAACAGGTCCCCCTGATACAATCATGGCCATATTGAGGCCATCATTCCCTCCAAATGGATCTCCAACATCTATTCCGTCATAATTTGGATCATTTGGATCATAGATTCCATTGACATTAGGTCTAGAGGGGTCATCTAAAGTAGGGATGTCATATTTGAATTTCCGGCCTGACCTAGGGTCGGTTTTTGTAGGTAATGCTTCTATGGCATTAAGATCTATGCTCAAAACGGCAGAAGATAAAGCGTATTCGGCAGTATATGCAAAATTTTTGCCGGGAGATCCTGCATTTGTATTGCCCCCACTTGTCACTAGCAAGTATGGCTTACCTTTTATGATGGTAAATTCCATTCCATTGGTTGAGTGGTTTTCTTCAGATCTCGGCAATCCTCTAACCATATCTATTGCCTGCCAGGAACTGCCAGTTCTAGAGAGTTTGGTTATAATCCCAGAATTTGTATCCAAGACTCTGTCTCCACCATGACTCGTTGGTCCTCCCCATTTTGGGTCACTTGAAGAAACATATACGATGGGGTTTTCTGCAGTTCCTACTACTGTAATGCCAGTAACTTGTCTATCACTCCTGCCATCCCAGGCTGGGGCTCCGGTATCATCATAATTGGGGATATTTTGAACATCGAAAAGTACTTCTGCTGCTACGACTGTATAAACATTAGGATCTGATTTCATAATGGTATAGATCCTTATTTGGCCGTTTAATTCCGCCACATAAAGTCTTCCGTCCGGACCAAATTTTAGAGATGTGCCACTTACCGGGGGAGCAAAGCCATTGTATTTTAAGGTGCTGAGGTCGAATTGCACATGCTGTGCAAAAGAATTGGTGTAAGTCAGCAACAAAATTATGCTAAACACGATTTTCAGTGAGTGGCGGGCAAAGGGATCCATAATAAAATCAGTAAACAGTAAAACTTAAATGAAATCAGCTAAAAATTTAAAAATTCAATTTCAAAATATAATAATTAGCCTATTTTTCGTTAAAAGTATTGTTTTTATTTTTTAAACCAAAAAAATAATATTA
>DAIPZN010000099.1:0-17080 GCA_036782195.1 Cyclobacteriaceae bacterium | reverse complement strand
ATTAATATCTATAAGTCCAATCTTCCAAAAAAAGTTGTCATGCTAAGTAAATTTATATTCATTCTACCTTAATTTTTCCTTTCCTGATGTGGTATCTTTGACCATCAAAAGATTTGAAATGACATTTGAAGAGAGAATTACCGCTTTAAGCAAGCTTGGAGACCTGTTGAAAGAACTGAAAGGGGAGCAACTTGACATGTTGCTAAGAAGTGCTTCCAACAACAACAATTGGTTTACTGAAAAAGAAACCATCAATGCGCTTGGGGCAATATGCGGATATCTGGAAAGAGCCTCTTTGGAAAAATGGCTTTCTCCATATCAGCTAAAGTCACCTGTACATCCAAAAGCCATTGGGCTTCTTTTGGCAGGTAACCTACCTGCAGTAGGATTTCATGATGTGTTATGTGTCTTGGCAGTAGGTCATCGTGCGCACATCAAGCTCAGTACAAATGACAAAATATTGATTCCATTTATGCTCAATCAATTGATATCAATAGAACCGAGATTTGGTGAATTGATTTCGGTTGAAGAGATGCTCAAAGCGAAAGATGCTTACATAGCCACGGGAAGTGACAATTCTGCCAGGTACTTTAACTATTATTTCGGGAAGTATCCGCATATCATCAGGAATAACAGGACATCAGTAGCGGTTCTTAATGGTCTGGAGGATATTTCAGCTATTCAAAAACTCGGTCAAGATATTTTCCAATATTTTGGTCTGGGCTGCAGAAACATTTCTAAAATTTTCGTGCCAAATTCAGATGTTTTGATAACTCTTTTGGATGGTCTTGAAAGTTTTAAGGATGTAGCTGACCACCACAAGTACAACAACAACTACGATTACAACAAATCCATTTACTTGGTCAATAGTGAGCTTCATTTTGACAATGGATTTTTACTTCTTAAAGAAAGTGATGATTTGGTTTCCCCTATTAGCGTCTTATACTATGGTTTTTATAAGGAACAGGGCCAACTCAAACAGTTGTTGGATCAAATAGGAAATAAAATCCAGTGTGTAGTCAGTGACAAAGGCTGGTTTCCGGGCAGTATACCTTTCGGCACAGCTCAATGTCCGGCTTTGGATGATTATGCCGATGGTATAGATACCATAGCATTTCTAAAAAGCTTAGATTAAACTTGTAGTTTAAGCACATGGGTTAGCTACAGCAATTAAATAAATGAAAATGGTAAAAAAGGTTCACCTTCCATCCACATTTGAATTTGCATTGTTGCTAAGTTTCTTGGTTATTTTAGCTGCTTTACTTTTTACCACACCTGCAGATCAAGGCTATGCATGGTATGGAATGGAGATTCTAGGCTTTTGGAAAAAGGGTTTCTGGAGTCTTTTGGAATTCACGATTCAAATGATTCTAATTTTGGTATTGGGTCATGCATTGGCGATTTCAGACATTGTCAATACATGGATCACAGGATTAGCAGGCAAGATCCAGAACAACACCCAGGCAGTATTGACTACAGGTCTTTCAGCATTAATAGGGGGCTATCTCAATTGGGGCTTTGGATTGATTTTAGGTGCAGTGTTGGCTAGGAAGATCGGAGAACATGCTGTTAAAAACAATATTTCTATCAATTACCACCTTGTTGGCGCGTCTGGATATTTAGGAATGTTGGTTTGGCATGGGGGATTGTCTGGGTCGGCACCTTTAAAAGTGGCCGAATCAAACCATTTTTTGGTTGAAAAGATGGGTACAGTAAGTATAGCAAACACGGTGTTTTCGTCATTGAATATTTGGGTAAATTTTTTTTTAATCATTGGCCTCATCTGGCTCATGTATGTTCTTTCCTCCGTGAAAAAATTTTCTACTCCATTAATTCAATCTATAAAAGAGGAGAATTCAAGGGCAAAGGGATATCTGGGGATATTTTTGGGGCTTTTCCTTTTGGTTATTACTGTTTTTGAACTTATAAGATCCGTTGACAAATGGAGCTTGGTAGATTTGAACTTTGTGAATTTTCTTTTGTTGGCATTTGGTCTTATTGCTTACAAGAGTCTTGGTAGTTATATGAGAGGAGTATCTGTTGCCCTGTCTGGTGCATCAGATATTTTGATCCAATTCCCTTTCTATGCGGGTATTTTGGGAATAATCCGTCATTCTGGACTCATGGAGCTGTTTGTAAATCAAATGGCAGCGGTGGGAGATACTGGATTATTCCCTATACTAACTTTCTTAAGTGCGGCGTTTGTTAATTTTTTTGTCCCTTCAGGAGGAGGTCAATGGGCAATTCAAGGACCGGTGATGATAGAAGCAACTCTTGAAATGGGACTTTCTGTAGAGAAAATGGTAATGGTATTTGCTTATGGAGACCAACTTACAAATATGCTTCAACCATTCTGGGCATTGCCTTTGTTGGCTATAACAGGTATACCACCAGCCAAGCTGTTACAATATACTTTCTGGTATTTTTTATTGGCGCTAGTAGTTTTCGGTACTGCTGTTTATTTCTTCCTATAAATATTAGCTTGAAACAGTATAAATAAGCGATACAATCTTGTTTTTGCTTCCTATTTTGGGCTTAATTTTTATCTTTGCGAACAATTTTAAAAAAGATTCCAACACTATAAAACCGTAATATCCAATGGCGTTTGACATAGAAATGATCAAGGCTGTTTACAAGCAGTTTCCAGACCGCATTCAGGCAGCTAGAAAAGCAGTAGGCAAGCCTCTAACACTTACTGAAAAAATTCTTTACGCCCACCTTACCCAAGGCCCTGCCGATGAGTCTTATTTTAGAGGAGTGTCTTATGTGGATTTTAATCCGGACAGGGTTGCCATGCAAGATGCAACTGCCCAGATGGCTTTGTTGCAATTTATGCAAGCTGGAAGGGATAAAGTAGCAGTACCTTCTACTGTTCATTGTGATCACTTGATCCAGGCTGAAGTTGGTGCCCAACCGGATTTAGATAAAGCAAAAGATAAAAACAGAGAAGTTTATGATTTTTTATCTTCTGTCTCTAACAAATATGGCATTGGTTTTTGGAAGCCAGGTGCTGGAATTATTCACCAAGTAGTTTTAGAAAATTATGCTTTCCCAGGTGGTATGATGATCGGAACAGATTCACATACACCTAATGCCGGTGGATTAGGAATGATTGCAATTGGTGTTGGTGGAGCTGATGCCTGCGACGTAATGGCAGGTTTGCCATGGGAGCTTAAATTCCCTAAATTGATCGGGGTGAAATTGACGGGAAAACTTTCGGGTTGGACTTCAGCAAAGGATGTTATTCTAAAAGTTGCTGGAATACTTACTGTAAAAGGTGGTACTGGTGCAGTAGTTGAGTATTTTGGAGAGGGGGCAAGAGCGCTTTCTGCTACTGGAAAAGGTACTATATGTAATATGGGTGCTGAAATCGGTGCCACTACCTCCATATTTGGGTATGATGAGAAATCTGAGGCTTATCTGAGAGGAACAGACAGAAGCGACATTGCTGATTTGGCTAATTCCATTAAAGAACACTTAACAGGTGATGCGGAGGTTTATTCCAATCCAGAACAATATTTTGACCAAGTTATAGAAATCAATCTTTCGGAATTAGAGCCACATATCAACGGACCATTTACACCGGACTTGGCATGGCCAATTTCTAAGTTTGCTGCAGCAGTTAAGGAAAATGGTTGGCCACAGAAGTTGGCTGTGGGATTGATCGGGTCTTGCACCAACTCATCATACGAAGATATTTCCCGTGCAGCTTCACTTGCTCAGCAGGCTGTTGATAAAAAACTGAATGCAAAATCCGAATTTACCATTACTCCAGGTTCTGAACAGGTGAGATTTACGGTAGAAAGAGATGGGTTTTTGAATGTTTTTGACCAAATGGGTGGAGTTGTACTGGCAAACGCCTGTGGTCCATGTATTGGTCAGTGGGCTAGGCACGGAGCAGAAAAGCAGGAGAAAAACTCCATTATCACTTCTTTCAACAGGAACTTCGCAAAAAGAGCTGACGGAAACCCAAACACACACTCTTTTGTGGCATCTCCTGAAATTGTAACCGCAATGGCAATTGCTGGAGATCTGACTTTTAATCCATTGTCAGATACCCTAGTAAATGCTGAAGGACAAACAGTAATGTTGGATGAACCAAAAGGTCTTGAGCTACCAAGCAAAGGTTTTGCAGTTGAAGATGCTGGGTATCAAGCTCCGGCAGAAGACGGTTCCCGCGTTCAGGTTGCTGTAGATCCCAATTCAGACAGATTGCAATTGCTAGACCCATTTGCAGCATGGGAAGGTACCGATCTTAAAGGTCTTAAGCTGCTTATCAAGGCAAAAGGCAAATGTACTACTGACCACATTTCTATGGCAGGTCCATGGTTAAGGTTCAGAGGGCATTTGGATAATATTTCCAACAACATGCTAATTGGAGCTGTAAATGCATTTAACAATGAAACTAACAAAGTCAAAAACCAATTGACTGGTGAGTATCATGAAGTGCCTGCAGTTCAGCGGGATTATAAAAAGCAAGGAATTGGATCCATAGTAGTTGGCGATGAAAACTACGGAGAAGGTTCTTCACGTGAGCATGCAGCGATGGAGCCTAGGTTCTTGGGTGTTAGGGCAATTCTTGTCAAATCTTTTGCCCGTATCCACGAAACGAATCTGAAGAAGCAAGGAATGTTGGCCCTTACTTTTGACAATCCTTCTGATTATGATCTTATTCAAGAAAATGATAATATCGATATCATTGGATTGACTGAATTCAGCCCAGGTAAGCCTCTGCATGTTGTGTTGAACCATGCGGATGGATCAATTGATAGGATTCAGGTAAACCATACTTATAACCAAGGCCAGATAGAATGGTTTAAGGCAGGGTCAGCTTTGAATCTCATTAAAGCCAAAGCATAAAGATCATTTATATTTAGTTTAAAAGCTGTGGTACTTTATAGTATCACAGCTTTTTTTGTTTGTTTACATCCTTTTCAAAAAAGATGTGCTTTTTATGCTTTATGGCATGTGTTATATTAACAGATAAATACCTCCCTCTATGAAGAAACTCTTCAATTACGTCCTTAGCCTGTTTTTAATGGCTTTTTCTTTGATGTTGTTACATTTTGATGCACATGCTCAGACTGTTGAATCAGATGAAAGGGCCTTGTTGAGACTTAATGAAGGAATAAGTTTTTCCAAAGATTCTCTTTTTCTTATGAATTTCAGATTCAGGATGCAGAACAGGGTTGGGGCCAATACGCTTGGTGGAGATGAGTTGGGGATCAATGCTTTTGAAATGAGGGTCAGGAGATTGAGGTTGCGGATGGATGGTTTTGTCCTGAACCCAAAGTTTCAATATTATATTCAATTGGCATTTTCAAAAGCGGATATGGATTTGGAATCGGGCAACATTGCCCAGCCAGTGCGGGACGCCATTGTTTATTATATCGTGAATAAAAATTTTTATATAGGTTTTGGCCAATCTAAATTACCCGGTAACAGACAAAGAGTAGTGTCTTCTGGCAATCTTCAATTTGCTGATCGGTCAATTGTAAATGCCCTCTATACAATTGACCGTGATTTTGGCTTCTTTACTTATTATACGCAACCAATCTCAACAAACTCCTTTTTAATGCTCAAAACTGCAGTATCAAGTGGTGATGGTAGAAATGCTTCCGTAATCAACAATGGCTTAGCATACACAGGGAGAGCCGAGTTTCTGCCTTTAGGTAAGTTTTCGAACAGCGGAGATTATTCAGAAGGTGACTTAGAGTTTGAAAAGACACCTAAATTATCTTTAGGATTGACTTATTCATACAATCACAAAGCGAGTAGGACAGGTGGTCAATTAGGGTCTGAACTATATGATTTTAGGGATATCGAAACCTTGATCGTTGACGGCATGTTCAAGTATAGAGGTTTTGCTGTTCTTTCGGAATTTATGCAACGCAACACTGCAGACCCAATCACCACAAATGAACAAGGGCTAGTAAGATTTGTACCGGTAGGCCATGGGTTCAATTTGCAAATCAGTAAAATGATTTCTCCAAAAGTAGAACTTGCCACGAGGTATTCTTTTGTAGAGCCTAAAACAAGCATCAGTGACTTTCAGCAAAGGGTTGATGAGGCACTCGTTGGATACACATATTACCTTAAAGGACACAGGATCAAAATCCAAGGGAATCTGGGATATAAATGGCTTGAAGGGTTATATGATTTAAACCATACCGGCAATTCATGGACCGGGATGTTCCAAGTAGAGTTCGGAATCTAATTATTTTATTTATCTCCAATTTTAACAACAAATAATTTGGTATAAAAAACAAAATAATGTATGTTTACAGCATGAGTTAACTCATGATTTCACCCTAATGTAAACCAGATTCAGCTTCATCCCCATGTCTGTTTCAATGAGAGATAGCGGTATTAATAACACTTTTAAGAAAATTATCTACGAATCATCAGAAATGGTTTTTTTGGCTGATGATACTTATCCCTATAATATATACTATACCAACAAAGAATTTGAGCATAAAATAGGTCAGTTTTTGGATGAAAAAACCTTGGTGGGATTAGGTTTGGATATTAATTCATACATTTTCAATGAGGAATTGATTTTAAATTTTATGGGGGTTGAATACTCCTTTTTTTTGGAACTGCCTCAGGAAAATGAATCCAATTATTTTCTTTTTTACAAAGGGCAAGAAATCAAAGGGATAGGGCTCCCTACTAGAAATGATTCCCAATATTTTTTCAGGAACGCCATTGATCTCATAGGAATCGGTCAAGAGAATTTTCTAACCTGGGTCAGCAATTCTGTTAAACCCATACTTGGCTATACACCTGATGAACTGACGAATATTGAACTTTGTAACTTTTTTCATCCGGAGGATTTGCCAATGGTAAAAGACCTTCTCCTTGAAGTAAGGCAGGAAAGAAAGAATAGCCAGTTTTTGGCAAGAATTCTATCTAAATCAGGAGAATATAGATGGTTGGATTGGCATATTCACTTTATTGTTGGAAAGTTTTATGCCATTGGAAGGGATATTACGGACCTTAAATCCGGTAAGTCTGGTCTATTCTGGAAAAACGAATTGTACCAACTTGGTACTAAGGGAGCAAATTTTGGAGTCTGGGAATTTGATATTCCATCCAACAAAATGATCTGGGGCCCTGAATTGTACCACATGCACGAACTGCCTAATGGGGTGGAGGTCACAATGGATCAAGCCATTGAACTTTGTCTTCCAGAATTCAGACACGGTTATAAGCAGGCTTTGGAAAGGCTAATCGCTAAAGGTGAAGGTTTTTCCATGAAGTTGAGAATACGGTCGAAAGAGGCTCATGAAAAATGGGTTAAAATAATCGGAAATGCTCAATTTGAATCGGGAGAAGTCAAATTCCTCTATGGTTCTATCCAAGACGTAAGTCAAGATGAGCAGTATTTTAAAGAAATTTCTAAGTTCAGACAGTTTTTTGATCGGGCGCCTGAATCAATTATGGTGATCGATTTTAATGGTCAGGTCATTTATGCCAATGATGAAGCCAATGTGAAATTGGGTATAGCCAAAGAACCCGGGGAGTATATCGGAAAGTTTGATTCCATGTTTGAATCGAGAGAAGATTGGCAGCATCATATTTCCAAACTTACTTTAGGACAAAATAAACTTTATCAAACTACCCTTCATGGTGTTACTGGTAATCATATTCCTGTGGAAGTTAGCAGTAATTTGGTGCAATTTGGAGATACAAATTTGGTTTTGGCCTTCTCTAGAGATATTTCTGATAGGGTTTACACAGAGAAGGTTCTTCAAGATTCATCGGACTTCTTACAACGGCTTACTGAGCAGGTACCGGGTGCACTTTATCAGTTTGTTCTAGATAGTGATGGTAAAATGGAGTTTACCTACCTCAGTCCTGGAATCAAAACAATTTTAGACATCACTGAGGAGGACATATCTTCTGAAGACGGTTTGACTTTAGCATTGACCAAGGTACATCCTTTGGATGTGGCAAAGGTCTTGACTACTACGGTGAGTTCAGCCAAGAAAGTGAGTCCTTGGATCTGTCAATTCAGGGTGAAGAAAAATGAATTAGATGGCTATAAATGGGTAATGGGAGCAGCCAAACCAGAACTTCAAAACTCTGGAGACATCATTTGGTATGGTTATCTTACCGATATCACTGAACAAAAAGAATTTGAGTTGAAGCTTAAAGATGCAAGGGAAGCGGCAGAAAAAGCTAATTACATCAAATCAGAATTTTTATCTATGATCAGTCATGAATTGAGAACGCCTCTTAATGCCATATCCGGATCTGTATATACCCTACTTCAAGATGAACATACCCCTGGTCAGGAGTCGGCCTTGAAGACCATCAATTTCGCAGTCGACAATCTGATCATGATGATCAACGACCTGCTAGATTTCCAAAAAATGGAAGCAGGAAAGATTAGTCTTGAAATGAATCCCATGAACCTGAAGGAGGTAATCTCCCAAGTGGTGAATGGTTTGGAATTCCATGCTAAAGACAGTCAGAATCAACTTCTCGTGAACTTTATCGGCAATTTGGACCAAGATGTGAAAGGGGATAAGGTTCGATTGGCCCAAGTGCTCAATAATCTTCTTACCAATGCCCTCAAGTTCACCAATAAAGGTCAAGTCCAACTTACCGCTGAAATCAAGGCTGAAACTGACCATAAAACAAAGGTATACTTTGAGGTAAAAGATAACGGAATAGGTATTGCCAAGGAAAACAGAGATAGGATTTTTAAGGAATTTGATCAATTGCAACATTCATTTAGCAAAAAATATGGAGGAACAGGTTTAGGTTTGTCCATTACCAAAAAGCTATTAGACCAGATGGGTGGTCATATAGATTTTGCATCAGAGCTAGGTGTTGGGAGTACATTTTTCTTCGAATTGGAATTTGAAAGGGTTTATGCACCCAAATCTTCTATAAATCAATCCCCCCAATCCATGGTGGATTTGGCTGAGGTGAAGCTGCTCATGGCAGAGGACAATGATGTCAATGCCTTGGTCTTAGGTAAAATTATCAAAAAATGGGGTATCCAATTTGATAGGGTTACCAATGGAAAGGAAGCGATTGAAGCTGTCAGAAAAGGTAATTACGATTGTGTGCTAATGGATATTCAAATGCCTGTAATGAATGGATTTGATGCTACAGAGCAGATCAAATTGTTCTCTTCTATTCCTGTCATTGCTCTTTCAGCCGCTGCAAAAATAGACGTAATGGACAGAATGGAAAACAGTAGTTTTTCCGGATACGTCGCCAAGCCAATTGACGCTGCTGAGTTGCTGAAAACAATAAAGGAGGTCTTAGGTGCAAAAACTTATAAAATTTCTTGAGCCAGTTCTACATATTGTTTGGTGAGCTTCAGATCCGGATTACGTTCAAGCGCATCGCCGAGATATCTCAGAGCTAATTCCTTTTGCTGTTTGTAATAGTAATAAATGCCTTTGTTTCGGAGTGCGTAAGGATTTTTAGGGTCTTGTTTAAGACTCAAATTCACATCATTCAGTCCACCTTCCAAATCTTCAAGATAGATGCGGTAAAGACCTCTGTTGTTGTAGAAATAGGGTTGTCTGCTATCTAGATCAATGGCTTTTTCCACTTGAGCCAATGCCTGTGTATAATCCTTTTGCTCAAATGCTATCTGCGACCTGAGGTTATAGATATTTGGTTCCTTGGCATTCAGTTTTTCGGCTTGGTCCAAAAACTTCAGCGCCTCTTCATAAGCTTCCAGATAAAAATGGATGGTGGCGATGTTTACCAGTAAGTCCACATTTTCTGGTGCATATTCCAGACCGGTATTAAAAGCTTCAAATGCTGCAGAATAGTTTCGAAGCCTTTCTTGGACCATGCCTAGTAGCATATAGCTAACAGGATCCTCTGGTGACAATTCCTGGAGGAGTCTTGCATCGCTAAGTGCCTTGTAGTTTTCCCCATTATCAAGATAGGACAAACCTCTCTGCAACAGGGAAGGTTTATGATCAGGGGAAAAATGCAGTGCTTTTGAAAAGTCACCTATTGCTTCATCAAGTTTGTTGAGTTTTTGGTAGGATAAAGCTCTGTTGAAATAGGCATCAACATATGTGCTGTCAAGATTTATTGCTTCTGAATAAAATTCTATGGCGGATTTAAGGTCATTTTCTTTGACTTTTTCATTTGCCTTCAGCAAAAACCTTCCCTTTTTAGTCTCAGAGTTGTCACAAGCAGTTAATGAAAGGGAAATG
Source organism: Cyclobacteriaceae bacterium (assembly GCA_036782195.1). Lineage (GTDB taxonomy): Bacteria > Bacteroidota > Bacteroidia > Cytophagales > Cyclobacteriaceae > DAIPZN01. The sequence goes on along the minus strand of DAIPZN010000099.1, from coordinate 6,881 downwards.
AGCAGGCAGGTAGCCCACAAAAGTCTAGTCCAATTTTTCAATTTCATCTGGATCATCTTCAATTATTTCTTCACCTAACAGAAGTGCAAAGGGTCTTGTTGCTTCACTAAACTCAAATATTTTTCTTAAAACAGCCATGACTGGGATGATGATTATCATACCGATTATACCCCAAATGGAAGCTCCAATTAGAAGTCCTAAAAACGTCACAAATGCATTTAAGTTGACATTGTTCCCAACAATTTTTGGAGTGAGAAAATTACTTTCAATCAATTGAATGATTTGAAAGGCAATGACTACACCGATTGGATAGAATAGACTGTCAGTTGTTAAAAATGCAAATATAGTGGGAAGAATTGCTCCAAGAAATGGTCCGAGATAAGGGATGATGTTCAGCAGCGCCGCAAATACCCCGAAAAATATGGCATGTTGAATTCCCAATCCAAAAAGAACGGCTGTATTGAGAACAGCAAGAATCGCCATCACTTTTAAAATACCAATGATGTATTGCTGAACCACTCTTCTGATTGCCCTTATTTCCCTTTTTATGTAGCCTTTATGGTGATGGTGGTAAAGATTAGCGATGAAGGTTGTCAAATGATCCCTATAAAGCAAGAGGAAAAAAGCAAATACTGGTAAAAGAACTACACCTGCAAGGGAACCAATCGTGGTAAATAAAAACTCCCCTAAACTTGAGCTGTTTGATTCTATGATTGTAACCAGATAATCCTGATCCAAGCCTCTGCCTATTTCAGACTCTATGCCCCATGACTTGAGGTAAGTGTCAATTTCGAAAAGGTATTTATTTAATTTTTCACCGACATTTTCAAGGTCCCTGCTAAATACAGCTACTTGCATGACCACAAAAGCTAATATTCCTAATATTGCCAATAATCCTGTTGTGACAGAAATGAGAGTGCTTGGGATACGGGGAATTCTGATTCTTTCTAAAAATTCCGCTGCCGGTGTAAGCAAAACTGCAATAAGCCCACCCAAAAAAAGCGGTATCAATATGCCTCTCCCCATGATTACGATGAAGACTATGATGATTATCAAGAGCAAGACTACCAAAGCCTTGAGGTATCCCGGTAAAATAAGTTTAGATTCTTCCATAAATTATGTGATGTAGAGCGTGTAAAAAGTAGAATAAGCCCTATCATTGCGGGCAAAACTAAATTTGGTCTTTAATAATCGTTTTGTTGGTTCGAATTTAATTTTATTTTCAAGTAATTAGACATCTAAACAAGAAAATTGGTGGAAAAAGAAAAGACCATATGGATAAGAGTATCATTTGGAATTAGTATAGTGTTATTTTTTGTAAAATTTTACGCCTATTTTATAACTAATTCTACGGCAATTCTTACTGATGCTTTAGAAAGCATCGTCAATGTGGTCGCTTCAGGATTTGCTTCTTTTAGTATTTATCTGAGTTCGAGACCAAGAGATGACAATCACCCTTACGGACATGGGAAAATTGAATTTTTCAGTGCCGGTGTCGAGGGAACATTGATCATGTTGGCAGGGATTTTCATCATCTACCAAGCCATATACAACCTGATTTTTCCGGAAAGCCTGGATAATCTATTTGAAGGGATAATTTTGATAGCTTTTTCTGGCTTCATCAATGGGGCCTTGGGATATGTGCTGATGAGTAAAGGGAAGAAGCATAATAGCATTACCCTGGAAGCTAACGGTAAACATTTGATTGCGGATACCTTTACCAGTATGTTGTTGTTCATAGGCATCGTAATCATCTATTATACCGGAATATATTTTCTTGACTCCGCAATAGCCATTTTATTTTCCCTATATATCATTTATTCAGGGTACGGATTGGTGAGAAAGTCAGTAGGTGGTTTGATGGATGAAGCAGATCCTAAAGCTGTAGAATCCACTGTAGCTATCCTCAACCGAAATAGAAGCCCTATGTGGATAGATATTCACAACATGAGGGTGCAACAGTATGGTGGGGACAGACATATTGACCTTCACCTAACCTTGCCTTACTACCTTACACTCGAACAAGTTCATGATGAAGTAGGAAAGGTGGAAAAAGTCCTTCAAGAAGATTGGAAGGGAGATATGGAGCTTTTTATCCATAGCGACCCATGTATTCCCGACAAATGCTGCAATTACTGTCAGATTAAAGTATGTGCTGTGAGGAAGCATCCTGCTACCAGGAGAGTGGAATGGAATGCAGTAAATATGTCCAAAAATCAGAAACATTACCATGATTTATTGGCAGAAGATACCGTTTAACTGATAAATGCAACAATTTATTGTGTAAAGTTTGGAATAAATTCAAAAAACTTTGTACATTAAACAAAAAATCAGCTATGAACGAAGATAAAAAATTCAGACTACTCCTGGTGTTCTCATCAGTAGTATGGTTGATCCTAGTTGGGTTTCTTATCATGATCTAATCGGTTCAACAATTAACGCACCCTGACTTCAAAAGCTCAAGCTTTTAAGACGACATTGTGAAAAAAGGACACTGGGCGGTGTCCTTTTTTTTATGCCCAAAAATTCTTCTTTCATTTTGCCTGGGCAGTACATATTTTTATGATTCAAGAAAAATGCTTTAACCTAATCTTTAACAACAGCTATGAGAAAAATTTTACTTGGCTTAATAGGTGTTTTGGCATGTCAAATTTGCTTTGGACAGGAGCAGATGCATGATGCCTTTATCATCAAAAATCTGGATAACAACACGGAGAGATTTTCCAGGGCAGCTCGGGAAATATGGGAAAATCCTGAATTGGGATTTCTGGAAACAACAAGTTCAAAAGTTCTGATTGAAGAACTTAAAAAATCCGGTTTCAATGTTGAAGTCGGAGTAGCAGGAATGCCAACCGCTTTTGTTGCTACATATGATAAGGGAGGCCCTGTGTTGGGATTTTTGGCAGAATATGACGCATTACCAGGTTTGTCTCAAGATGCGGTGCCTTATCGTTCTGTGATTGTAGAAGGAGGTAATGGGCATGGATGTGGACACAACCTTTTTGGAACTGCCGTTGTGGCATCAGGAGTTGCTTTAAAAGAATGGATTGATGCCAACAACATCAAGGCTACTATCAAGATCTTTGGTACTCCAGCTGAGGAGTCTGGAGGTGGTAAGGTGTATATGGCCAGAGATGGGATTTTTAAAGGTGTAGATGCAGTGATCAATTGGCATCCTTCTGATAGAAACTCAGCCAATGCCTCAACATGTAATGCAGTGATTGGGGGACGGTTCAGGTTTTACGGTGAGACTGCCCATGCGGCTGCAGCTCCCCAGCGTGGACGTTCTGCTTTAGATGCTGTAGAAGCCATGAACATGATGGTGAATATGATGCGTGAACATATTGATCAGGAAAGCAGAATACACTATGTAATCACCAATGGTGGGCTTGCACCCAATGTTGTTCCTGATTTTGCAGAAGTACAATATATGATTCGTCATCCGGATATTACGGAGTTAAAAAGCATGTGGGCCAGAATAGGAAAGGCTGCAGAAGGAGCGGCAATGGGTACGGGTACAAGGGCAGAGATCGAACTTGCGTCTGGCTTATATGGCTTGTTACCAAATGAGACATTAGCAAAAGTTATGCATAAAAACCTTTCTTCTCTCGGTGGAGTGGAGTACAATGAAGAAGAAAAACTTTTTGCCAGAGAGATTCAGAAAACCTTTAACGCGCCTAAAGTTCCTTCTTTGGAGACGGCCAAGGAAGTTGAGCCATATAAGTTAACCTACTTTCCGGCATCTACGGATGTGGGAGACGTCAGCTATGTAGTCCCCACTGTTGGACTAGGAACTGCAACATGGGTTCCAGGGACCGCAGCGCATACCTGGCAGGCGGTTGCTGCAGATGGAATGAGCATTGGTTATAAGGGAATGATGCTGGCTGCCAAAACAATGGCTTTAACAGGAAAAGATCTAATTCTAAATCCTTTGATTATTAAAGAAGCTAAAAAGGAATTTGATGAGCGCTTGGGAGGTCTAAAATATGAGGCCTTAGTTGGGGATAAAAAAGTCCCATTAGATTATAATATCAAGAAATAGTAAAAGCCGGCTCTATCGCCGGCTTTTTAATTTTTTTAAGTCTTCAACAAACCTGCCCTTTTTAGAAGGGCCTCTGGTCTGGGTTCCCTCCCTCTAAAACGCTTGTAAAGAATTGAAGGATGTTCACTTCCCCCTGCCGAAAGAATGTTTTTCAAAAATGAATCAGCTGTAGATTTGTCAAAGACACCTTTTTCGCTAAAGAGTTCAAAAGCATCTGCGTCCAACACTTCAGCCCACTTGTAGCTATAGTAACCTGATGCATATCCTCCTTGAAAAATATGGGAGAAAGATGTACTCATTAGCGTACCAGCCACATCTGGCAATAGAGATGTGTTTTCCAAAGTTGCTTTTTCAAAAGCTGAAATATCTGTAAGCTGATCTGGATCCGTGCTGTGATAAGCCATGTCAAGCAAGCCGAAGCTCACCTGTCTTAAGGTTTGGTACCCTTGTTGAAAGTTTGAAGCTTTTTTGATTTTGTCAATTAATGTTTCAGGAATTAACAACCCGGTTTGATAATGCCTCGCAAACAAATCAAGGCATTCTTTTTCGTAGCACCAATTTTCAAAAATCTGCGAAGGTAATTCAACAAAATCCCAATAAACATTAGTGCCGGACAGGGACTCGTACCGTGTATTTGCCAACATTCCGTGGAGGGCATGACCAAATTCATGGAATAAGGTCGTCACCTCATTGAAAGTCAGAAGAGAAGGTTGGCTTTTGGTAGGTTTACTGAAATTACAAACAATTGAAATGTGTGGCCGAACATTATGGCCATCAATCACTTTTTGACCACGAAAACTTGTCATCCATGCGCCATTTCTCTTTCCCTTTCTCGGAAAAAAATCTGCATAAAGTATGGCCAAGTGGTTACCATCTGGAGCATTGACTTCATAGGCAGTGACTTCCTGGTGATACACAGGGATATCATTATTTGCCTTGAAGCTGATCCCAAAAAGCTTTTGTGCTGTTTGAAAAACTCCATCAATGACATTTTCTAGTTTAAAATACGGTCTGAGTACTTCGTCATCAACTGCGTATTTTTCTTTTTTCAATTTCTCTGAGTAATAGGAAAAATCCCATTTTTCTAAATGTTCTAATCCGTCTAAGTCCTTTGCATATGCTGTAAGTTCAGCTAATTCTTCTTGCGCTATAGGTTTTGATTTCTCCAAAAGATCTTGCAGGAATGAAAGAACCAGGCCACTGCTTTTGGCCATACGTTCTTCAAGAACAAAATCTGATACATTTGCATATCCAAGAAGCTTTACCCGTTCAGTTTTTAGTTTCAAAAGCTTAATTATGATCTCCTTGTTGTCCAGCTCATCTCCTTTAGCAGCTTTTGAATTATAAGCTTTGAACAATTCCTTCCGAAGTTCTCTGTTTTCTGCATAAGTCATGAACGGGATATAGCTTGGGAAGGCCAATGTGAATATCCAAGATCCAGCCTTTCCTTTTTCATCAGCAGTCTGGGCGGCTGCTTCTATTACGGCTTCAGGAAGACCTTTTAAATCCTTTTCATCCTGTATGACTAATTCATACCTGTTTGTCTCTGCCAATACATTCTCACCAAATTGGAGACTTAACTTAGCCAGTTCTATGTCAATTTCCCTTAGCCTCAGCTTTTCCTCATTGTTGAGATTTGCTCCATTACGGACAAAACTTTTATAAGTCTTCTCCAAGAGCATTTGTTGCTCTGCATCAAGAGGGGCTTTTTGGTCATACACAGTCTTTATTTGCTCAAAAAGCTCATTGTCCAGTATGATGTCATTTCCATGGGCACTCAAGATAGGCGAAATTTCTCTGGCCAAAGCTTGGATTTTATCATTGGTTTCTGCGCTATTGAGATTGAAAAAAATGGAAGTAATTAGAGAAAGTTGTCGACCTGAACGGTCTAAGGCCACGATTGTATTTTCAAAATTCGGTAAATCTTCAGCCTTGATTTTTTCAATTTCCTTTTTGGCGGAGGCGATCGCTTCTTTGATGGCTGGGAGGAAATCATCTTCTTTGATTAAATGAAAAGGAGCAGTCTCAAATGGTGTATTAAATTTTTCCAATAAAGGATTCATAATGATATGGTTTTTGATTTAATCTTTAAAATAGGGTTTTAGTTAGCGGGTAAACACTAATCCTAAACAGTTTCTTGCGCAAATCAATTCAAAATCGCTACCTGTACACTGTAATGTAAAAAAACAACCATAATAAAAATAGGGGAACATATGTGGATATAACCACTTTAGTTGATTGTTTCAGGTTTCTCCTACTTACTGTATGGAACACCAGTATAAGCAGGGCGATGTATATGATTTCAAAAAGATTAATAGCTTGTAGGGGATATAGATTTTGTTTATCCATTCCCTCTGATCCTAAGATTGAAAGTAAAGAAAACGGATAAAAATTGCGGATTTCCTGATAAGTAACTGATTCAGGTAAGGTCATGAAATAAAGCATTTTGATCAATTCGGGAAGTACAAAAATTATCTCGATGATCATGATGTATTGCCACAGTTTCTTGAACGAAACTCTATAGCCAAAGGCAAAACCACCGATCCAAAGCACAAATGCAGTCAATGTGAATTTCCACATCAATGCAAATGGAGTCCATAGGTAATTGAGGGCGTTGAAGATGTGGAAAATCAAAAAGGTGCCTTCTTCTTCCAGTTGCTCATAACCTGGGATTGCTTGAAGAATAATGTCATTTGTGATAAACCTGATCACAATAAAAATCAGAACGATTATTAAAAAAAATAATCTTTTATCGAAATCAAAATAACCTTCAAGACGTTGAGAGATTGGGGATGAGGTGAGGGGCATAAATATGAATTAAATGTTGTTAAAAATAAAT
>DAIPZN010000098.1:6766-17207 GCA_036782195.1 Cyclobacteriaceae bacterium | reverse complement strand
ATCACCCACTCCACCTGGACTATTTAGACACTACTTGAATAAATTGAAATGAAACAAGTTTCTGATTATCAGCGCTTCATAATATCGGTGGATCCTAAGGCAATATTGCTTTTCATCCTAATAGGGTTTTCTTCTTTCCATACGTATGGACAGCAAGCCCTACCTCTTCAAGATTTCATTGAACAGACTGACAAAGGGAGTTCCAAGAGGATAGTAAGCCTACTGACTGAAGTCACCTCTACCCTAACCTTGCATAAGAGGAATATTATTGCCGATGAGGAACCCTATCCTCAGAAATTGACCACAGATTTCGCTTCTTTGGCACTTCTAAAAGAGCCAAATGCAAAATTTAGGTCTGTTAAAGGTTTAGAAATAAAAATCAGCCAAGTAGCTGAAATAGGACAAATAAAACTGGATCCTGAAGCATTGAGGCATTTTCCCAATCTATCCTATGTCCTAATTACATCAGAAGTCCCGTTAGAAGTAGCTCAAGTAGATCAGATGGTTGTAGGTTTTGAACCAGGGGACATCGTGTTGTTATATCAAGTTTCGGTTTTATTGTAAAGCACTCTTAGAGCTCATGAAAAACATCCACAACTATTTCAAAAAAACCGGGATCTTTGCACTATTTGTGTTTCTTCTTGCTGGTTTTAATAATTTCACATCGGTTGCGCAGAATGACAACAGGGTACCATTTCGCCATAGGGTAGGATTGCCAGCACCCCAAAACAACATCCACACCATCAGGGGGGATTTTGCAATTATAGGAAATACTAATTTAACGTTAACAGATCCAACTCAAGTCAACAATTCAAATAACCAGATGCGGTATGTTGATGTTGACAACAACCCTAATACGATTAATTCATCTTCTGCCACTTTAGTGTTTTCTGAGGAAAATAATGCTGATCCGAACTGTTCAGAAATCATTTATGCAGGTCTATATTGGTCTGGACGCGCTACTCCATCTACCGGATTTACTTTAGACATTATCCGAGGAAGCCAGCCAGGTTCACCCCAGACTATCAACAACCAGATTCAAACCGCTTATCATAACAATAGGATTACCTATACTTCATACTCCCTTGAAATTGACAGAAGAGGTTTAGAAGACAATAGGTATCCCAGGTATACTTTTATTTCGGAGACAGGAGGAGACACATATCAATTTGAATTTTCCAATAGCACCAATAATCCAGCGAGATACCGTATTGGAACAAGTAGTACTTATACCACTTTGACAAACCAAGTGAGCCAGATAGTTGGTGATGTACGTGTGGTGACTTTTGACCCTATCGTCATACAAGACGGCGACATGACATTCACCATTGATAGACTTAGCAGAAATATTTCTAGAACCGGTGAGGTGGCAGATTATCAAACCAATGATAATTCAGCTAGAATAACTGCTTCAGGGACTTTTATTCCAACTATATTTGATATCCTCACATTAGACAAAAGGAAAGTCAAATTTAAAGGCCCTCAAGATTCGGGGTATAGAGAAATAGTTACAGGATCTAACCTGATTTTTTATCCCAATGGTGAGCTTGAAGATATTTATGTAGGCTATGCAGATGTCACAGCTATTGTCAAGTCTCAAGGAATAGGAGAATATTCAGTAGCAGATCTTGCAATTAGTGACGGCAACGGTGGTCCAGTAGGTTACTTTGGTCATTGGGGAATGGTAGTTATCTATGAAAACTCAAAGATGAACTGGCGGGATGTTACTGTCTTTGACGGGTATTCCTTTTTACGTGCACCTTCTGACAGATCAGAAACTACCGGAGAACTTTTAATAGACGGTTTTAGAGCTTCTCCTAACGGACCAGTCAATCTCAAATTAGGTGTTATGGCCGGCGAAGGAGACAGAGGGTTAAGTGGGGATTTCTTAGAAATCAGAAATGCTGCAGATACAGAATGGGTAAGATTAAGACATCCCTTGAATACAATTAACAATTTCTTCAATTCTTCAATCTATACGCCTGTTACCAACAATCTGGGCAACCTGGCTTTAACTCCTCGAAATCCAAATTTCACCAACAATACGGGGATTGATATTGCCATGTGGGATATTCCAAATGACAACAATTTTATCATTCAAAATAATCAGACTGCTACAAAATTCAGGTATGGATCTACTCAAGATGTTTATACCATTTACACAGTAGCATTCTCAGTTGATGCTTATGTTCCAGATATTCAAGGTCTTAATCAGATAACTTCTATTAACAATCAACCTGTTGGCTCCAATCCTACTGTAAGACCGGGTGAAGAATTGACTTACACATTGGAAATCAGAAATCTGGGCACAGAATCCATTTCTGATACCAAAATTATAATACCTATGCCTTACACTGCCACCTTTGTAAGTGTAAATAGTGAAGTCTTTTATAGTCCTAATCAAGCCAATGCTCCCTATTTTGATCCGACTTTAGGTGCCACCGGTTCAATAGTTTGGGAATTGGGGGACTTACCCTTAATGGAAGATATCCAAACATTACTGGCTAAGCTGACCTACAGCCTTAAAGCAACTCAAGATTGCTTTATCTTAGCCAATGGCATTTGTGAGCCTTTTATAGCTGTAAGCGGATCTATTTCCGGAAAAGGGAATATTTCCCAAACAGAATTCTCAGGTGTGCAATTGGTCCAAGGGTTTTTAGGAGGTACCTGTGAAGGTGAGCCTATCCAAACACCTTTGGTGGTTCCTATTTTTGGAGCACTAGAATGGGTCGACCAAAATTGCGCTGAGGCAGAACTCTTCAAAGATTTCTTCTTCTGCAACATTGACACTAGTTCAGGTTTGCCAATTGACCTCATCAAAGATTCATTCCCGTTAGGCACTAGGTTTTTTGATGGGAGGAATATCAGCACCGCAACAGAATACACCTCCACAAATCCCTTTCCTGGAACTAATGGGACCTATTATGCAATCCCTGCCAATAGCATAGACTGTATATATGAATTTAAAATCACCGTTTCGGTCATCAGCAGCACTCCAGATGTCCCAGAAGCAGATGACCTTACATTCTGTCAAGGTGTATCCTTGCCAAATTTGAATACATTGATCAAGCCTAGCAATGCCGGTCAGGCAGATGAATACGAGATCTATTTCTTCACACAAGAAAATGGAGGCCCGGTGCAGCTTGGCTATGAAATCAATAGCAATGCCGCTGGCAAAACCACCATCTGGGTAGCAGAAGGCGTAAGCTCAACCTGTATCGGACCAAGAGTTCCAGTTACAATTACCATACAACCAAATGCACCTTCCCCCTCTGTTACTGACCAGATTGTATGTCAGGGATCGGAAGAAATTGCCTATATGGTAGAAGCTAGTGAAGGATTTGAATTGCTGTTCTTTAGCTCTAATGATTCAAATGCACAACCTCTTTCTACAATTCCAACTGTTGATACTCAGGAAGCAGGGAATTATGAAATTTGGGTAAGCCAAATTGCCGAGGGTTTTTGTCCTAGTGCAAAAGTAAAAGTAAACATTACAGTAAAAGAAGCTACTGCTGCTCCTATCAGTGGCGGAAACCTATCCAAATGCTTTGAAGAAGGAATTACACTTACAGCTACTGCAACAGTTGAACCAGGCTTTAGGATAGTATGGTACGACCAAGAAACAGGGGGAACAGTAGTTTCATCACCTACCTTGAGTACCTTGGGAACAGTCACTTACTATGCTGAAGCAGTAAGGGAATCAGACAACTGTGTAAGTGTCACCAGAACCCCAGTCTCTTTAAGTCTCAACACTTGTTCTGTTGAACTGGTAAAAACAGGTACATGGGTAGATAAAAACAATGATAATACCGCAAGTGAAGGCGATGAGATAATCTACACATTTACCATAACCAACAATAGTCCTTATCCATTTGAACAAGTACAGCTATTAGATCCTAAAGTTACTGTATCAGGAGGTATACTTCCATCACTTGCTCCAGGAGCCTCTGACAACACCACCTTTACCGCAATATATGTACTTCAGCAAGCTGATATTGATGCTGGATCATTTACGAATATCGCACAGGTTAAAGGAATTTTGAACGGAGATGAAGCAAGCGCAACAGATGAAGATGTACAGCTATTTACTGCCAATCCTGCAATGGATTTGGTAAAAACTGCCGATAAATCTTCAATAACTAATGTAGGGGAAATTATCACTTATACCCTCACGGTAACCAACACAGGTAATGTCACCATTTCTAATGTTGAATTGAGGGATCCATTGACCAACTTGCTTCAAGTAATACCCACTATTCTTCCGGGACAGCAAATTGTTGTAAGTACCACATATACCGTTACACAAGCTGATATGGATAGAGGCAGCGTAGTCAACACGGCTACTGTTTCGGGCAAAAATCCTAAAAATGAAGACACCACTGCTTCGGATGAACTCATTATTCCTGTGATCAAACGAACAGGTGTGTCTATCAGTAAAACAGCAAACAGGTCAACTTTTGCAGCAGTGGGAGATGAAATCATCTACACCATTTCGGTTACCAATACTGGGAATGTTACACTTACCAACATAATTATAAGGGATCCGCTCACCAATTTTGAACAAACTATCAATAGCCTTGCACCAGGAGAGACCAAATCGGTGACTACTTCTTATACAGTCAAACAAGAAGACATGATTGCCGGTAAAGTCCGAAATGTGGCATACGTAGGTTATGATGAAGAAGAAGAGGAAGAAGAGGATGATAACATAGTAGTGATTGAAAACCAAGGCAAACTTCAGGTTGTTAAAACAGCTGATCAAGAAACCTATTCAGAAATTGGTCAGAAAATAACCTATACCATTCAGGTGACCAATACTGGGAATGTGACATTAGTGAATATAGCTGTTACTGATCCACTAACTGGTTTGAATGAAAACATTCCAAGCTTGGCGCCAGGACAAAGTGTAAGTTTTACGACATCCTACCTTGTCAGCCTTGCAGATTTACAGGCAGGCTTTATCTTGAATCTTGCCAGAGCAAGCGGAAAAGATCCTGACAACAAAACTATTGATGCAGATGGAACCGTCACAGTAGGCAAAGAAGCGAATCAAATCATCGCAATAGATGACGATCTAGGTGAATACTCTATTTCATACGGAGGAATTATCGGCAATATTTTGGATAATGATTTACTCAATGGCAAAAAAGTCAAAGACACTGAAGTGGATTTTGAATTCACGGAACTAGACGGAATCATAGGTTTGATTATCAACGACAATGGCGAATTGTCCCTTGTTCCTGGAGTAAATGAAGCTAGAGCTTACAGGTTGAAGTATACGCTTACAGAAGTGAATAACCCTCTGAACAGTGACGATGCCTGGGTAGTCTTCAAGTTGTATAATGATGATGTCAATCTTAGGATTAGCAAAACTTCTAACGGTCTGGAGATTTTTGAGGGAGATGAATTTGAATACGAAATACTTGTAGAGAACATCGGCACCACTACAGCTACCAATGTTGAAATTGTGGATGAATTACCTTCAGGACTCAGCTATCTTGGATTTACTTTTGCTTCAAATATTACCGGGATTTCAGTAAATGCAACAGTCAGCGGATCAAGGGTAGTATTTTCAATTGCAGAACTTTCAGCAGGTACAAGTGTTCTGATCAAACTTAAAGTCAAAGCTAACCCTTTGCCAAATGGATCTCCGCTGACAATCACAAATGTGGCAACAGTGACTTCTACTCAGACCGACACCAATGGCAATGACAACACAGGAACAGATGTCAATCAAATCAAGCCATTCTTTATCGGTAATGTCATTACTCCAAATGGAGATGGTAAGAATGATCGATTCGTCATTAAAGGAATCGGAAAGTTTCCTACAAATGAGCTCATTATCTTCAATAGATATGGTGACCATGTGTATGAAAGTGTTAACTATCAAAATGACTGGAGTGCGGAAGGACTTAATGCAGGAACCTATTTCTATGTATTAAGAGGAAAAGATATCCTTGGAAAAGAGCATGAATTCAAAGGCTGGATTCAGGTAATCAAGAAATAAAACAGTCCAAACTTTAAGTCAACGGCAGGTAAGAAATTTCCTGCCGTTTTTTGTAATAACTGATTTGAAATTGTTGCGTATCAATCCTTTAAGGATACTTGAAAGCAGCTAATCTATGAAATTGAGGTTTTTATCAATTCCGGTTTTATTCGTTTTGATACAATGTGTAGAAAAAAATGATCCTGTTCCTGCCAATACGCAGTTGTTAAGAAATTCGGATCTTGAATTAAGTATGGACAGTGTCCACCCATGGAGAGCAACCAACCCCTCTCCTTTTGAACTTTTCGTAAGTACTGAAATCTATAGATCACCAAGTAGGGCTTTAGCCATTCGCAACAACGACTTCAATGCACGATCAGCAGGAGTTTGGTCACAGACCTATACTGGTGAAATGCCTAGAACTGGAAGGAGCTTAAGACTTAAAGCCTACATCAAAGGGGAAAACATCAAGAGAAACGGTGCCGGTAGCAATGTATATCTTGCCATCAGGACATTCCATGAAGAAGGGAGAAGCCAGTCAACCTTTGGGAGATTTGTCAGCACAGATAATATTGCCTCAATTTCAGGTACATTCGACTGGGCACCTTTAAGCCTGACTCTACCTTCTATCCAAGAAAATATCAGCAGCATTGTAGTGTACCTTGTCATGACAGCAGGTACGACAGGAACGGTCTATTTTGATGATATTTCACTTACAGTAGAATAGGAAATCAACGGATCCCTTGGTCAGGATATTTTCCGGAGATTGTTCTGCCAAAAGCCATCATTTCTTCAATTTGGGCATTCATGTCCCCATTAGGATATATCACGGGACCAATTCCTGCAATTTTATTTTTGTAATCCAGAAAACCGATTACAATAGGAACTTCAGCACCAAGTGCAATATGATAAAAGCCGGACTTCCATTTTGGGGCATAGCTTCTAGTACCTTCCGGAGTCACCATGATGACAAGTTCATCGGATTCTTTGAGCATATTGATCATGGCTTCAGTATAGGTTTGTTTTCTACCTCCAGGAATCCTTTTACGGTCTATGGCTATTCCTCCAAGACCTTTGATTAGCCATCCCAAAGGCCCTACCATTACCTCTTTTTTGATAGTGAATTTCACGGGGATATCCATTAAATAAAACGCAGCTCTGGCATAGAGCAGGTCCCAGTTGCTAGTATGGGGAATAGCTATCAAAACAGCTTTACGTAAACCTTTTGGCCATCCTACCTGTAGGGACCAACCTGTAATCCAAAATACAATTCTTGAAAGAAATTTCATCATGGGTGTATCCTATTTGACATTTGCAATCGTCAAAAGCTCTGGGTTTTTATCCATATAAGCAAGTGTGTACTCATATCCTTTTTTAAAGATCTCTGGTGCCTTTTTCACATCAAAAACTGCATACTTGGCTAAACCAGGAGGTTCTATAAAAAAATCGCATTTATCCTTTCTGCTATATACATTGTAGTTCATTGTCATAATCACCGTTCTTTCAATAAGCCTTTTGATGTTCCTGATATTAGATTCTACAGGCAATTGATTGCAATTGACACCAATCACTACGTCACAAACTCCTTCTAATGGTTCTATTGGAAGATTGTTCAGGACACCACCATCTATGTAATAATTATCTTCAATCAGGATTGGATCAAACATACCCGGAATACAGGATGAAGCAAGCAGTGGCTTGATCAAGGGACCACGGGAAAAGTAAACCACCTTGGCTTTTTTCAGATCTGTTGCTGCGATTGACAAGGGGATTTTGAGACTTGAAAAACTGTTTTCCGGAAAATATTTGATAAATAGTTGCTCTACAAGATCCATTGAAAGAATCCCTGTCCAGCTGATTGCCGGACGCATAAATTTGAAATAATTTGTTTTTAAGATTACGTCTACAATTTCTTCCGGGGCCATACCGCTACAGTAAAGCGCTCCTACAATCGCCCCCGCGCTACTTCCACTGAATTGGGTAGGAAAAATATGATTTTCATTGAGTGCCTGTAAGACCCCTAAATGGGCTATACCCCTAACACCCCCTCCGGACAAAGCCATGCCGATTTTTTGCTCAGAGTTCATCCAATCTGAATGTTTGGTCCAACCTCACTCCTTTTTCAGTCATTTTGACTGTACAACATTCATAAAGGGGGTCATGTTCTAAAAAAATCACATATTGTTCCTTGGCAGCTTCTTCCAGAAAAGCTGCTTTTTCCTGCAGCGTCAACAATGGCCGTGTATCATAACCCATCACATAGGGAAGTGGAATATGTCCAACTGAAGGCAAAAGGTCGGCTGCAAACACTATGGTGTTTCCTTTATACCTTAATTTGGGTATCATTTGCTTATCAGTGTGTCCATCAGCTACTATATACTGAAACCCAGGCAAAAACTCGTTATTACTAAGGTCCACCATTTGAAGTTGACCCGACTCATTTAATGGAAGTATATTTTCTCTCAAAAAAGAAGCCTTCTCCCTTGGATTAGGATGTATCGCCCAATTCCAATGGTCTTGGTTACTCCAATAAATTGCATTTGGAAATGTAGGCACCACCTTTTCCTGGTCCCCATCTATAAATTCCAATCCGCCACCGCAGTGGTCAAAATGCAGATGGGTAAGAAAATTGTCCGTTATATCTGCTTTACTGAATCCGGCTTTAGCCAAAGAACCAATAAGCGAGTCATCACCATGAAGATAATAATGGGAAAAAAACTTAGTATCTTGTTTTTGACCAATCCCGTTGTCTATCAGTACAAGCCTATCTGAAGTTTTTACAAGTAGGCAACGCATGGCCCAAGTGCATAAATTGTTCTCATCAGCAGGATTTGTTTTGGCCCAAAGCGATTTTGGTACTACACCAAACATTGCTCCCCCATCAAGTTTAAAAAATCCGGTATTGATCACGTATAATTCCATGGCGAGAAAAGCAAAATCCCACAAAATCAAAAAACATGATGTTAGCTGATTTTGTGGGATACTATTAAGATTCTACAAACACTCCCATTGAGCAGAATTTTTCTATTCTTTGGTCAATCCGTGCTTCAGGTGTCAATTGATCAAGTTCACTTAAAGCATTTACAATAGCTTGCTTTAGCGATTTGGACATCTTTTTCATGTCTTTGTGGGCACCTCCAAGTGGTTCTTCAATGATACCATCAATTAGCCCGTTATTTTTCATATCATTAGCAGTCAGCTTGAGTGCTTCTGCAGCTTGCTCTTTGTAATCCCAGCTTCTCCAAAGAATGGAAGAGCAGGATTCTGGAGAAATTACTGAATACCAAGTATTCTCAAGCATCATGACCCTGTCTCCTATAGCTATACCTAATGCACCTCCTGAGGCACCTTCACCTATAATTATACAGATTACGGGTACTTTTAACATAAACATTTCCTTGAGATTTCTTGCGATAGCCTCACCTTGTCCACGCTCTTCTGCTTCAAGTCCGGGAAAAGCTCCTGGTGTATCGATTAAGGTAACGATGGGCTTACCAAATTTTTCAGCCATTTTCATTAAACGAAGAGCTTTTCTATAACCTTCTGGATTGGCCATACCAAAATTTCTCTCTTGCCTTTGTTTGGTATTCCTTCCTTTTTGCTGGCCGATAAACATCACTGTGCGAC
Organism: Cyclobacteriaceae bacterium; assembly: GCA_036782195.1. Lineage (GTDB taxonomy): Bacteria > Bacteroidota > Bacteroidia > Cytophagales > Cyclobacteriaceae > DAIPZN01. Next base: position 7,594 of record DAIPZN010000098.1, on the reverse strand, counting down.
CATCAATATCACCCAAACCACCAATCATTGCCTTGTCGTCCTTAACTGTCCGATCTCCATGCAATTCAATAAAATCTTTGGTGATTTCGTAAATATAATCTAGCGCATAAGGCCTATCGGCATGTCTTGACAACTGAACCCGCTGCCATCTTGTCAAATTTTGGAATGTCTCTTTCTTAAGGATCTGAATCTTGTCCTCTAATGATTGGATATCCCCAGAAAGATCAATGTTTTTCCCTTTGGCCAACTCCTTCATTTCTTGAAGTTTAAGTTCTAGATCGGCAATAGGCTTTTCAAATTCTAATAGCATACTCGGGTTTTTTGACTGAGCAAAGATAAAAAGAATAATGCGAAATAAGGGTATTTGCATTTAAATACAAATTTGCCATCCGCAAATCATGTTCCTAAACTTGAAGTACTTTAATAATTCCCCAAAACACAAAACCCCAGAAAAATTTATCTTGACCTGATAATAGTTTAGTTAATAAGTGTTTTTTTACAACCTACTTTTTGAATTAAAATATAAAAGCTATAGGCTAACAAAGGCCATATTTATGCACATTAAAAAATTATTCAATTGAAATAGAGAATAATAAACCCAAGTACAAACATTATTTTACATCAGATTTTGCAAAAAACATTCCTTTACCTACCTTTGCACCACTTCAATAGAGAAGTAGTGGCAAATTAATACGGAGTGGTAGTTCAGCTGGTTAGAATGTCCCGTCTTGACGGGAAGATCGCTGTTCGAATCTCTAGTTTATTGAATTATTAAGGAGTGGTAGTTCAGCTGGTTAGAATGCCTGCCTGTCACGCAGGAGGTCGCGG
>DAIPZN010000098.1:0-6666 GCA_036782195.1 Cyclobacteriaceae bacterium | reverse complement strand
CTGTAATGTCATCTTTAAAGTCTTAAAAAAGGAGTGGTAGTTCAGCTGGTTAGAAGGTCCCGTCTTGACGGGAAGGGCGTTGTTCTAGTCTCTTTTTCACTCAAAATAGAAATCTTCCTTTAACTAAATTGAAGATCCAAACCATTGAAGGATACTTCAAAAACTTTTAAAATTACCATTTACCGAAGTAAGACAAATACTCCACGCTGTTGAAGCTGCTTACGCTCTCCATCTTCAAGATAGCTGTATTCCACAAAATAAGAATAGCTGCCAATAGGCGCTTCCTCCCCTCTGATTTTTCCATCCCATCCTTCATTTCCAAAGTAAACAAGCTCGCCCCACCTGTTATAAATGGTTAGGGAAATATCTACTTCACAGTTGCTAACCCCTCTATATAGCCCATCAGAAGGCCTAAAACCGGTGGGCATTCTTAATTGAGGAATTCCAGTAGGGAGCACCCCTGAAGTTTGTAGGACACAGCCTTGTGCGTCTGTTATCTGGACAGGATATGTACCCACCGCTATATTGCTGAGCATACCATTTCCATTTGGGCCTAAAGTCCAACTTATTGTGTAGGGTTTCACTCCCCCACTTGGCAAAACTTGCATAATCCCATTAGCCAATCCTGAACAGGCATATCTCAAAACTTCAAATGCTGCACTTAATGGTTCTGGAGCACCTATAACAAATCCAATTTCAAGACTACAGCCCAATTCATCATGAAGTGCAATAAAATAATCACCTTGTTTTAAATTTAAAACAGTGACCCGGTTTCCGTCTATCCGGTAATCAAACCCAGGAACACTCAGCTTTCCCTCGCCTCCGCTCACATTAAAGCTTACACTTCCGCTTTCTTCACCATAACATCTGGCGTCTATTACAGTAATGGAAGAGGCCAGTTCTAAGGGCAAAGCTTCTTCTATACGTAAATCCTCCAATACTATTTCACAACCACCCAAATCTCTAACAATTACATCATAAGCTCCTGCTGCCAATCCAGAGGCCAACGGTGAATTCAAATCAGGATCATGAGACCAAATGTAGAGGTACTTGCCTGAACCACCACTGACATTCACTTTGAGTTCACCTGTAGCAAGTCCATAGCAAGTTTTCCCAGAATTAGCTGCTAAAGTAGCCTTGAATTCAGGAAAAACCTGCACTTTCAAGTGCTTGGATTCTCCTCCGCAAGTAGGTTGGGTTAAGCTATATTCTTCATACCATATTTCACCAGGGATCCCAGGACCATCCCAGATCACTTCCAGTTCAGCAGTGTTTTGTCCTTTGATAATCCTCCCTCCGATTATTGTCCATTCATAGTATCTGTCTGGTATGATGTCTTTTACTTGATAAGTAGTAACCTGACCTGAATAACAAACTTCTGCACTTCCTTTTGGCAAGCCAGGTTCAATGAATGGAGTAATTTCAACAGGAAAAATAATTGGGGCACCTAAACATCCCTCTTTGGTCAGAGGAATAGCGATCACTTGGGCATCTTCAATATATTCTCCCCAAAGCACCTCCACCATCCATGGACTTTGTTGTTTAATGATTCCTCCTTTAACCTCCCAAAGCACACCCTGGGTATTTTGTTCATTTACAAATTGGTACGTGGCTAGATCGATTTGAGGACAAACTTGTTCAGGACCCTCAATGAATCCCTTACTTTCCAATACCTCAACTTCAAAAAATGCTTCTTCCATTTGATCGCAGGATCTATCTCCTGTCATAGCCAAAACTTTGATTTCATAAAGTCCTGGTGCTTTAAAGGTATGAGACACACTTTGACCTGTCTTAATTTCACCACCATCTCCAAATGTCCATTCAAAAATCTTAAACTTAGGATCTCTGGGAATGATTTTCCATAAACCTTCATGGTTGAGACAGGCAACCTTGTCACCTTGGACTTCAAATTCATATTTTACCTCTGTGGTAAAATTCAAATTATTCAAACTTGCACCTGCAGAATATCCATATGACTCTATAAATCCGGAACCATAAACATAACCAATTACACCATCTGGATTACTCATGGTATGGCTGCCTTCCGAAATTTCAATCTGCGCATAAGCATAGGCTGGGTTTCCAGGTACCGGCAAAAATTCTTGTCCTACATTCCGACCATCAAGTATCGTCTGACTTGCAGCTGAAGCTCTTGCAATAAGGTTAACATAATGCTTCACTATCCCAACAACCTTAACCGCTGAAAACGCAGCCTTTTTCACTAGCTGAAGATTTGGACTTAAGGTAATCATGGTTGGGTCTCCGCTGCTGGCATCTGGTCCATTTTGAACATTGCACCATTGGCTTTTAGCAAAAACTGTCACAGCGATAGGCTTTGAACCCGAAATATTTGCTATTTGGTCTTGGCCAAAACTGAAGGTCATGAATTTTCCCTCATTCAGGTTGCCTTTCAATACCCCATTGACAAAAACCTGGGTGTTGTTCTCGGAGGCTAATACTTTAACCATTTCTCCTGAAGTCCTTCCTTTTAATGGAATATGGATGTAATCCTTACCCCATGTTGCAGTCGGGTAAATTTGCTGAAACAGATGATCCCCAGTAGTTCCGTCACAATCTGTTCCAACACTTGTCATTTTGTTTCCTCCAAATACTGCTATGTTTTTGCAATCTGTACCTGTACTGCTGATCACCCTTACCCTACTACCTGTCAAATCACCTTTTGCCTTTATTTGATAGCTTTGTCCGGCATTTAATTTGATATTGATGGGAGCTCCTGGTGGAATAGTATTTACTGTAGGGGCTGAAGTGATGATTTCAATGTGGGTATTGTCTTCTGTACCGACTATCAGTAATGTACTTTCATAATTGACGTTACTTCCTCCTGAAATCCCTGGTGCAAATTGCTCATGATGTGCGGTTACCCAATAATCCTTCCCAATAGAAGATAGAGGCAGGACTACTGTCCCATCTGCGCTTCGCTCTCTAAAATTGAAGGCATGGACAGCAATATTCCCATCTGAAAAAACATAAACTCCTCTATTGTCTACAACTCCAGAACTACGATGTATGACATCAAAACCATCTTGAGGGAATTCATAAACAAATTGATTACCTGCACTGATTTCAAAAGGTATACTTCCCCCTTCATACCGGATGAAGCCTTTTGCATTTTCACTTGCAGATATGATTATGGAGGCTTTATCGATCCTATTGGGAACGATACGGTTGTTTTCCATAAACCCAAGATAAAACTCCCTCCCAATGGTGGATAGTTGAGCAAAGCTTTGATTTGTCCCAATAAAAAGGAACAAAAAACACAGCAATACCAAATGGTTTTGACGGAAAAAGGTCATTTGATGGGTTTTCAGAATAACCTTCTAATTTATAAAAAAACTTGTAGTATTTCTTACTTAAAACCCCTTTAATAGCCTACTTCTCATAGCCTTACCTGATAAGGGTAAAATTACCTTTAATCTCACCAGTTGAGAGAATACCATTCAGCTCATAAGCATATACAACAAAGCAGGAATACGTTCCAATTGGAGCAGGTGTACCTGAAACAGTTCCGTCCCAACCAGAATCCCCTTTATAAAGCAGTTGGCCCCAGCGGTTATACACAGAGATGTTATAATTCAAATTACAGCTTGCCACAGGAGCAAAAAATCCATCTTTTGGCATGAATCCTGTCGGAAGCCTTACAATTGGAGCTGTTTCTTGGATTTCACCTAGACCTGTACTGACACAACCTCTGCTATCTGTTACTGTTACAGAATATGTCCCCCTTGGCAATCCTGCTATAGACACTCCTCTAGAATTGTCATGATCCCAAATATAGTTATAGGGGCTATATTGATTGTCCATTGCTACATATAGCCCTCCTGTTGCCTCTCCTGGACATGTAGGCTGATTAAGTCTTACATCTACTGGAAAAGGTAATGGAGATGCTATTTCAAACAGCACAGGAATTTGACAACCATTTTGATCGGAAACAGTGAATTCATGAAAAGAACCTGCTAAATCATTTACGATAATGGTATTCCCAATAACCACACCTCTAGGATCATCAAATACATAAGGAGGAACTCCACCACTCACTTTGATTTCAGCTTTACCATCAGCTTTACCAAAACAAGAAATGGCAATCGTCTGCACATCATCCATCAATAGTGGCTGAGGTTCTAAAATTTCCAAAGCAATGATTTTTTGCTCACAACCTTTTTCATCAACTAAGGTTACTGAATATGTACCTTTTGGTAAATTTTCAACCTTTGGACTATTGAGTGAAGGATCATGACTCCATATATATTTTAATAGGCCTGTCCCTCCTACTCCACTGACCTCTATGCTTCCTGTATCTTCACCAAAACATTGAATATGTGTGATAGCTACTAAGGCTAGATCCATCTTATTATTGACTTGAACCACCAATCTTGGGGAGACGCCTTCGCATAAATTGTCTGCTGTGCTATATTCTCTGTACCAAACAGCTCCACTAATCCCCGGTTGATCCCATACAACTTCCACTTGAGGCCCCGTGTTACCTCCTTTGATGGAACCACCCAATACACCCCATTCGAAAGATCTACCTTGTCTTGGATTAGGTACGGCGTAGAAATAAGAAAGATCTTGGTCATAACATACTTGAGTATCTCCTTCAGGAAGAATTGATTCAATCTGAATGTTGATATTGACCCCAAATATTATTTCTTTACCAGGACATCCTTCCTTGGTATATGGCAATGCATAAACTTTTGCATTTGGATTACTTGCCCCCCAAAGGATGGTGACTGTGTTTTCACCTGCATCTGTGCCCACGATTTGTCCTCCCTCTACTCGCCAATCTACTTTCGAAAACTCCTTATTGCTTTTAAATGAATAAATAGATTCTTCCACATTGGGACATACCCTAGCAGGGCCAAACACTTCACCATCAGTCTCGTAAACTTCAACTATCACTTTGACTTCTTCCTGCTGATCACAGCTAGTGGCATTTACAGATGCCAGGATTTTGATTTCATAATTCCCCGGCTTGGTGAAGGTATGTCTTACATTCTTTCCTGTCTTTGTAGGGGTACCGTCTCCAAAATCCCATTCAAAAAATCTAAAAGTGTTATTCTCAGGAAATATTTCCCAATTACCTTCCGTATCAAGACAGGCCACTCTTTCACCTTCAACCTGAAACGGATACTCTCCTTCTATTTTAAAATTTAAATTATCCAGACTTGCTCCAACCGCAAATCCGTAAGATTCAATGAATCCAAATCCATAAACATAAGCTATCAGTCCATCCACATTTGAAAGGGAATGCACCCCTGATGCAATAGGGATTTGGGCATATGAAAACCCGGCTGCCTCAGGAATAGGTTTAAAATCAGCTCCAATATTTTGGCCATCCAGAAAAGTTTTGTTCACTGATGTTGAACCCACCACCACATTGACATAATGATTTTGAATTGAAGGGAGTTGCAAAGCATTAAATGTGATGTTTTTCAACAGCTGTTGGTTTGGGCTGTAGGTAATCATGAATGGATCACCATTCGTAAACTGCGCCTGATTTGGATCATTGCACTCTTGACTCTTGGCAAAAACCGTGACGGAAGCAGGTTTTGTAGTGGTTATACTTGCTGTTTTTCCAGCTGGAAGATCGAAGGTGAAAAACTTCCCTGCATTCAAGACTCCCTTATTCACCCCATCTACAAATACTCCTGTCCCATTTTCAGATGCAAGTACTTTAACAAGTTCACCAGAAGTTCTCCCTAAAAGCGGAATATGGATAAAATCAGTTCCCCAAGTATTGACTGGGTATGTCTGCTGAAAAAGGTGGTCATTAGCTGCACCACAATTACCTACACTTGTCCATTTATTCCCTCCAAAAACAGCAAGATTCTTACAATCCTCTACATTTTGCCCAATGACCCTTACCCTTGAGCCTGTGAGATCTTCTTTAGCTTTGATTTGATAAGAATCTCCTGTATTGAGTGTTACCGTAAAAGGTCTATTCGGTATTTTACCTGAGAGTGTAAAAACGGAAGGCGTAATTTCCACAAGTGTATTGTCCTCTACCGCCACCACCAACAGGGTACTTTCATCATTGATGTTGGCATTAAATGGAACATTCACACTCATGACTTCATAATGTGAGGTAATAAAGTAATCTTTTCCAAGCGTCGGCAATGGTAATATGACAGTTCCATCAGCAGACCTAAAACGCTCGTTAAAAGCATAAACAGATACATTCCCAGAAGAATTGATGTAAACACCTTTTTTTTCAACCGTCTCTGAAGTCCGATGAAGCACATCAAAATCAGTGATTTTGTGCATGAATTGCTCCCCCTTGCCAATGCTGAAATTTACTGTCCTGTTGTTGTATTGAATAACCCCGGTAGCCGGTTCAGTAGCGGTAATGATGACAACACCATTGTCGGAAGCCTCACCAGAAACTCTGTTGTTTTCCATGAAGCCAAACCAAAATTCCTTACCAACAGTGGTTACCTGCCCAAGCAAAGGAAGTGGTACACTATACAATAGCAGACCTAGCAGAAAATACCAACATGCTTTGGGAAAAAATCCTGACATAAACCAAATATTCGAATTTTAAAGCTAAGGTATTTAATATCTTAAATTTTATTGTTCAAAAAAATTAAAATATTATAACCAGCTTTTTCATTAGGCGAGAATTTGAACAAATAATCTAGACCATATATC
>DAIPZN010000097.1:0-17279 GCA_036782195.1 Cyclobacteriaceae bacterium | reverse complement strand
CATTATAGGTTCTTTATCTTCATTAAAAAAACAATAATGATTCAGTTATAGGTACTGCCATTCCAAATGCAGGACACCAAATCATTTTATTAATTTATCTAAACCACTATTATTTTATGAATAGAAAATTACTCGTCATGTTGCTCCCGCTGCTAATGTGGAGCCTGCTAGCAATAGCACAAAACGCAACAGTCACCGGCACGGTGATTTCAGGAGAAGACAATTTGCCACTGCCGGGGGTAAGTGTCTTGATAAAAGGTACCACTACAGGTGTAGCTACAGACATGGACGGTAGATATACTCTGGATAATGTGTCACCAAATACTGTTTTAGTTTTTTCATTCATCGGTTTCGAATCCCAAGAACAGCGGGTTGGCAACCGCTCCACAATCAATGTGACCCTTGGTACTGATTCCAAGCTTCTCGGGGAGGTGATTGTCACCGGCTACAAAACCCAAAATAGCAGGGAAGTAGCTGGATCTGTCAATACTGTATCAGGTGAAGTAATCAGGGAAGTTCCTATAGGATCATTTGACCAAGCTTTGCAGGGTAGGGCTCCGGGAGTTTTGATTCAAGCCAATTCTGGTCAACCTGGTGCTGCTGCAGCTGTGACCATCAGGGGCAAAGGCTCTATCAATGGCTCTAATGCTCCATTATACATTCTGGATGGTGTTCAGATTTCGGCTGCCGACTTTGCCACGCTCAACCCCAATGATTTTGAATCCTTTACGATTCTGAAAGATGCCGCATCAACATCCATTTACGGTTCCAGAGGTGCCAATGGTGTGATCGTCATAACCACTAGAAGAGGTAAAGCAGGTGCAACAAGGGTCAATTATGATTTTCAGTTTGGAACCTCAGCTGCCCCCTCCCACCCTCAACCTGTAATGAACTCCAACCAAAAACTTGATTATGAGTTGGCCAATGGAAACCTGTATGGTTGGACTGATCAAGAATTAGCTGAATTGAGACAAATCGACACCAATTGGGAAGATGTGCTTTTCAGAACTGGATACACCCAAAGCCACCAAATTTCAGCATCAGGAGGCTCAGAAAACACTACCTTCTTCCTCTCAGGTTCTGTATTTGACCAGACTGGCACTGTCCCAAACACTGACCTGAGAAGGTATACTGGAAGGGCTAACGTAGAAACTAGAGCTGGTAATTTTAGATTTGGACTCAACACCAGTGTGGGTTTTTCCAAATTCAACAATACTCTTGAAGGTGATTCCTTTATCGGAAGCCCCTTAAACGCTATCCGTTGGACGAATCCATACGAAAGACCTTTTGACGATGATGGAAATTACACCCAAATCGTTTCCGGTCAACCTAATGCGCTTCAGGAACTACTTGAAAACCGGACGACTAGGGATCAGCTAAAAGGTGTAGCCATAGGATTTGTGGAATACCAAGCACCTTTCCTGGAAGGACTTACGCTTAGGACAAACTGGGGTATTGATTATGCACAGAATGAATTTACCCAATACCTTGACCGGACTACTTATCGTGGATTTATTGCACAAGGTGGAAACGGAAGTTTGGGAAGGACGAATGGCAGAAATTTCCGCTATACAGGAACAACCTCCATCAGCTACAGAAAACAGTTCAACGAAGACAATGAACTGACGGTATCCCTGTATAATGAAGTAGTGAAAAACGATTCAACAGCATTTGGATTTACTGGTTTCGGTCTAGTGGGTCCATTTCAAAACGAAGCGGGTATCACACCTGGAACACCGTTAAATGGCTTCATCCCGAATGTCAATGGATTCGGAACCCAAAATGCACTGGTTTCCTATTTCGCAGATGCTACCTATGGTTATAAAGGCCGCTATTACTTGAATGCAGGTCTTAGAAGAGACGGATCATCCAGATTTGGAGCAGAAAACAGATTTGCCAACTTCGGTTCAATTGGCTTTAGTTGGATTGTAAGTGACGAGGCGTTTATGGAGGCGATCAAAGGAAATTTCTTTAATGAACTCAAATTCAAAGCCAGCTATGGAGCCGTCGGCAACCAAGAAGGGATAGGTAATTTCGCATCTAGAGAACTTTTTTCAAGATCAATCTATTCGGGCATAGGTAGTATAGGATTGAGCAACCTGCCAAACCCAGCTTTGAGATGGGAAAGAAAAGTCATGTTCAATACTGGTGTAGAATTCGTTTTACTCAATGGTAGATTGAATGGTATCTTCGAATTCTACAACAATATCACAGATGATCTTTTCCTGAACAGGCAACTTACCAGAACAAGTGGTTTTGCTTCACAAAACACCAATATCGGAAGTTTGCGTAACAGAGGTTATGAAATTTCATTTATAGGCAAAGTAATTGAATCTCAAAACTTTAGCTGGGAACTCAATGCGAATTTCACCTACAACAGAAATGAAGTTCTCTCCCTAGTAGGAGATCAGACTGAAATCATAGAAGGTGATTACATAACCAGAATTGGAGAACCGATCAACAGTATTTATCTGGTTCGCTTTGCAGGCGTCAATCCTGACAATGGCAATGCCCAATACCTGACACAGAACAACGAATTGACAGAACTTTATGATCCAAACGACCGGGTCATCCTAGGAACGTCAGATGCACCCTATTTCGGAGGTTTTGGAACAGCCGTCAGGTACAAAAACTTAAGGCTTGATGTATTATTCTCATATGTTTTTGGCAATCAGCTTTACAACAATGACCGAAACAATATTGAGAACCCGGCATATCTTTTTGACAATCTATCTGTGGACTTGCTCAATGAATGGAGAACGCCAGGTCAGGTAACCAATATCCCTAGACCAGACAATCCATTCTTCTCTGGAACAAGCAGGTTTGTGGAACCTGGTGATTATCTCAGATTGAGAAATATCAATCTTTCCTATGCACTTCCAGCAGGTTCTTTAGGTAAGATTTCTACCGCAAGAGTTTTCGTTCAAGGCCAGAACCTGCTCACCTTTACCCAATTCAGAGGATTTGATCCTGAATTGGCCTCTAGGCTTTTGGTGGGGTCACAATACCCAGCTTTGAGAACGGTGACAGTCGGCGTAAATGTGGGTTTTTAACCTAAACCCAAAGATTGAGCAAAATGAAAACGACAAACAGCAACATCATGAAAGCAAAATATATTATATACCTAATACTGATAACAGGGACAATTTTCACCTCCTCCTGTAATGATATCATAGACTTGGAACCTGAATTTGTCCTTGACGGAAGCCAAAGGTTCAACAGCCTAGATGATTATGAGTTTTCCCTCACTGGTGCCTATGCACTATTCAGATCAGCATCTTATTATGGCAACGCTTCAGGTCCTGCAGGGGCATTTTCCACCTTGCCTGATATAATGTCAGACAACCTCACAGAAACGCAGGAATCTTTGGCAAATTTCAGACAGCTGGTGAATTGGGATTATGCCGCGGACAACGGAGCCATAGAAGGTCTCTGGACTGATGCTTATAGAATCATAGCCCAGGCTAACATTACCTTGAGAGGCATTGATGAATTTGCAGCTGAAAACCAAGGCAAATACAATAGGATTAAGGGACAGGCTTTGGCCATTCGCGCCTATGTACATTTTGATCTATTGAGGTACTTTGCTACGGATTACGACAGGAATTCTAATGCACCTGGTATCCCTTATAAGCTCTCATTTAGCACAGAAGATATTGCCCGGCCTACCGTCAGTCAGACTTGGGACAACATCTTTGCAGATTTGGAGGAAGCTGCTAATCTTCTTCAAGATGTAGACAGAGGAATCAACGGCGCAGCCAATTACACCAACAGATCCAATATAGATGCAGTGACTGTACAGGCCATGTTGGCAAGGGCATACTTGTATGCCGGATTATTAAGCGAAGCTGAAGCTGCAGCGACTTCAGTGATTCAGGCTGTGCCTTTAGCACCTAAATCGGCTTTTGCAGGTATTTGGAGAGATGAAAACATCGGGGCTACTGAAGTTATTTGGTCTGTCACCTTCAATGCTGGCGAAGGAAGCCCAGGTTCAAATGTCTATTTCCCCAATGGCAACAGGTCGTCATTTAGGGTTTCCAATGAGGTACTTTCGCAATATGACAGGATTAATGACATCCGTTACAGCTCATATTTTGAAATTGTAGGCAACAGATTAGTGGTGTCAAAGTATTTGGGAAAAGGCAATTTGAGAGATGGGATTGTCAACTGGAAGGTGATCCGAGTGTCGGAAATGTATCTCATTCGGGCAGAAGCAATCGCCAGACAGACGGGAAGAGATGCTGCTGCCTTGACTGACCTCAATGAATTGAGGGCTTCGCGTATACAGGGATATGTTCCTGTATCCTTGAATGGACAGGCTCTTTTAAATGCCATAGCAGAAGAAAGGCGCAAAGAGCTTTTTGTAGAAGGACATAGGTTCTTTGACCTGAAAAGGACGACAAGAGTCATTGAGAGAACTGACTGCGGAACAGCATTTACAAGTTGTACACTCAGCCCACAAAGCAGGGCATGGGCTTGGCCTATCCCCATCAATGAAATCAATGCAAATGCATTAATAGGTCAGGAAAACCAAAATCCGGGTTATTAATTAACTTCAACCAATAAAAGCTGGTCATCTGATAAGTCAGGTGGCCAATTTTTTTTTATCCACCAAACTTAATTGCTCTTTTTGTCTATAAGTCGTGAAGTTGTTGAGGTTTTGTTACATTTGCCATCGGAAAATAAACCCTTGTCATGACTGAAAATATCAAGAAAATAACGCTGAACGATCTTCATGAAGCACTTGGAGGCAAAATGGTTCCCTTTGCAGGTTTCAACATGCCTGTGAGATACAGCTCAGATATCGAAGAACATAAAACCGTTCGGGAAGCTGTAGGTGTATTTGATGTATCCCATATGGGAGAATTTCTTGTTACTGGACCAAATGCTTTGGAACTGATTCAAAAAGTAACGTCAAATGATGCCTCCAAACTTGTCGATGGACAAGCCCAATATTCCTGCTTTCCAAACCACCAAGGTGGCATTGTGGATGACTTGATCGTTTACAGATTTTCTGAAGAAAAATACATGCTGGTTGTCAATGCTTCCAACATTGACAAAGATTGGGATTGGATCAATAGTCATAACAATATGGGAGCCACGTTGGAGAATATCTCTGACAACCTTTCTCTTTTTGCCATTCAAGGCCCAAAAGCGATCGAGGCAGTTCAGGCACTCACACCTGTTGATCTAAAAAGTGTCAAATTCTATCATTTTACTGTTGGAGAATTTGCAGGGGTTCAAGATGTCATCATTTCAGGAACAGGCTATACAGGGGCAGGAGGATTTGAAATCTATGTACCCAATGCAGCAGCTGAAAAAGTATGGCTAGCCATCTTCGAAGCTGGAAAAGATTATGGAATCAAGCCGATAGGACTCGGCGCCAGAGACACCTTAAGATTGGAGATGGGTTATTGCCTATATGGAAATGACATCAATGACCACACCTCGCCTTTAGAGGCCGGTCTGGGATGGATCACCAAGTTTACCAAGGACTTCATCAACAGCGAGAATCTTAAACTTCAAAAAGAAAAAGGAGTAAGTAAAAAGCTTGTAGGTTTTGTTCTTCAAGACAAAGGGATTCCTCGAGCCCACTATCCTATCGTCGATGCTGAAGGCAATGTAATAGGTGAAGTCACATCAGGCACCATGTCCCCGATGCTCAACTGCGGTATTGGTATGGGCTATGTAGAAACTTCCTTCGCTACACCTGGAACTGAAATCTTTATCAGCGTCCGAAACAAAAACCTTAAGGCCACTGTCGAAAAACTGCCTTTGTATAAAAGCTAAATCATTTTCTACCCGGAACTATACTTGTTCCGGGTTTTTATTTTACTGCCGAAATGAAAAATGTTGAAATTTGCCTTACCCCGGAATTGATCCATCTTCACGATATTCAAGATAAAATAGTGGTTGTAGTGGACATTTTCAGGGCGACATCCACCATGATGGCCGCCTTGGCAAATGGCGTAAGTAGTATACTCCCAGTTGCAGACTTAGAAGCTTGCCGGGCACTTGAAGCACAAGGGTACGTCATTGCTGGAGAAAGAAACGGGCTTCCAGCACCGGGATTTGAATTGGGCAATTCACCCATCGCTTACCTTGATGGGAAATATAAAGGGAGGAAAATTGCCATGACAACTACCAATGGGACATTGGCAATTGAAAAGTCCAAACCCAATTCTGCAAAAGTACTTATTGGAGCTTTTGTCAATCTTCAGGCTACAGCAGATTACCTGCTTTCACTTCCCAATGATGTGGTCATCCACTGTGCTGGATGGAAAGGCAAATTCAATTTAGAGGACTCTTTATACGCAGGTGCCCTGATCAGTAGAATGGAAATCAACACTGAATGTGATGCAGGCATAGCCATGAGCGCGTTGTTTGAAAAAAACAAATCCAATATAAAAGGATTCTTAAGCCAGGCGAGTCATGCCAAAAGGCTTCAAAATCACAACATCGACGCAGATATTGATTTCTGTTTGACAATGGACCTTTATTCCATTGTAGGTTTGCTTCAAGAGAATGAATTACATGGAATTCTGGCACAAGAAATTGAACAGAACAAATAAAGCCTAAATAATCTGCTGAAATTCTTAATGAAGTCAATTTTGACTACCTTTGCCCAAGATCAAAAATCAATTCCACCACCCCAAAAATCCCTTACTGCTCATGTCCGAGGTTAAATTATTCTCCGGAACCAACAGTCACAAATTAGCCGAAACAATCGCTAAAAATTACGGCAAAAGACTCGGCGACATCACCATGTCCAAATTCAGTGACGGGGAAATGTCTCCAAGTTTCAACGAGTCCGTCAGAGGTTGTACGGTCTTCCTGATTCAATCTACCAATCCATCAGCAGACAACCTGATGGAGCTTTGCCTGATGATTGATGCAGCCAAAAGAGCCAGTGCATATAAGGTATGTGCTGTCATTCCTTATTATGGGTATGCGAGGCAAGACAGAAAAGACAGGCCTAGAGTATCGATTGCAGCCAAATTGATTGCAAATATGCTCACTTCTGCAGGTGCCGACCGCATCATGACCTGCGACTTACACGCAGGACAGATTCAGGGATTTTTTGACATACCTTTGGATCATTTAAATGGTTCAGCTATCTTTGTGCCCTATTTGGAAAGGCTTGCGGTGGAAAACCTGATCTTTGCCGCTCCAGACGTTGGGGGTGTTGCAAGGGCAAGGTCTTATGCCAAGCATTTTGAAGTGGAAATGGTAGTCTGTGACAAGCACAGAAAAAGAGCCAACGAAATCGCCTCTATGCAGGTGATCGGAGATGTTGAAGGAAAAGATGTTGTCCTAGTAGATGACTTAGTGGATACAGCAGGTACATTGTGCAAAGCTGCCCAAATCATTATGGATAAAGGTGCTAATTCAGTAAGAGCCATCGCCACACATGGCGTACTTTCCGGAAAAGCTTACGAAAATCTGGACAATTCAGTGTTAAAAGAACTGGTGATCACCGACACCATTCCAATTAGACATACATCTTCCAAAATCCGCGTACTGACTGTGGCAGATCTTTTTGCCAAAGCCATTCATGCAGTGACGGGAAACACTTCTATCAGTTCCTTATTTATTTGAAAAACAAATTTAACTTATACTAAAACAAACAATTATGAAATCAATTGAGATTATAGGGTTTAAAAGAGCAAATCTCGACAGTGGAGAGTTGAAAAGCCTTAGAGAAGAAGGCAATGTACCATGTGTGGTATACGGCCCTGCTATCAAAGAGCAAATCCATTTCCACACTCCTGCCATCCTTTTCAGAGACCTGATCTATACTCCAGATGTACATATGGTTGACCTGAACATTGAAGGCAACAAAATGAAGGCGGTATTGAAAGACGCTCAATTCCACCCGGTAAGTGAAGTATTGCTTCATGCAGACTTCCTTGCTTTCAGCGAAGACAGAGCAATCAAAATCGAAATCCCAGTAGAAATCCTAGGTACTGCTCCAGGTATTCAAAAAGGTGGTAAACTAGAATTCAAAACCAGAAAACTTTTGGTTAAAGGCCTAGCTTCTAACCTTCCTGATAAAATTAAAGTAGACATTTCTAAATTGGATCTGGGTAAATCTTTCAAAGTTTCAGAATTGAAAGCTGAAGGATATGAGATCCTTACTAGCCCTAACGTATCTATTGTGTCTATTGGTATTCCAAGAGCACTTAGAGGCAAAAAGGCAGAATAAGTCTCGGATTTACCTCCAGCGTATTCAAAATCCTGCTTATTTTCGTAAGCAGGATTTTTATTTTAATCCTATTACCATAAATCTATGAAGTATCTGATTGTTGGGCTTGGAAATATTGGGCCAGAATATGAACTCACCCGCCATAATGTGGGATTTTTAACCGTTGATCGTCTAGCTGACAAACAAGGTGTAGACTGGAAAAGCGACAGACTTGCTTTTATGTCACAATTCAAACACAAAGGCAGACAGATTTACATGGTCAAGCCAACCACCTACATGAATCTTAGTGGCAAAGCCGTCAATTACTGGATGAAAGAATTGAACATTCCAAAAGAAAATGTGCTAGTCATTGTAGATGATGTTGCCCTTCCATTCGGTAAGCTCAGAATGCGTGGAAAAGGCTCCTCGGCTGGTCATAACGGACTCAAAAATATAGAGGAAACACTTGGAGGTCAGGATTATCCAAGATTAAAATTTGGCATCGGAGATGATTTCCCTAAAGGCAGACAGGTTGAATATGTTCTCGGAAGATGGACCCAGGCAGAAATTGCCGAACTACCTACATTTATGGACAAAGCCATCGAAATGGCTTTGGGCTTCTGCACCATTGGCATCAACATGACCATGACCCAATTCAACGACTGATACTCCTTTTTAGATCCGCTGAAGATGCAACTTATCAACCTACACCATATTGCCATCATCTGCAAGGATTATGAGCGATCAAAACACTTTTACACAGAGGTTTTAGGTTTAAAAATCATTAGGGAAATATACCGTAAAGAGAGAGAGTCCTATAAACTTGATCTTGCTTTAGGGGATCAATACCTCATAGAACTTTTTTCATTTCCAGATCCACCTGCAAGGCCATCCCGGCCTGAAGCCAGCGGATTGAGGCATCTAGCTTTCGGCGTAAATGACCTGAATTCATGTCTGAATTCCTTGCAGCAGCATGGAGTTGTGGCAGAGCCAATCCGGATAGATGAATTCACCCATCGGCGCTTCACGTTTTTTTACGATCCTGATGATTTACCCATTGAGTTATATGAAATCTGAATACTTAACCCAAAGAAACAAGTCTGTACAAATCTGATTTTTGGGTAAAAAAGCAATGGTAAGTTTGGAAATACCCCCTCGGGACTGTTTCTTTGTTCTATTGAAATAAGTTTATAAAGAAGAGGCGAGAGATCAGGCTCGGCGACCCTCTGGCAACCGTTCATAGCTGACAAGGTGCCAAGACCTGCCCGAAAGGGAACTATAAATGATGAAACTAATCGCCACCTGCAATTCACATTCGATACAGCATTTTTTTGAGCCAGGTCTCCATTGCTGTGCCAACAATAACGAGTCACCTATTCTACCAATCAAGCGCCTAGAATTCAATTATCCAGCCGCTCATATTTCTATTATACCATTTTATTACCTGTTAAAGTATGCCTCACTTTGAAACCGCCGCCATAAGGCTCAATGCAAGCAAGTCCAATCAAAGGGAACATTCAGCTCCCCTTTATCTGACTTCAAGCTTTACCTTCGATTCCGCTGAAGAAGCACGGCAGATGTTTGCTGAAGAAATCGAAGGAAATATCTATTCCCGATATTCCAATCCCAATTCTTCTGAACTGATAGAAAAGGTCTGTTTTGCAGAAGGTACGGAAGCAGGAATTGCGACAGCCTCTGGTATGGCTGCAATGTTTGGAAGTATAGCGGCGCTACTGCAGCAAGGTGACCACATCTTGGCATCTAGGTCTTTGTTCGGGTCTACACACCAACTGCTGACTAGGGTATTTCCCAAATGGGGAATCAGCTCAACTTATGGAGATATATCTGACTATCTGAATTGGGACAAATTGCTCCAACCCAATACCAAAATGCTTTTTATAGAAACCCCTTCTAATCCTGGACTTGAAATTATAGACCTGGAATGGGCAGGGAAATTTGCAGCTGCACACAATCTGATTTTAGTCGTAGACAATTGCTTTGCAACCCCTTACCTACAACAGCCTACCAAATGGGGAGCTCATGTTGTGACACATTCGGCAACTAAGTATATCGACGGACAGGGAAGGGTTTTGGGAGGTTTGATCTTGGGGAAAAAGGAACTGATCAATGAAGTGGAATTTTTCGCCCGACATACAGGCCCATCTATATCTCCGTTCAATGCATGGATTTTATCCAAGAGCATGGAAACATTAGCTTTAAGAATGGACAGACATTGTGATTCAGCACTTAAGGTGGCGGGATATTTTGAATCTAACCCCAATCTGGATTTTGTAAAATATCCTTTTCTCCCCTCTCATCCACAACATGACCTGGCCAAAAAACAAATGAAGGCAGGCGGAGGCATCATTACTTTGACCCTGAAGGGTGGGTTGGAAAGAGCCAAACGATTTATTGATGGGCTTCAAATGATCTCTATCACACCTAACCTTGGAGACAGCCGAAGCATCGTCACCCACCCTGCTTCAACTACCCATAGCAAACTTTCACCTGAAGAGCGGCAAAGAGTAGGCATAGTAGATGGACTTGTACGGCTTTCAGTTGGTTTAGAACACCCTGATGACATCATCAAGGACATTGAAATTGCACTAGAAAATTCAAAATAAAAAAAGGCTGTCCAGAGACAGCCTTTTTACTTATATGGATCTTTCAATGCTCTTCATCCATTAGATCATATTTGAGGGTCCTGCCTTTCTCTGTGGCAGGCAGGCCTTCTGCCATCCACAATGGCTGAGGCGCACCCTTCAGATAATAATCAAAGAATTGGGACAAGCGTATAGAAAGGTCTTTCCTGTTTTTTCTTTCGCGGAGGTTATGGTCTTCACCGTTGTATTGAAGAAGCCAAGCAGGTCTGTTCAACCTTTTTAATGCCATAAACATTTCGATCCCCTGATACCAAGGCACTGCCCCATCAGCATCATTGTGCATGATCAAGACCGGAGTTCTCACCCTATCCATGTAAAACAGTGGTGAATTTTCCAGATAATGCATGGGTTTGTCCCAAAGCGTCCCCCCTATTCTGGATTGGGTTTGCTCATATTGGAACATCCTACTCATCCCAGTACCCCATCTGATACCTCCATAGGCAGAAGTCATGTTGACTACTGGAGCCCCTGCACCAGCTGCTTTAAACATATTTGTCTGAGTGATGAGATAGGCCACCTGATACCCTCCCCAACTTTGCCCTTGAATAGCCATGTTCTCGGTATCAACCTGACCTTTGGCAATTACTGCCTGCACTCCTGGGATTATACAATTGTATGCACTTGGTCCGGGCAATCCTAAATCATATTTAATGTCTGGCACAAAGACCATATAGCCATTGCTGACAAAATAAGTGATATTTATTGTAGAGGCGCTAGGTGCTGGTGGCCTGTAATTGTGTAAGCCATCTGAATTTCTTTCATAGAAATACACCATCAAGGGATACTTGGCATTAGGATCAAAATTTTCCGGTCTGAATACCAAACCTTGAAGCGGAGTTCCGTCATTTGCCATGTAGTTGATCAATTCTACTGAACCCCAGTTTACGGCTTGCTGCTGCAGGTTGGTAGATGTTACTTGCCTTGAAGATGCTAGGTCAGAAGTGGCCGCAAACAAATCGGGGGATTGGGTAAAGGAAGATTTTCTAAAGGTATAAACATCTGCATCTTTGGCTTTTTGGATATTGAAATAGCGCATATCACCAAATACCAAAGGCTGTGGGGGCTGATTTCCCAAAGCCGAGCCTAGGAAATAACCACTTCTTTTGTCTATTTCGTGGAATCCATTTAACAGAAGCTCAGGATGAACATGAAGTTCTTCTTCATCCAATCTTTCCCTTCTAAATGTGATTTTTTGTTTTCTGCCTTCCCCCAATGTAATATTGACAGGATCGGTCTTGCCTGTAGGATCCAGTTTCCAGATATCGTATTTATCATAAACCAATAGACCTTTGTCATCTGCCAACCAGCCTACTAAACCATAACTCTCGGGCAAGGAAGGAGAATCGTGCAGTTCATCATAAAAATTAATCGCAAAGCCTTTGGTCAGATTCCGCTCTTCTTGTAAAGCCACGTCATACACCACCCAAGAACTGTCCCGCATATGATACCAATACACATATTTGGCTTCAGGAGACAAGCGGGCGGAGCCTGGAGCAGCCTTTTTGATCAGTGATTTAGCTCCAGTTTCTAAGTTGACCAAATATAGATCCGTTCCGATCTGAATATCCCAGCTGTAATTTCTGCGATAGGGCTTATCATCAGAACCCAAAGCGATTTTATGTCTTCTCTTTGAGTCCAGTACAATATCCTGTACAATTTCATCTCCTAATGCCAGGATTTTCTTTTCCTTGATCTGGTAAGCGTGCAGCTTGGTTTTGCTTTCATTGCGGCTTTTATTTTTTAGCTGCATGGGCTGGATTTCAGCATCTTGCCAGCCCCATATATCCAACTTGACCCGATCTTCTTCAAGAAGAGTTGTGTCATCTTCATAAGCGTAAGTGCGATAATCCGCAGCTGTTCCGAAAAACAACCTGTTTTCATCCGCAGAGAACATCAGCTTCCCGTTTTTGCTTATTCTTCCTTGAAGACCAGGAGTGTTTTTTGTAGCTACACGTAAATTGGATCCTTTACCGATGTCATAGATAAATAGATCATAATAAGGCTTTTTGGATTTCAGGGAATCTTCTGTGGTCAGGTAGGCCAAGTATTTATTGTTTGGGGAAAAGGCCGCACCTAAGTATTCTGTTTTTTTGACATCAATGATCTTTGAGATGCCTGATTCTAAATCCAAAATAAATATACCGGCATTCTTCAAGGTGTCTTCTGTTGCTTTGACATAATAGATATACTTGCCGGATTCATCAAATTCATATGTCAATACCCTGTTAAATTCAAACTTTCTTTCATCTCCCAAAGACCTTACGATTAATTTGGTCCCTTCTGTCTTTCTTGGTTTTTCTACAGGCTTCTTATCCAAGGAATCAGTTGGGGATTTTGCGGCTTCTCTTCCAGGGATGTCTTTTTCAAAATGAATAGCAACCCAATTCCCCTCTTTTGCTGGCAGCGCAAAGGATTTAACTCTTGGGTATTTCTGCATTTCCCCTGACTGGATATCCATGATAAACAAGCTGTCCTTATGCAACAAATCTGCTTTGACTTTTTTGAGCTTTTGTTGCTGAACAGCCTTTACTTGAGGGGTTATCTTTCCTACTGCAAATTGTTCATTTGGGGAAAAGAGCATTTTCGTGCCCCGTGGAATAGTTCTGAGTATTTCTCCAGAAATTGCAGTGGTAATTTCCAACCTGCCATCACCTTCTTGCGGGCTGATTTCATATCCTACCCATTTACCCTTTCTGGAAATTTTCTCAGCTACAACAGACTCCCAACCATCATAGTCAGCATGTGTTAAGGCTCTCTTTTGCTGTGCCTGAAGTATTGAGAACGAAAAAATCAGCAAAAGGAAAGTGTTTAAAATACTTTTCCTAATCATCATTATATTAATTATTGTACGCTAAACTATTGATTGAGGGGTGATATGGTAAGCAATTTTACTTCAATGGACCGTAGAAGGTTTAATTAAAAGGCAGTTTATTGAAACCGCCTTTTAATCTAGATCAATTACCAATGGTAATCTCTTTTTCTTGATATCCTCCTCGGGTAGACAGCAGCTTGACTTTGCCTTTAACAGACTTAATGTCATTTAACTTAACTTTAAAAGTTACAGTTTTAGTATCACCGGGAGCAGTATAATCGGCATAAATTGTTTTATCATAAAGTTCAGGACTGATTATCTGGACTTTAGCGTTCTCATAACCTTTGGTAAGTTCTTGGTCGAATTCCAGAATCAGCCTGTCTTCCTGGACAATTTTGACTCTTTTGGCCTGTTCTAGGGCAACAGGCAATTTACCGGAATTGGTCCATGTTACCTGAACTTCATAATTCTCTCCGGATTTGGAAACTTTTACATCTTTGATTTCTATTTGGGGCAGGTCCATAGCCATGGCCAAATTGAACAGGGACTGCTTTCTTATCCAACTCTCCAATTGCCAAGGGGGTCCATTTTGAGAAAAGAATTTTGGATGAAAACCGCCTATTTCAACTTCTCCCAATTGGGGATGATTGGATTTTTCCCACTTCTTGAATCCAGTAGATTTATTCTCCTGGTCATCCCACATTAGCCCATCATAATCATCCATAATTCCATCTCCATCATAATCTTTCATGGCACCGTTGTTCCAAAGCTCGTCACCATACCAGATTGCCCCATAATAGAAATATCCGAAATCGGGTCCATGTCCAAAAAGGGGACTTGGTTTCAGAGGATCACCAGTAAGCCTGTTTGTCTTGTATCTGGTACTGTAAGTTTCATACACATCTCCGGCCCAGGGATAACCTGTGATGGTCATACCCAAACTATCATAGTATTCGTAAAGTGCCAAATCTTTGGGAAACATGCTTTCTGCACTTGACGAGGTAGATGGAGGCCTAAGGTGCATTGGAACACGGGTATCAAGAGAATTGACTACTGAAATATTTGGATGGCTAAGTAGCCACAGCACTGTAGATCTGGTTTCGATTTCACTTAGTGGATATTCTCCTGCACCTCCTTGGGTATAGCCCCTTCCTGTCATGTCCCCACCTGAGTCAGGTCTCCAGTTTTCGGGATAGTTTCTATGGAGATCCAATCCGCCTATGCCGTCTTCATTATATCTTCCATCCCCATCATTGTCTATGCCTTCGGTATACATGAGGTAATCACCCTTTCCGTCAAACACACGCTTCATCAGTCTTCCACTGGGATCCTTTGGATCTATAACATAATTGGCTTTTTCTTTTTCCTCAGGGGTAATGGCAAGTTTACGCATCATGTGAATGACGCCATCTCCATTTAAGTCCTCCTCTGGATCTTCGTCAAATAAACCATCTTTGTCGTCATCATAAGGCCTGACTGTACTCCTGTTGCGTTGCTCAGAGAAGAGGTACATATTTGTTCCATCAGGGTTGTTCTGCGGCCTGACATATATGGTTTTGGTATCTATGAGCTTAGTGATTTTAGGATCTTTGCCATAATTTTCAAGCAAATGTTGGGTCAGCCAAAGTACAGATTCACTACTTGTCACTTCACCCCCATGCCTACCACCTTCAAAATAGGCCCCTGCTTTATCCGTGTGCTTTCCGGTCTTCTTGTTGGTAATGATCATTTGCAGGATCGGGCGACCCTCAAAAGATCTTGCCACTTCAATCAATTCGGTAATTTCTGGATATTGCGCAGCCCATTTCATATACCAATGGTACATGACATCTGGGGTATGGTATTTGTCAAATGTCAGTTTATTTCCCGCTTTGTACTCTACTTCGGGAAATTCAAATTTCTTGAAAAAAGAAGGTCCATGCCGCTCCCCTCCCACCGTATAGAATTTTAGTTTTTCATTTTGCTCTGGAAAAACTTTCTGTGGAGAAGGAGGCATTTGTTGTGCAAATGAGAAAGTACTAGCTGTGAGCAAGAAAGCTGCGATAGGGAGTGATTTTTTCTTCATATCCATTTATTAGATCTTGTTAAAAATATACCAAGACCTTTTGCCTTCCTAACCGCTCAAAAAAAAGTCCCTTTCAGGCTACTGAAAGGGACTTGGAAAAAAGATGATTCCCAGAGTTATTTAGTAAAAACAAGTTCAAAAGCAGTTGCTTCATAGTTACTGAAACCCGGAACCGGCTGGGCATTAGGCATTTTTCTTAGCACATGGGCCACTCTTTCAACAAGACCCTTGTCAGCATCTTCTGTCAATACTTCGTAACCGATAAGTTTTCCTCTGTTATTGATATTGAGTTTTATTTTAAGTTGTTCTACCTCTGCACTTTTCTTGGTTCTAAATATAAAGGGAGTGTAGCTGTCCAACATGGACAATACTTCATTATTCCAAGCCCAAGCAGAACCATATGCAATAGACTCTTCTGATCCACCAAATTCTTCTGTGGAAATAGATATAGAGTTGAAGGAATGTACCTCTTTAGTGTTTTTGTCGTTGTTGCCTTCTTTTTTAGAAGCAGTGTCATTAGCTAGTGCGCTCGTACCAAGTGTGGTAGAAAAAAGAATCGCGAGAGTGATGTAAAGATAAGTTTTCATGGGTGATGCGTTTTGATACCTCAAATATACAGGAAAAATATTTTTACATGCAAATTTTTGCATTATAAATTTTAAAAAAGCAACAAAAAAGTCTTGCCATAAGCAAGACCCTTTTCAGAATATAAACCCAAATATAACTTTAGAGATTAAAAGTTTCAGAAGAAAATCGGTTTCAAACAAAGCCCTTAGAGGCGGTCACAAATTATTATTTGATTGAAATTATATTCAACAGAATAAATAGCCTGTTTAAAACCTGACACACAAAATAAATGTATTTATGTCACTTTTACAAATTGAAAAATAAATTTTGCAATTTTTTAAGTATTTCATAATTTGACGCTGTTTTCATTAACATAGCCTCAAATTAACCTAAAAAAAATGGACAAAATTTTAGATATTGACAACGTAGACCTCAAGATCATCTCTTTATTAAATGATGATGCAAAAACTCCTTATACCGAAATAGCAAAGAAAGTATTTGTTTCTTCAGGCACTGTTCACGTCCGAATGCGCAAACTTGAGGACATGGGAATAGTTAAAAGCGCCACCTTAAATATTGATTTCTCTAAATTAGGCTATGACATTTCAGCTTTTTTGGGGATTTATTTAGAAAAAAGCTCATTATATGACAATGTAATCGAAAGATTGAAGGAAATTTCAGAAGTCATTAATGCATATTATACTACTGGTAACTACAGCATTTTTGCCAAAATTATCTGTAAGGATACCAACCACCTGAGAACTGTCCTCGACAATATCCAAAAAGTAGAAGGAATAGATAGAACTGAGACCCTTATTGTCCTCGAAGAAAGTATCAACCGTCCCATCCAATTCTTTGACAAAGATTTAAAATAATTTAGATTAAATCTAAATTAATAAAATATGTTATTTTAAAAAGATTGCTTTGTATATTTTGAATAGGTCTATAACTTCCGTTCTAGACCTTTTTTTTTTAACAGCCTTATTC
>DAIPZN010000096.1:0-17379 GCA_036782195.1 Cyclobacteriaceae bacterium | reverse complement strand
ACAGTATATTATATTTATTTAGTGTTTTTTAAAATTATTTTAAGTCCTAAATACTAATTTTGTTTTTTATCAAGGCTATATTGACCGATTTTAGCTTCTTAACACCCATATGAAAAAAAATTATTACAAATTATGATTAATAGATAGCGCTCCCGTTTCTTATTATGCTTGGTGTTATTTTCCTGTCATACCACATATTCCTTTTCGCTCTGGCTGAATGCGTTAATGTCCTCACTATTCTTATTGAGAAATGCCTTGGGATTTCTGTAACCTTCCCAACTTTTCTTTATTTTTAAGTATCACAAGCAGAACCGTACGTCTATATGAAATCCGAATCCGAAAAATCCATCCTAAAGGAACCCGACCTGAGTTATGGTAAATATACCTACGCGGATTACCTCACTTGGGAGTTGGAAGAAATGGTAGAGCTGATCAAAGGCAAAGTCTTTAAAAAGGCAGCAGCTGCACCAAGAAGAATCCATCAATGGTTGACTGGAAATCTTCACACAGAGATGAACCTGTTTTTGAAAGGCAAGAAATGTCAGGCCTATATTGCTCCCTTTGATGTCAGGCTTCCAAAGCATTCCAAAAATGACGATCAGATATATACAGTGGTGCAACCGGACATTTGTGTGGTCTGTGACCTGGAAAAACTGGATGAAAGAGGCTGCATCGGTACCCCTGATCTGGTGGTGGAAGTACTTTCACCTGGCAACAAACAAATGGAACTGCAACGCAAATATGAAGTTTATGAAGAGTCAGGTGTCAATGAATATTGGGTAGTTGACCCCGATAGTCAGACACTTTTGATTTACAACCTAATCGATGCAAAATTCCAGGCGTCAAGGCTGATGACCGTAGGAGATGTAGCCACATCCAGCACCTTAATAGGTTTTGAGTTGGACCTGACGCAGTTTTTTCAGGATTTCAAGTGATCCTCAGTTGCTCCTCTAGGGTACGAACCATCTGGAGAAAAACGCTTCTTTAAAGTGTTTAATGAAAAGTAAAATTTGAATGTTAAAAACACCCCCCATCACAGCTTGCTTTGACCCTATAAAACATCAATGGCAGCGGATTTAGTCCGCGTTGTTTAAGGGCGACGCCATTTTGAATTCGGATAGTTTATTTTATTTTAAGAAAGAGAGGCAATTATTTTCCCTTTCCCTCCTGAACATTTTAAATTAAAGACAGCTATCACCGTCAGTCATTCCATTGTCCTATAGGTCCAAATATTTCAATGCAATTTTTGTTTTTTTCTGCTAAATTGTTTTAAAGAAAAACCCTAAGACCGAATGCAAACAGCCCTTAGGCTCTTGATCCTAATTTTATCCGCCCCTTTTTTTTGCTCCTGCAATTCAGATCAGGGCAAGGCTGAGTTCACCCTTCGGTTTGGACACATTGTCAACGAAGACAATACCTGGCATAAAGCCGCAATAAAATTCAAAGAAGAAGTTGAGACAAATTCCTCCGGCCGCATCCAAGTCAAATTATATCCAAACGAACAGCTTGGAAAGGAGATGGATATGATCACAGGTGTTTTAAGCGGTTCAGTTGATATATTGATCACAGGAGAATCCTTAGAAAACTGGAGCCTGCCACTGTCAATTTTCTGTGCGACCCCTTACGCCATACGGGATTCCGAACATCTCAGAAAAGTAGCAGGAGGACCTATAGGAAAAGAAATAGAACAGCATATCGAAGAGGTGGCCGGACTGAAACCCATAGCCTGGTTTGAAAGGGGTGCCAGAAACCTCACTACCAACGTCCCCATCCGTCATCCGGATGACCTTAAAAACCTTACGATACGGGTACCCAATGTTTCCTTGTTTGTTGCCACCTGGAGTGCCTTGGGTGCCAAGCCTACACCCATGGCCTTTTCCGAAATATTTACAGCTTTACAGCAAGCTACCATACACGGTCAGGAAAACCCTTTCTCCCATATCAGGAATGCAGGGCTGTATGAAGTTCAGCAATATTGTAACCTAACCGAACATGTGAAAGGATGGGCTTATGTCGTCATGGGCAAAAAACAATTTGATGCATTACCCAAAGAACTTCAGGACGTTGTCTTAAGTGCGGCAGCAACAATGCAGGATTATGAACATGGGCTTTTTCTGGAGCAGGAACAGCTGGACATGGAATACCTTCAAGCCAAGGGGATGCAGTTTGTCGAAGTAGATAAAGAGGCCTTTCGCACCATCGCAAGTGAAGCTGTTGAGCGCAGCTTCAGCGCCCAACAAAAAGAGATGTACAAACGCATACAGGCCATCAAATGAAACGAAAATTCAGCTTTGAAGGAGTATTGGAATTGGCAGTCATCTCTACGTTTGTGCTGATGATGCTAAGCGTGTGCATCCAGGTCTTTTCCAGGTATGCCTTGCCTTGGTCGCCATCTTGGACAGAAGAGCTGGCCAGATTCTGTTTTATCTATATGGTAAGCTTAGGCGCCGGGTTGGCAGTCAAAGACAAGGGCTATGTCCGGGTGGGCCTGATATTCGACAGACTGGGACCCAGATCCAGCATCAGACTTGAAATTGCAATCCTCTCATGCATAGGTGTTTTGATGGGCTGCATGCTGTATTTCAGTATTCCTCTGATCCGCATTGTCGCCCTGCAGCAGTCGGCATCCATGAAAATCAACATGGGATTCATTTATTTTTCTATGTTGGCCATGAGCGCAGTGGTGTTGGGGTATGTAATCAGGGAAATCTTTATCAACTGCAAAACCTTACATCTATGATTGTATTGCTGTTTATCGTTTTCCTTGTTTTGCTGCTGATCGGGGTTCCTATCGCCTTTGCTCTGGGCTTATCTTCCTTAGTTTACCTGATTTTTTCTGATTTGCCTTTGATTGTCATTCCTCAAAAAATGTATGCAGGCATTGATGTGTTTGTGTTGCTGGCCATTCCTGGATTTGTTTTGGCCGGCAACCTGATGAATGCCAGCGGCATTACTGGCAGGATAATCAACTTCTGCAATGCCATTCTTGGCCATGTCAGAGGAGGACTTGGGTTGGCCAATGTAGGTGCTTCCATGCTTTTTGGCGGAATATCAGGTACAGCCATCGCGGATACGGCAAGTATCGGTGCCGTCATGATCCCTGCCATGGAGAAAGAAGGGTATGACAAGGAATTTTCCTGTGCAGTGACGGCAACTTCCTCAACCCTGGGTCCCATCATCCCACCGAGTTTGCCAATGATCATTGCCGCTACATTGACAGGCCTTTCAGTAGGGAAATTATTTGTAGCCGGGATCATTCCGGGGATTTTATTGGGCCTGGGGCTGATGGGAATCACCTATATCATTTCGGTGAAAAGGAATTACCCTAAAAAGAAAAAGGTAAGCTTTTTGACAATGGCAAAAAGCTTCTACGAGGCGTTTTGGGCGATCATGATGACGGTATTGATCCTGTTTGGAATTATTGGAGGCGTCTTTACCCCTACTGAAGCTTCCATTGCCGCAGTGGTCTATGCCATTGTGATCGGGCTTCTTGTTTATAAAGAACTGAAGCTCAATATGATTACGCGTATCCTATTGGCATCAGCAAAAACCACTGCTTCCCTGATGGTCTTGGTTGGCTTTGCCAATCTCTTCGCCTGGATCATGACTGTGGAAGAAATCCCGCAAATGATAGCCAACGGACTTCTGGGGATCACTGAAAACAAGTACATGATCCTTTTTCTGATCAATGTCCTTTTGCTTTTTGTGGGGGCTTTTATGGAAACCATTGCAGCGATTTTGATCCTGTTTCCGGTGTTATTGGGAGTAGCGGTGCATGTAGGGGTGGATCCTATTCAATTTGCCATCATTATGGTGGTCAATCTGGTCATCGGCTTGACCACTCCGCCGGTTGGCATCTGCCTTTTTGTAGCTTCCAGCATCGGCAATATTTCATTGGAAAAAATCAGCAGAGCCGGGTTGCCCTTCCTTTTGGTGAGTCTGTTTGTCCTGTTTTTGGTAACCTATGTGCCTGAAATCTCGCTATTGCTTCCGGGGTTGTTTTATGATTAAATGATCAAAAAAAAGCTGGATTATAACGTACCAGAGCCGCCCCTTGTGCCATAGGCACAACCTATTGTTAGAAAGACAACCCTCCCTCATTCAACCTCCGTCCCAGCGGGACGGCCCATTTTCGGCTGGATTTTTTTCAGAGCTGAAGGTGGTTTAGCCAATGTTTCAAAATCCCCCTTTCTTAGGAGGTGGGCAATCCCTACAGGTTTGAAATCCTTATTTGCACCCTTTTTCTAACAACAGGAAATCCCTAGCGGGATTTTTTCCAGTATTTCTAGTAGGATATTGGTGCTTCAAATATTTAAATCTTTCCTGATTAGAAATGGTGACCAACCTTGTGCCGTAGGCACAACCTATTGTTAGAAAGACCGCCCCTCCCCCAATCAACCTCCGTCCCAGCGGGACGGCCTTTTTCTGGATGATTTGTTTTCAGAGGTGGGCAATCCCTACAGGATTGAAAATCTTATTTGCACCCTTTTTCTAACAACAGGAAATCCCTAGCGGGATTTTTTTCCAGTATTTCTAATAGGGTATTGCGCTCCCTTCCCTATAATTTTTCCTGAATGGGAGGGTGAAAAACCTTGAGCAAGAGACACAATCTATTGTAGGACTTACCGCCATCCCAAACAATATCCATCCATCGGTATTTTTGGATAACATAGCAAAAACCATTATAAATTGGAATCTAAGACCAACCTTGTGCCATAGGCACAACCTATTGTTAGAAAGACCACCCTCCCCCAATCAACCTCCGTCCAGCGGGACGGCCCATTTTCGGCTGGTTTTGTTTTCTGAGGTGAAGGTGGTTTAGCCAATGTTTTAAAATCCCCCTTTCTTAGGAGGTGGGCAATCCCTACAGGATTGAAAATCTTATTTGCACCCTTTTTTTAACAACAGGAAATCCCTAGCGGGATTTTTTTCCAGTATTTCTAATAGGATATTGGTGCTTCAAATATTAAAATCTTTCCTGATTAAAAATGGGAACCAACCCTGTGCCAGAGGCACAACCTATTGGTAGAAAGACCACCCCCCTACCTGATTCCGTCCCAGCGGGACGGCCCTTTTTCGTACCTATTTGTTAAAACTCAGACTTCCCCAGCAGTCTCACCGCTTTTTCAATCCATATTCCTGAAAAAATCCCGACCTTGCACCCCAATTCCCATGAAAGCAAAAGACCTTACCTTATCCAATCAACAGCAAGCACTGGAACAGAAAGCCTCCGAATTAAAAACGGAACTGGACCGGCTACAGCGGGAAATCCGGCAGTGGGAACAACTGGTATGGGACAGGCTGCATCCGCAGATCAAATTGGTGCAGGAACTGAAAGCCATCATCAAAGCCAAAAAAACGGTCAAGAAGCAAAAGCGGCTGGAACAGAAAAGAAAGGGCAAAAACTTTGACCCAAATATGCCCGTCCCTGCTCCACGTAAACCGCAAAGTCAAAAAGCAGAAAAAGGGGAGGAAATCAAGCAGCTTTTCCGCTCTTCGCTGAAGCTGGTCCACCCGGACCGGCAGGAACAGGATAACGAAGGTGCCTTAGCCACTGCCCACAGCCTGACTTCCAGACTCAATACGCTCTATGCCATACAGGACTTGGACGGGCTAAGGGAATTTTATGAAACACTCAGCCAGCACGCCATTCAGGATGTACCCAGATCTAATCCTGGCAATTCCAATCGGCAGACGCTACTGCATGTGGAAATCACTGCGCTCCAAAAGGAAATAGAAGCCTGCAAGCAAAGTTATTTTTATCAGGTCATGCAGGAAAAGCAGGATGTCGAGACCTGGATCGCAGAATTGAGGGCTTATTTTGAAGAAAGAATTCCAGTCCTTCAGAAGCGGGCAAAATGAACGCCTACTGCCTGATTCTGTAATTTAGCGTAAGGTTGATCTGCCTGCGGATATTTTGGAAGTCCCCAATGGTATAGAAACCCGGTCCTTCCAGGATATACCTGTCCCTTCTGGTATTGAAGATATCCGTGATGTTAAGCACCAATGTTCCCCTCCTTTGCATCACATCCTTGCTTGCAGACAGATCCATAAAATATATGGACTTCCTGACTCCCTGGGCTGTTCGCTGACGTGCCTGATAGTTTGCTCTTACCTGTAAGTCCACCCCGTTGCCCAACTTAAACCGGCTGTTCTGTCTGGCAAACCAGGAGTAGGTGGTGGCTGAAAAGGTTTCGTCGATATTGCTCGCATCGATTTTGGCGTGAAAGAAATTGAAGTTCAGGTCCATCTTCCACCAAGATGTGGGATTATAATCTGCCGTGAATTCAGCCCCATAGGAAATTTCACTGTTAAGGTTTTCGGTCACGGTCACCGCATTGCCGACATTGTCCACCCTTCGGATCCGGTTGATTTTGTCCCTGGTGTCCCTGTAATAGAGGGTAGAGAAAAACGAGCCTTTCTCAAAGTACTTGATGTGGCCGATTTCAAAAGCATCTGTAAACTCCGGATCCAGATCAGGATTGCCGCTGAAGAAGTTACGTGCATCGGAAAAGGTCATAAATGGACTCAGGTCATTGTAAACAGGTCTCCTCACCCTCCTGCTGTAACTCAGCTGCAGCGCGTTCTCTTTGTCGAAGTTATAGGTCAGGTGCGCGCTCGGAAAAAGGTTGGCATATCTTCGGGGATTGATCTCATCTGTTTTGACGAGGGTAGTTTTGACATCGGTATATTCTGCCCTGAGTCCACCCTGATAGCTGAATTTTTTGATTTTATTACCCAAAATCCCATAGACAGCGTGGATGTTCTCCTGATAAAGGAAGATGTTGTCCAGACCTGGGAGAGGGAAAAAGTTGCCGTTCTCATCCCTTTCGCTTACCACAAAGTCGTTTTCCATATTCCTGAAGCTGCTGCGCAGCCCTGTCTCCAGTTTGCCTTCTTTCCAGATGGGCTTGCTGTAATCGAGCTGCATCAGGTATTGTTTTTCGAATTCGTCATTGATGGAGGTCTGGAGCAAGTCTGCCTGATGGTTGCCTTCCGGCGTAAAGGTGGACTGGGTGAAGAGCTGGTCGGAGTTTTCCCAATAATCCAGATAGGTCAGGATTCCTGTGAGTTCATGGCCTTTTCTGCCGAAGGATTTTTTATAAGTCAGAGAGACTTCGGAGTTTGGCTCCATTTCCGTCTCATCCTGTCTTCTCAGCGTATAGCTTTCCATGTTCCTGCGGTCAAAGAGGTAGTCCTCATACCTGATGTCGGTGATCCTTCGGGCATCAGATCTCCTCCAGAGATAGGAGGCTGTAAGGATGCTTTTCTCGTTGAAATAATAATCCAGGCCTGCCCGGATGTTGTTGTCCAGGCTTTTGACATACCCTTCTGTAAATTGGTCGGAAATGAAAGTTGTATCCCCAGAGAATGCCTCCTGAAAAAGCTGACCCTCCCTTGGCAGTTTTCTTCTGGCTATGCCGTAGTTGACAAACCAGTTGATCTTTTTGTGCCGGTAGTTGAGGTTGGCAGCCAGACCAAGATTGGTCGGGGTACCGCCTATGACTTCAAAGGAGCCATTGAAACCCTGGTTGTTGTCCTTCTTCAAGATGATGTTGATCACCCCTGACATGCCTTCCGCCTCATATCTAGCGGATGGGTTGGTAATCACCTCCACACGCTCGACCATACTGGCAGGAAGCTGCTGCAGTCCACGGCTGCCCTTGAAGCTGACCAAACCCGAAGGCTTGCCGTCTATCAGGATGCGTACATTGGAAGAACCTCTCAAGCTGACATTCCCTTCCGTGTCCACGGCTATAGAAGGCAGGTTCATCAGGAGATCGGCTGTAGTCCGACCCGCATTGGCCAGATCTTCGCCCACATTGAAGACCCGCTTGTCCAGGGAAAGCTCCATTAATGTTTTTTCACCCCGAACGACTACTTCATCCAGGTCACTGGTGTTTCCTTCTAACCGGATTGATTTTAAGTCGATTATAGGCTGTTCTCTGTTGATGCTGAAATCAGCAATTCTGAGTGCTCCATATCCCATAAATTCAACCATAGCAAAGTAAGTCCCATAGGGTAGGGAAATGGAGAAATTCCCATCTGTATCAGCTATTCCTCCTTCTACCAGCTGATCAGCTTGTTTGAATATGGCAATAGTGGCAAATGGAAGCGGTTGACCTGATGCTGCATCTACAATCTTGCCGGTCAAAGTACCTTTTCCAGCTTGCTGCCCCTGTACGGCACATGTGATAAAGAATATTCCAAAGAAAAAAGCAAGCTTCTTTTGAAATGTCCGGTTATGTAAAAGGAAATACACAAATAATAGGTTTAAGGTTATCTTGGGAGATGCCATGTAACTGTATGGCAATCATCACAATTTATCCATTTAAACCTACTTGAGGATACTTTTTGTGATCAATGGAATTTATCTAGGAATACCAAACGATTTTTGGTTCTGACCACTAAACCCCTAACATTTTAAGTTAATCAGTCTGATCACAAAAAATTAAACCAACAACAAAGGAGGATTACCCATTCATTCCCCAGATATATTGCTTGATATATTCATTTTGGAATTTACCTTGTGGATCATATTGCCTAATTAAGTCTTGAAAAGCTCCAAATTTAGGATACATGGTGGAAATCTGTTCAGGACTGAAGGTAAATAACTTCCCCCAATGTGGCCGAGGCGAAAAAGGCGCCAACTTGGCTTCCATCTCTGGTAATAAGGCCATCACTTCCGGAATCTCCTGTTTCCACGTGGTATGAATAGCAACCACATCTTGGCCAAAAGCTGGACTTAGCCAGAGTTCGTCCTTTTTCACTGTTCTGATTTCTGAAATAAAAAGCAAGGGACTGATTTTACGGCTCAGTTCGGCTACCGCCATAATGGCTTCATAGGCGTGTTCGAGGGGAACAAAATATTCCGATTGCAATTCACGGCCTGCACTTGGCTGGAATTCCATTTTGAAATGTGGCAGCCGTTGATACCATGGACCTACAATTCCCATTTGCTCTGTACAGCTTTCTCCAGATTGACCTGGTACAGGGTGTAGGTTTTCGGTAGCAAGACTTGCTCCAAAAAGAGTCTCAGGAAATACAGGAGTAGTACCATTTTCAACTTTCTTTTTGACCCAGATCTCATTAAAAACACCATCTTTCCAATCCGTAAAAAGACTTACACTATATCCAGCACCCATTATCTGTAAAAAATCGCTCTTTAGGGCATCAAAAGGCATATCTGCATAAACAGACTGGGCAACTTCAAAGCTTGGCACCAACTCTAGCGTCACGGCTGTTACAAGTCCCAAAGCTCCCAGCCCAACTACAGCACCCTCGAACTCTGGATCTCCTTTCTTGATTGTATGAAGATCACCAGCTGCATCTACAAATTCGATTGCTTTTACGCTACTTGCAAGGTTGCCATTTTTCAGTCCTGAACCATGTGTAGCGGTAGCGATGGAACCTGCAACTGAAATATGAGGCAAAGAAGCCAGATTGTGAAAAGCAAATCCCCGCTCTTCTACAAAATGACACAGTTCTCCATACTTGATCCCCCCTTCCACAGTGATCTGGCTATTGGCTTCATCCAGCTCAATAATTCCATTAAGCCTAGAGGTAGCAATCAGCTGATGATGACTATCGGCAATGGTATTGAAAGAATGCCTTGACCCTAGTACTCTTGCCTTTTCCAGCTGCGGAATGAGTTCCTGTACTTCTTTGACTGATGATGGATAAAGGACTTTATCCGTACTGTACTGTAAATTTCCAGCCCAGTTCTTTAGAGGTGTAGTTTCCAATGTATTTGGATTTTTTGTGGAGCAGCCTAAATATGGTGCCAACAAAACCCCTCCGACAAATGCAGAGGTAGACTTGATGAATGTTCTTTTTTTCATAGTGGCATAGTCAAGTTAATAAAAAATCGGCATAAGCTACCAAAAAAACAGCCTCTTCTCCTTAAAAGGTGAAGAGGCTGAAAATATTGCTGAATCCAAATATCAATAAGCCAATACCCAGACTTCTTGGTTGTCAAATTGTACTCTGACTCTGTTAAGTTCTCTAGCTGCTTGCTCCAATCCAGGGTAAACTGCTACGGCAATTCGATAATTGGACGAATTTCCAAAAGGCGGTATGATATACACCTGATTGTTTTTAGCTAATTCTTCTGCCCTCATTTTTGCCATACGTGGTGTTTGCCAGCTTTCTACTACAATGTAATGATTGGAGAAGTTGGAAGATTCTACAACACCTTCCATGATGGTTGGTTTGGCAGTCGATGAAGTACTTGGTGAATCTGTAGTTACTACATCTTCAAAATTTGTCTCATAGTACGAAGGGTCCACATCATCTGCATCATATTCCAATATGGCGAGGGTTTCGATTCGTTCTTTTTGAATCGGATCCTCAAAGATGAAGCTTTCATAGGAGTGGTTCTTATTGAAGGAAGCCAAGTTCATAATGACAAACTCAGTTCTCCTGTTCAATTGGTGTTCTTCCTCCGAGCATTCGATTCCGTCTTCGCATTCATTGACCAATTTGGATTCTCCAAATGCCTTATATTTCATTCTATTTGTAGCAATTCCATCAGAACCCAAGAATCTGATGACTGATTTAGCCCTCCTATCAGAAAGTTTGAGGTTGTAATTTGTTTTACCTCTAGAATCTGTATGGGAGAACATCAACACCCTAAGTTGTGGATTCTCATTCAGCACAGAAATGATTTTGTATAGTTCAGACTCTGCATCAGGTCTGATGTCAGATTTGTCAAAATCATAATAAATATCCCTGATTCTGATCCCTTTGTTCAAGACAATCTTTTCTGCAAGGATATCCATTTGCATCATATTAGTCTTGGTAGGTTTGGTGCTTACGCCATCTTGGATCTGACTGAAATAACCTGTTTTATCCAGTTGCACTACATATTCGTTGTCCAACGGAAGTTTCAGGGAAAAAACCCCATCTTCATCACTTACTACAGAGGTGACGACATTGTTGAGGTCGGTAAAATTGATCACGGCACCAGGTATAGGTTCGCCGGATTCATTGTCTTTGACAGAGCCTTTAATGGTGAAGAATTTCTCCTCCATTTTTTCGATTAGGTAGATGTCATCCAATCCTTTGCTCCCTGCTCGGTCAGAGGTGATAAAGATTTTATCTTTTAAAGTTGTATCCTGAAAATAAAAGAAATCATCCTTATTTGAATTGAAAGGTACTCCTAAGTTTGTGATCTCCGAAAAGGCATTTTCATTGTAAGTTGCCTTGTAAATATCAAGACCACCTAATCCACCCATTCCATCAGAAGCAAAAAACATTTCTCCTTCATACCAGAGTGGGGATCTTTCATTGCCATAGGTATTGATCTTCTCTCCCAAATTGACAGGATGGGACCATTGGTCATTGCCCAGGTACTCCATATAATACAGATCGGTACCACCCATTCCACCTGGCATATCTGAAGCAAAGTAGAGCCTTTTGGTAGCTTCATTCCAATACGGATCTGATACACCGTAAGCAAGTGGTGCGTTGACACTTAGGGATTTAGCCTCGCTAAAGGGACCTGAGCCTGTTTTGCGTTTATAGCGGATCTCGGGGTAGAGTGTCAGGTCTTTGCCTCTGCCTTTGGTTCCGACATTTCCTGCTTCAGTGACTGTATAGAACATCCAATCCCCTGCTTTATGAATAGGGCCAATGTGTAGGTCGTTTTGGAATTCCTTTGAGGGGATAATATTCTCCACATCCTTGGAAGTTTCATTGAAGGTTCCTTCAAAAACCGACAAGAACCCATTCCCAGTCCAGCCATATCTTTGGCTTTTGATGCTATTGTTGACGTCGATTCTGTCTTTGCTACCTGTGATGCGGTCTGAGCTGAAGTAAATTTTTTCTAGATCTTTGGTGAGACCAAATTCCGAAAAGCTTGTATTCAATGAATTCAGCGGTTTGATCTGATGATCAGAAGGTGCATTGAGCAGTTCCTTCGCTTCCTTGGAAGATTTGTTGAGATTTTTCCATTTAGGAGAAGCTGTTTCCGCAGGGGACTTGGCAGCCAATTCATCGAGCAGTTTGGAAGCCTCGTCAAATTTGGCATTGGCAATCAATGATTCTGCATATTGGTAATAATCTTCAGTATTGAGACTTCCTTTTTCTTGCAATACTGCATACCAAGAGGCTGCTTTTGTAAAATCCCTCATTTTATAATGAGAAAAAGCCAAACCTCTTGCTATTTCAGGGTCCTCCTGCTTCTGCCATGCGTTGTTGAAATTTTCAGACGCCACCTTGTAGTTCAGCATATCCAGTTGCTGCTTGGCGTTTTTCAAGTCTTTATTGTAAGAAGCACAGGAGGTTCCATATATTAAGGAACCTACCAACAAGAGTTTTAAGTAGGTTATTTTCATCCTTGATTGAATCTTAGAAATGTCTAGGCGAAATCAGCCTGACACGTTTGGGTGCCAAGAGGTACCCAATGGATATGTCGTGTGTGCTGAAATTCCTGACATTAAAGCCGGTGATATTATGGTCATACGCGTAGCCCACTCTCAAACCCTCAGTTACGTAGAATTCAAGCAATACAACTACAGCGGTACTTTTCTTGGTATTATCAGAAATTGATCTGTTTGAATAATCTACGGCCGTTCTATAGGATGCCCCAATCCAATATTTTTCTTTGTAGATCCATGAGGAATTTAGATCCAGTCTTGCTGGGGCTCTAAAATCGTCCATGAACATAAAGCTTGGCCGCATTGCAATATCCTCAGATATTTCTAATAATCCACCACCGGAAAGATAAAAATGTGTGCTTGGTTCAACAATAATATCACCTTTTTCAAGATCAAGAACCGGTCCTAGCACATTATCTGCCGCTATACCTAAAAACTTATTGTCATCATAGTAAAATAATCCTAGTTTAATATCAGGATAGGCTACATTGTTTTTTACAGCTGGTACTGACGGGTCATTGATCTGACCAGGTGTGAGCATCCCTCCATCAAGTAGTGAATGCATGAAACCTAATCCTGCACCGAAACTTAAAAATCGGCTGTCATCCAAGCGAAGGTGATAAGCCAAATTTCCATATACGGCATTGGTACGCTGGGCACCGATTCTATCTGACACCATGGATAAGCCGACGCCTAAATTTTTGTCAGCCAAATAACCATCCGCACCTAAGGCAAATGTTTCGGGACTTCCCTCCACTCCTGCCCATTGTTTTCTATAGTAAGTCTGTAGGTATAATTGCTCTTTGTAGCCTGTATAAGCCGGATTAATAAAGAGCGGATTGAACATGTACTGACTAAATTGCGGAACTTGCTGTCCAAAAGAAAGGCCAGACATGCACAGGATTATCGATAGTAAACTGAATAGCTTTTTCATCTTATTACCTTAATACAGTCAGATATCCTTTTAAAACTTCCCTTTGCCCATTGTCAAAAACAAGGCTGAGCTGATAGAAATAAGTACCCTGATCCAGGTTCCCTGCATTCCAGTCATTTCTGTATCCTTTTACTTTATACACTTCCACACCCCAGCGGTTGACGACCACCAATTCATTATCAGGGAACATGACGTCCAAAGCTTCAATTTCCCAGAAATCATTGATGCCATCTCCGTTTGGTGTAAATACGTTCGGGATTTTTAGATCCAACTGCCTATGTGACACAGTAGAGACATTGTTGTCCTCATCAGCATCTTTTTCATTTGCTGATACGGAAGCCGTATTGAATATTTCACCTATGGCCTCTGCCTTTACCCGAATGGTTATTGTGCTGGATTCTTGAGGATTCAATTCTGCTATAGTCACGGTTAAGGTTCTACTCCCGGACTCAAAATTTACAGTCCCTTTGGTGGCTGTTGCCTCTATATAGCTAACGCCTAATGGCAAGATATCCTCAACTTCAATTAATGTCGCCCTTGTGGTACTGATATTGGTGACAGTTAATCGGTAGACCTGCTCATTTCCTTTGGCTACCGCTGTCTTATTTACCTCCTTGACAATCCTCAGGTCGATTTCATTGATGGTTACAGGTTCAGAAGTATATTGCTCCTCTTCGAAATTATTCCCCTCAACAACTACAGTATTGACAACGCTACCTTCTAATTGAGTCACCATTACTTCAAGCGTCAGTATCACTTGCCCTGAAGGTGCAATTTCAGAGACTACCCATGAAACAGTCTGGCCATTTATCACACCGCTATTGGAAGCATTAAGTGGCAAAAGGCCTGCTGGAAGTTGGTCAGTCACCTGGATATTTCTGGCTATTGCAGTACCGATATTTCTGACGGTTATGGTATAGGTGAGTACATCTCCTGGAGAAGCTTTAGCTTCAGACACCGTTTTGGTCACCTCTATTTCAGTGACTTCAGCGGCATTGTCAATGGTGACAACTACTGTATTGGATTCTTTTGTCCCGTCTGGGTCAGTGGGGCTACTTGTTTGGCCAATATTAAAAATCTGATCTCCGGATATCAAATTGAGATCAGTGGCTACAGTCACATTGACGGTCACCTGCTCCCCAGCTTTGATAACAGGTATTGTCCAGATGACAGCGCCATTGTTTAAAGCACCTCCATTGTCAGCACTGATAAAACTGGTACCCACAGGAAGCAAATCTCTTACAAGCACTGTGAGGGCATCACTCAAACCTGAATTCGCAATGGTCAAAGAGTATGTTACTGGAGCTCCAGCCACTACATTTGATTGGCTAACAGCTTTAGTGATTGCTAGATTGGCAATGGCCTCAACTTCTACTTCTGTGTCAGAACCCGGATCTTCATCACTAGGAATTGGATCTTCGGGATTGTCCGGACTATCCACGACAGCCACATTTCTGATGGAAGTACCTGCCGGAACATTACTGTCGAGGTTGACCACCAAGGATAGCGTAACAGTTTGGCCTATAGCCAAAATCGGGATATTCCAGGTTACCGTGCCGGAGCTATGGGTGCCCCCATTGTCTGCGGATACAAAAGTCAACCCTGCAGGCAAGGCATCTGTAACCACCACATCCCTAGCAGGAGCAGTTCCGGTATTAGATACGACTATGGTGTAGGAGAAATTTTGACCCGCCACAACTGAAGTAGTTTGGGGATTTTTGACAATATTCAATTCGGGCGCCCTGTTGTCAATGATCACAATATCAGGATCAGATTCTTCTGGACCTTCGGGATCTGTTGGGCTAGTGACTACGGCTACGTTTCTGATCTGGTCACCATCGTTGAGCTGACCTACTAATACAACCAATTGCAAATCAATAGATGTGCCTGCAGCAACTGTGGGGATTTCCCAAGTAACCGTTCCTGAACTGTGGGTTCCACCATTATCAGCAAATACAAAAGAAGTGTTGGCTGGAAGCTGATCTGTGACCCTTACTTGCTGTGCATCGCTGCGTCCAACGTTGGACACGTTGATGATATAGGTCAACTGCGTATTGGATCTAACAGAATCTGTGGTAGCAGCTTTTGTTATTCTTAAGTCAGCTTCTACCTCTACCACGACTTCATTGTCTGGATCTGGATCCGTTTCGATGGGATCCGGAATATCAGGACTTTCTACAACCGCGACGTTACGGATGATTGTGCCAGGTTCAATATCACTGCGCACATTTACAGTGACTGTCAAAGTTTGAGATTGGCCGGGATTAATTGTCCCAAGATTCCATGTGACG
Source organism: Cyclobacteriaceae bacterium (assembly GCA_036782195.1). GTDB lineage: Bacteria > Bacteroidota > Bacteroidia > Cytophagales > Cyclobacteriaceae > DAIPZN01. The sequence goes on along the minus strand of DAIPZN010000096.1, from coordinate 1,774 downwards.
ATACCTGCATTATGGACTCCCCCTGCATTGGCAGAGACGAAGGTAGTACCTTCAGGAAGGTCATCTGTAACTACTACTGAGGTAGCTGGTGCAGTTCCAACATTGCGTACAGTAATCGTATAGACCAAATTACTACCGGCTATTACTTCTGTAGAGGCTGCCCTTTTGGTAATTTGGATAATGGGAACAGGCTCCTCTACTACCACAATACTTGGAGTGGATGTAAGGGGAGTTTCAGGATCAGACAAACTTGCCACCACAGCAGTGTTGATGATTTGTGTGCCACCTGCAAGATTGCCGCTTACGTTGACTACAAGTGTCAAATTAAGGGTTTGGCCTGGTGAGATAATGCCTATGTTCCAAGTAACAACTCCATTCTGATGCGTTCCCCCAAAGTTGGCTGACACAAATGAAGTACCAGCGGGAAGCGCATCTGTTATGGTCACTCCAGTGGCAAATGTATTACCAGTATTGCTGACTCTGATGGTGTAGCTGATATTTTCCCCTAGAGTTACTGTAGCTCTATCGGCTTGCTTGGTTATTCCCAAAATGGCTGTTATCCCTCTAAGCACCGAAACTTCTACATCATTTGACGTCTTTGGAGAAGAAGGATCAGTGACACTGCTGGCATTGGCATTATTGGTAATGATTGTTCCTTCCCTTAGATTGGGATCAACTCTTACCCTCAGCTGAACAACAGCTGTCTCTCCCGGCTCAACTTGTGGAATATTCCAAGTGACCACACCAGCACTTAATGTACCTCCGTTTGTAGCAGAAACAAAAGCCGTCCCTTCTGGTAAGGGATCTCTGATAATGACATTTCGGGCCGGATTAGGACCATCATTGAAAACACTGATTGAATAGACAATTTCACCACCTGCCTGTACAATGATCACGTTGGAAATCTTGTAGATTTCGATATCAGCACGTTCAATTACATTTACAACTGCGGGGCTACTGATTACAGGACCTCCTGTGAAGTCAGGGCTAGAAGCAGATGCCGTATTGCTTACGACATCTCCTGTGACTAAGGTATTGGCAACACCGACTACCAGGGTTAAAGACCTGGAAGCTCCCGCTGCAAGATTGTTGATTTGCCAAGTGACTAAACCAGCGGAATGGGTTCCTCCAGCACTAGCGGAAACAAAGGTCAGGTTTCCATCCAGTTGGTCGGAAACTTGCACATCATTGGCAGCAGAGGTACCTGTATTGGTGACTGTAATGGTATAAGTAATATTACCTCCAGGAAAAACCTCATTGGCTCCAGCTACTTTGGTAATCTGAAGATTCGCATCAAAAATCGACGCTTTCTCTGAAAACGTGTTGTCGACAGTTGAAACACCTGTTGCAGTTAACACTTCGCTCATTTTGGAGGTTAAATTGCCTTCCCAAAAATCAACATGAGCCGCGTGTAAGTTGATACATGAAAACAACAGGATTACATGCAATAGCGATAGCTTGTAAAACTTATTCATGCAACAATCATTAAAGGTAGAAAAAAACTAACTTGAAATGGCATGTCTAGAATGGTACTTGATAGAGTGATATTCTTTTTTTGCGGAACAGGTCCGCGGGCGATTAGGGTATTGGGCTATTCAATTTTTTTGGTTTGATAACTTCATCCAATTAAAATATTGAATATTCCAAAATGAATAAAGTACAATCCAAGTGTAAATTAACAAATAAAAATCTGAATCAAAGAAATAAATACGCTAATAAAATGCTTGGTAGCGCGATTTATTATCGAAAGACTTTCATCAGCTTAGTACAATTA
>DAIPZN010000095.1:0-17845 GCA_036782195.1 Cyclobacteriaceae bacterium | reverse complement strand
ACATAGTTTCAATATCCATTGACAAAATTTTTTAAATTTTATTGAAGAAAAAACATTCTATAAATTCTGAAATTTATTAGTTTTAACTTGAATTTGCAGGTAGACCATCAATCTTCTGCAGCCCAATAACTCTCAATAACCATGAAACCTACCAATACCAATGATCCGGAATACTACCATAAGGTAGTAGATTGCCAGTATGCCTGTCCGGCTCACACCCCTGTCCCAGAGTATATTCGGCTGATTGCAGCCGGAAAATATGCAGAAGCCTATATGGTCAACTGGGAGTCCAATGTTTTTCCCGGAGTCCTTGGAAGAACCTGCGACCGACCATGCGAACCTGCTTGTAGAAGAACAAGAGTAGAAGAGGAACCAGTAGCCATTTGTAGACTCAAACGGGTGGCGGCTGACAATAAAGGAGATATCCAGGATTTGCTCCCTAAAGGTCCTTTTGCACCAAACGGAAAAAGAATAGCTTTAATAGGAGGCGGTCCAGCGTCTCTTACTGTGGCCCGAGACCTAGCCCCTCTAGGCTATGAAATCCATCTTTTTGACGAACAGATCGCCGGCGGTGGAATGATGCGGAGTCAGATACCCTCATTCAGGCTACCTGAAGAAGTGCTCAATGATGAAGTAGGTCAGGTCCTGAATATGGGAATTCATACCCACTTCAAAACCTATGTCTCAAGTCTTAAAGCAGTTCTTGAAAGCGATTATGATGCTGTTTTTGTAGGTACAGGTGCGCCTAAAGGAAGAGATCTAGCCAAGCTCCCCGGCAGATGGGAAGCAGCAGCTTCCATCCATATCGGTATAGAATGGCTAGCCAATGTGGCATTTGACCATACCCACAGTATAGGTAAAAAAGTCATTGTACTTGGAGGGGGTAATACTGCCATGGACTGTTGCAGAACCGCAAGAAGATTGGGCGGAGAAGAAGTAAAAGTAGTAGTAAGAAGCCCATTTGATGAGATGAAAGCATCACCATGGGAAAAAGAAGATGCCCTCCATGAAGATATCGCCATAATAGATAACCATGTGCCTTTAAGCTTTGAGGTCAGCAACGGGAAGTTGATCGGTATGAAATTCCAAAAAGTCAGTCCTGTCTATGACGAAAACGGCAAAAGACAATTGCTTCCTACAACTGATGAACCTGTTTTCATCGAGGCAGACGAAGTGCTTATTGCCATCGGTCAGGAAAATAGTTTCCCTTGGATAGAAAGGGATCTGGGCCTGGAATTCGATGAATGGGGAATGCCTGTCGTGGACTCCTTAACTTATCAGTCCACCCATGCTAAAGTGTTTTTTGGTGGGGATGCTGCATTTGGACCTAAGAATGTCATCACTGCTGTAGCCCAAGGGCATCAAGCGGCCGTGTCCATGCATTTGTTCTGCGAAAATCTTGACCTGCGTGACCGTCCCTCCCCTTTCACCAATCTGGTAAGCCAAAAGATGGGCATCCATGAATGGAGCTATGACAGCGGAATAGCTACAGACCATAGATATCTGGTGCCTCAAGCTGAAAAATCCATAACACTCAAGGACCGCAAAAAAGAAGTTGAACTTGGCTATGACCAAATGGTCGCCTACAAAGAAACCCAACGCTGCCTTAATTGCGATGTACAGACAGTGTTCTCAGCAGACCGCTGTATAGAATGTGATGCCTGCATGGATGTGTGCCCTACTTCCTGTATCACCTTTACTGAAAATGCAGAAGAACCTGAATTGAGGCAAAAGCTTTTGGTTCCCGCAGAAAATCTCCATCAAGCCATATTTGTCTCTCCGGATCTCAAAACAGGTAAGGTATTGGTCAAAGATGAAGATGTCTGCCTTCACTGTGGACTATGTGCCGAAAGGTGTCCCACTTCAGCTTGGGACATGCAGAAGTACTTTTACAGTGTCACCAAAGCAAATCAAATGTGTAACAGTCTCCCCTCGATAGCCAAATGAGTGTATCCGTCAATGATTTTATAGTCCGGTTTGCCAATGTCAACGGCACCGGATCCGCGAGTGCCAATTACCTCTTTGCCAAGACCATCTTTAGGATGGGCATTCCGGTAACCCCCAAAAACATATTCCCTTCCAATATTCAGGGGCTACCCACCTGGTACGAAGTGAGAGTCAGCGAAAAAGGGTACTTAGGCCGCAGGGAAGGAATAGACCTGATGGTAAGTGTGAACCCCCAAAGTATGCCCCAGGATGTTAAAAACGTCAAACCAGGGGGATACTTTATGTATGACAGTACCAAACTATTGCCTGAACAATACCTGAGGCCTGACATTCACTACCTCGGTATTCCTATGATGGAACTGGCCAATGCAGCATTTTCAGATCCAAGAAAGCGACAGCTGCTCAAAAACATCATCTATGTGGGTGCATTGGTCAAGCTGCTGAACATGGATCTCAATGCCATTCAAGATTTGATTTCAGAACAGTTTGAAGGCAAAGCCCAACTCATTTCGTCCAATTTTGAAGCACTAAAACTGGGAATGGATTATGTAGAACAGCATTATGCATATCCTTTACCTTTCCACCTAGAAAGCAGGAACCTGCTTCAAAACAAAATCCTAGTAGACGGCAACACTGCTTGTGGATTAGGTGCAGTATATGGAGGGGCAACAGTCATGGCATGGTATCCCATCACGCCATCTACATCTGTGGCTGAAGCATTTGAAAAATACGCAGAAGAATATCGTATTGACGAAGTTACAGGTGAGCGGAACTTTGCCATAGTACAAGCAGAAGATGAATTGGCTGCTATGGGAATGGTCATCGGAGCCAATTGGAATGGTGCAAGGGCATTTACAGCCACTAGCGGACCAGGAGTATCGCTGATGAATGAGTTTCTGGGGTTGGCTTACTTTGCCGAGGTGCCAGCAGTGCTGGTAGATGTACAGCGGGCTGGTCCTAGTACAGGAATGCCCACCCGTACCCAGCAGTCGGATTTACTCCTAGCTGCATATGCTTCACATGGAGACACCAGACATATTCTGTTGCTTCCTGCTACCCCTAAAGAATGCTTTGAACTTACTGCAATTAGCTTTGACTTGGCAGAATATCTTCAGACACCGGTTTTGATCATGACAGATCTAGACTTAGGTATGAATGACCACATTTCCGATGAATTTGCCTGGGAAGAAAATAGAGCCTTCAATAGAGGAAAAGTTCTTTCAGCAGAAGATTTGGAAAGTATGGGTAGGTTTGGAAGATACCTGGATGTAGACGGTGATGGCATCCCTTATAGAACCTATCCAGGTACCCATCCAACAAAAGGAGCGTTTTTCACAAGGGGAACATCCAGAGACGAATATGCTGCATACACAGAAGATGGTGCAGCATACAAAAGAAACATGGACCGCCTGATGAAGAAATGGGAAACTGCCAAGCAAACTGTCCCAGCAGCACAACTTTACCAAAACCGAAGCCAAAGTGAGATAGGCATGCTTTTCTTCGGTACTTCCACATTCTCTTCTGAAGAAGCAAAAGACTTGCTTTTGCAAAATGGCATTCTTGTAGATGCCATCAGAATCAAAGCTTTCCCATTTGGGGAGGAAGTGGCAGATTTTATAGCTTCCCATAGGATTGTTTTTGTCATCGAGCAAAATAGAGATGCGCAAATGCGCAGCATGCTCATGCTAGAATTGGAAACAAATCCTGCCAAACTTATTTCGGTGTTGAACTATGATGGCATGCCCATCACTGCCGATGCCATTACCAATCAAATACAACAATTCCTATCCCAAGAAACTGCACAAGACCATGAGCTATCTCAAACCGCAATTTAAGCATCCACGACTTCCTAAAAATAAAATCGGCTACACACAAAAGGAATATGAAGGTCCCCTGTCTACCCTTTGTGCAGGTTGTGGACATGACAGCATCAGTGCAGCCATTGTGCAAGCCTGCTTCGAACTTTCAATCGAGCCGCATAAAGTAGCCAAAATCTCAGGTATAGGCTGCTCATCCAAAACACCTACTTATTTCCTTGGCAATTCACATGGCTTCAATTCTGTCCATGGCCGAATGCCTTCTGTTGCTACTGGTGCTGCCATGGCAAATAAGGACATGGTGTACTTTGGGGTGTCAGGGGATGGTGATACAGCCTCAATTGGTATGGGGCAATTCGTCCATGCAATCCGACGGAATATCAACATGACTTACATTGTCATGAACAACGGCTGCTATGGCCTTACCAAAGGTCAGGATTCGGCCACTGCAGACCAAGGTTCTGTCAGCAAGGCAGGCTCTGTAAATCCATTTCAGGCTATTGACCTGTCAAGCATGGCCATAGAATTGGGCGCTTCTTTTGTGGCCCAAAGCTTCAGCGGTGACAAACAACAATTGGTACCACTGATCAAAGCTGCTATCAAGCATAAAGGATTTGCACTGCTGAATGTCATTTCTCCATGCGTGACTTTCAACAATAATCCCGGATCAACCAAATCTTATGATTATGTAAGACAACATATTGAGGCAACATCTGCTTTGGACTTTGTGCCAGAAATGCCAGAGATCAAAACAGATTATGAAAAGGGAAAATCAACACGTGTGGCTATGCATGACGGCTCATTGATTCAGCTAAACAAGTTGGCTACTGACTGGAATCCTGAAGATAGAATATCAGTTGTCAATGCATTGCAGAAAGCAAGAGCAAAACAGGAAATCCTTACAGGCCTGCTGTATGTGAACACTGACTGGAAAGACCTCCATGGTACCTTGAACACTAGCAGCACCCCACTTAATAAACTGACTGAAAAAGAACTCTGCCCCGGCCCTGAAATTCTTCGCGACATCAACAAAGGATTCAGATAAGTTCTTCAACTTGACAAAAAACCACATCCGCCTCCGGATGTGGTTTTTTTTCTAAAAAAAAATGAAGTTGCTATTCTATAGTGGTCTTGAAAAATACAGGAATACCGTTTAAATTATTTTAAGTGTTTTTAATACACTTTACAGGTTTGATTGATAACTTGTATTAATTTCTTTTAAAGGGAGCAACATTTTATCCCACACCGATAATTAACTATGAAGAAGTTAACATTGATCTTTTGCCTAAGCACAATCAGTGCTTTAACAGCATATTCCCAAAACAACCCACTTAAGCTTTGGTATGATCAGCCTTCGGGAACCACCTGGGAGAATGCCCTTCCGGTAGGAAACGGCAGGCTCGGTGCCATGGTCTTTGGCAATGTGGCGACCGAGACCATCCAACTCAACGAGCACACCATCTGGTCGGGAAGCCCAAACAGAAACGACAATCCTGATGCATTGGCCGCATTACCGGAAATCCGAAGGTTGATTTTCGAAGGGAAGCACAAAGAAGCCGAAAGCTTAGCCGCCAAAAGCATACAGACCAAAAAATCCAACGGGCAGATGTTCCAGCCTTTTGGCAACCTGCTCCTGCATTTTGATGGCCATGATGCAGTACAGGACTACTACCGGGAACTGGACATTGCGGATGCCGTGGCAACGACCCGCTACAAAAAGGGAGACGTCACCTATACCCGAGAGGTACTCGCCTCCTTTCCCGATAGGGTCATTGCCATCCGCCTCAGTGCAGACAAGCCTGGAAGTCTTTCCTTCGCCGCTTCTTTTACCACCCCGCATCAGAAACACGACATTTCCACCTCCGACAGGGAACTGGTGCTCTCGGGCACCACTTCTGACCATGAGGGGGTGAAGGGACTGGTAAGATTCAAAGGGGTTGCCAGAATAAATCCGGATGGAGGACAGATCAACAGCACGGATTCCACCATTGTGGTCAAAAATGCAGATTCGGCACTGATCCTGATTTCCATTGCTACCAATTTCAACAACTACCTGGACATCAGCGGCGACGAAAACCAAAGGGTATACGACTACCTCAGCAAGGCCGCATCCAAGGACTTTGCCGCCATCAAAAAAGGGCACATGGCTGCTTACAGGAAATTATTCGACAGGGTAAGTCTGGACCTCGGCACAACAGATGAAGCCCAAAACCCTACGGACGTACGGCTGCGCAACTTCAAAACAGGCAATGATCCGGAACTGGTGTCGCTTTACTTCCAATACGGAAGATACCTGCTCATCTCCTCTTCACAGCCCGGCGGCCAACCTGCAAACCTTCAAGGCATCTGGAATGACAAACTGAACCCACCTTGGGACAGCAAATACACCATCAACATCAATGCGCAGATGAACTATTGGCCTGCAGAAAAGACAAATCTCTCGGAACTGCATGAACCCTTCCTGACCATGGTGGAAGAACTTGCGGAAGCAGGCCAGGAAACAGCCAAAACCATGTACGGGGCTAGGGGCTGGATGGCCCACCACAACACGGACATCTGGAGGATCACCGGACCGGTGGATGCGATTTTCTGGGGGATCTGGAACGGCGGGGGCGGCTGGACAAGCCAACACCTCTGGGAACATTACCTCTACACCGGAGACAGGAAGTTTTTGGAGAGAGTCTATCCCGTACTGAAAGGAGCTGCAACCTTCTACAAGGATTTCCTGGTGGAGCACCCGGACAAAAAGTGGCTTGTGGTGAATCCGGGTACCTCACCCGAAAATGCCCCTGAGGCACATCAAGGCACTTCCATAGATGCAGGAACGACTATGGACAACCAGATCGTTTTCGATGTGTTCAGTTCCACAATCCGTGCCGCGGGAATTTTGGGCAAAGACAAATCCTTTGCGGATTCGCTTATGGCTTACAGGGACAGGTTGCCGCCAATGCACATCGGCCGTCACGGACAGCTTCAGGAGTGGCTGGAGGACATTGACAGTCCCGAAGACAAACACCGCCACATCTCGCATCTTTATGGCCTCTACCCTTCCAACCAGATATCCCCTTTCAGGACGCCGGAGCTCCATAGCGCCTCCAAGACTACCTTGATCCACAGGGGAGATATCTCTACCGGCTGGAGCATGGGATGGAAAGTCAACTGGTGGGCAAGGATGCTCGATGGCAACCATGCCTACATGCTGATCCAGAACCAGCTCTCACCAGTCAGATCCGGTCGTGGAGAGGGAGGGGGATCGTACAACAACCTCTTTGATGCACACCCGCCGTTCCAGATTGACGGCAACTTCGGCTGCACATCGGGCATTGCCGAAATGCTGGTCCAAAGTGCAAACGGGGAAGTACACTTGCTTCCTGCTTTGCCGGATGTATGGCAGCAGGGTACCGTAAAGGGGCTTCTGGCCATGGGTGGTTTTGAGGTCGTAGCCCTGGAATGGGAAAACGGCTTGGTCAAGAAAGCCATCATCAAGTCAAACTTAGGCGGCAACCTCAGGATCGGCACACCCAACAAGCTGAAACTAGTCAAAGGAAAAGGTTTGACCGCTGCCAAGGGAGAGAATCCCAATCCTTTTTTCAGGGTGGAAAAAACCCAACAGCCGGTGATCTCAACTGAAGCCAATCTCCAGCTACTCTCACTGCCCTCCATCCACCGCTATGATCTGCCTACCCAAAAAGGCGGGGTTTATGAATTCATCCCAAATTGATCCCTCTTAAAAAAACAGCAATTGAGAAGCCTTGGAGGATATTCCTGCCTACTTTTGGGCATGGTCCTCAATGCCTAAAGCAAGAAAAAACGAAAGTATGGATTTGAATCTTCACAACAAGGTGGTAGTGGTGACCGGCGGGGCCGGTAAAAAAGGAAGCATAGGAGAGACACTGGTCAGGCATATTGCAAAGGAAGGAGCAATCCCCGCTATTGTTGACCGAAACAACAGGGGACATGAAAGCTGTGCTGCCCTTCAGGCTGAAGGCACAGATGCGATTTTTGTGCAGACCGACCTGAGGGATCCGGATAGCTGCAGGTCAGCAATCGGGAAGATCTTCGAGAAGTACGGACGGATAGATGTATTGGTCAACAATGTCGGGGTCAACGACGGCATAGGACTGGACAGTACTGCCGAGGAATTCATGGATTCGCTCCGGCTGAACCTTGTCAGTTATTTCCTCATGACCAAGTATGCGCTACCCTATTTGAAAGCTTCCAAAGGAAACATCATCAACATCGCCTCAAAAGTCGCCATGACCGGCCAAGGCGCAACCTCCGGCTATGCGGCCTCCAAAGGCGGCGTGCTCGCCCTGACCCGGGAATGGGCCGTAGACCTGCTTTCCGACGGGATCAGGGTCAATGCCGTGGTGGTAGCCGAAAGCTGGACCCCGGCTTATGAGGACTGGCTTGGGACCTTTCAGGACCCACAGCAGGAACTCCACAAAATCACCTCCAAGATCCCCCTCGGCAACCGGATGACTACGCCCGGGGAAATTGCCAATATGATCCTTTTCCTTGCCTCCGAAGCATCAGCACACACTACAGGTCAATTTGTCCATGTAGACGGCGGATATGTCCATTTGGACCGCAAAATCGAGGGCCCTGTCAACAATATCCATAAAAAAGATTTACATTGAATACAAACCTATGAAAACCATAATCCTGCAAGCTCCCGGACAACTTGAACACACCGATACACCCTACCCCGCTTCACCCAAACAGGATGAGGCCCTTGTCAGAGTGCACCGGATAGGCATCTGTGGAACTGACTACCACGCTTTTGAAGGCAATCAGCCTTTTTTCTCCTATCCACGCGTACTTGGACACGAGTTAGGCGTTGAGGTCTTGGCAATAGGAGAAGCTGTCACCCATCTCAAAACCGGGGACAAGTGCGCCGTTGAACCCTACTTCAATGCCGGCACTGATCAGGCGGTACGGATGGGTAAAACCAACTGCGGTGAAAACCTCTCTGTGTTTGGCGTGCATCAGGACGGCGGCATGCGGGAGTCATTTTGCATCCCAGCCAGATACCTTCACCCGTCTTCAAAATTGTCTTACGAACAGCTTGCGCTGATCGAACCGCTGAGCATCGGCTGCCATGCCGTCAACAGGTCCAAGATGAGCGGATCAGACAAAGTCCTGGTCATCGGAGCCGGACCTATAGGATTGGCCACGCTTCAGTTTGCCGGACTGAAGACTTCCCAATTGGCCGTGATGGACGTCAATGAGGACCGCTTGCGCTTCTGCGGGAGGCACCTAAACTTAAAGGCTGAAATCAACGCCGGCGTAGGGGATACAACAGCTGAAATCAGAAAGGCTTTTGACGGCGACCTCCCCACGGTTATCCTTGACGCTACCGGCAATGTACATTCGATGAAAAAGACACTGGAATACGTCTCACACGGAGGCACCATCGTCTTTATCGGGCTTTTCCAAGGTGACTTCAGCTTCTTTGACCCGCTTTTCCACAAAAAAGAAATCACCTTGATGGCGAGCAGAAACTCCCTGGGAGCGGATTTTGATGAAATCATCACACTGATGGAAGCAGGTAGCCTCAACACTGACCTGTGGATCACGCACCGGATAGGATTTGAGGATTTACCAGTGGCATTGCCTGAACTCCTAAATCCTGAGAGCGGTGTGATCAAAGCCATAGTTGAGGTATAAATCATTTGGCGCATCAGCTGAATGACAGTCATGCCGGCCATTGCATGACCTAACGTTCGATAACTACCGCTTCGTAATCCGTCAGCCTGTCGACCGTGAACTTCAGCCTTTGGTTCTGATAGGTGAACGGGATTTCTTTCCCGGTAGCCATGCCCCATACTCTTGACGGCCTGAAACCGGTCTGTATATCATATGCAGCACCGTGCACAGGTAAAGGTTCAAAATAGGTATTGCCACTGAATCCGGTAAGGTTGACCAGGTGCAGGATCATGCCATGGTCAGCGTTTTTGCCATAATCTTCAGGCCTATTCATCCCAAAATGCTGCAGCACTGCTTCCACGCGGGGATGGGCATCCGTCTTCAGCAACTCCCCTACTTCGGGATAAAGATGCTCCAACAAGTCCAAAAGCAGGTTCTTGTGCTGCTCATAGCCGTGGAGAAAATAAAGTTTCCCGAGATTTACAGGCATCAATACGGCCTTGGCACTTGGATGCTTTTTGATCCCGACCGCATAATGCCCGGTAGGCTCATGCCCGCCGATGATTTCGGGAGGGCCGGGAATGCCAGGCGTAAGGATAGGCACTTGGACCTCATCCGCTTCGCCGAATTCCATCAGGCCAAGATTGAACTTCCAGAACAGAAGGTCCTGCTTTTCAAATCTACTGAAAAGGGATTTGTCTTTCGGCTGCACATAATAGCCTGCACCATCGTGCATGGAATTTCCGCCTGTCACACCAAACAGCTTCCTCAGCGTTTCCGGGTGTTCGGAAAGGGACCTGTTGGTGGCGATCAGATTGACGCCTCTATCGGTCAGCCGGCCAAGCGTCTCCAAGGATCCCGCATCCAGATGGGTGATCTCCGGCAGGATGACCACCTTGTATTGCTCCAGTGCTTTCTCACGGTGGCCCACCTGGCTGTTTTCGATGATGTCATATTGGATATGCGCTTCTTTCAGCATCAGCTGTATGCCCCTGTATTCCTGGGCTGCATCTCCGGATGGCCATGAACCCGGTGCAATGACGGCTACTTTGGCGGGTGAGGTATACTTGCCGAAGTAGGGTTCATACTTTTTGTGCAACGCATAGACCTTCCGGAATACCTCAAAATTGCGCTCATCCTCATAATCCCTGAAATCACCCATGATACTCATATCCAAACCGGAACCGTTGGCCATGTTTTCATACAGCCTGATGGCCACTTCCTCAGGTTCTACGGCATTGTATCTCGACTGGAAGGAGATCTGCTGGATGCTGGCATTGCTGACGATGTGGTCCGGATAGGAATGGCGGGTGTTGTTCACATTATCGGTGGCATTGTAGGGCCAATAAGGCAGGGAATTGGTCTGGGATTCATGTCGGATGATGTCCACATGGTTTTCCGAATAGGTACAGATGGCAATCTGCCTGTTTTTGGCCTTTACCAGCTGATTCAGCCTTCTGATGATGTCATCTGCCGTGAATTTTTTGAACTCCTCATATTTCAGGAAAACAGGATCATTGCGGTCTTCCACCTTGGGCAGTTCCATTTCCCCGCTGAATTCGGCAAAGCGTTTTCTGTCATAGGGATTCTGGTCAATTCCATAATACTTGCCGATGTAGGGATTGCGTGTCTGGTAGCCGGGCATGTTGATGAAGATCCCATCCACAGGATAAAGGTCTATCACCTCTCCCACAATATTGAATAGCTGCTCCTGCTCATAAGGGGCATTGATGGAGACCGTATAAAGCTCCTCATTGGTAATCCGCTCCCCTTCCGGCGAGATGTAAAACCAGTCCGGATGTTTTTCAAAAACGCTCTTGTGTGCCCTGCTGAAATCAAACCGGACCATTACCCTGATGCCGTTTGCATGGCATTTGGCTATGACGTCCCGAAGCATGTTTTCCTTCATGTAAGGGTTGACATAATGGTATTCCAGCTTTGTAGGATAAAAAGCCATGATCCCGCCGGCATTGATGATCAATGTATTGGCAGAGAACCCGATAAGGTCAGCGACCAGTTCGTCCGCATCCAATGTGGCAGCCTCATAGGCTGGCAGGTTGGTCTGGATGACCCTGAGGTTGTTGGCCTTCCACCACAGCACACTGTCAGCCCATTGGGTTTGGGCTTGGCCAGGCGAGGCAAAGTGACAGCAAAAGCACAAAACCACACAGGTTTTGAAGGCGGAAGAAAAGAAGGTTTTCAAGTAGGGAGTGTCAGGCATGGATAGGTTATTGAGTCTGATGAAAAAATAGGCATTTTTATAGCAGCTCTGTTAGTTTTTTTGGGGATCGGCAATAAAAAAACGCAGCCGGAAACCCGGCTGCGTCATTTGTTTTAAAAAAAGGAACGGTCAAAACAACATCGGCGCAAACATGGAAAGGTAAGTTCTCCAGTTGGCCCAAGTATGTCCGCCTTCGTTTTCGTAATATTCATGCTGAAGTCCCGACTTGTCCAGCAGTTTGAGCAGGGTCTTGTTGGACTCCATCACAAAATCATCCTTGCCACAAGCCACCCAATACTTTTTGACCCCGCTGTTTTTCAGCGCTGTGAATTTCTTTTCAAGATCCGCCATGTCGGCATTTTGGTTGAAGATACCGCTGCTCATCACCCCGATATAGCCAAAGGTATCGGGATAGGACAAGGAGGCATTGATGGTATGCATACCACCCATTGACAGACCTGAAATTGCCCTGCTGCCTTTGTCGGCTTTCACCCGGTAGTTTTTCTCGATGTAGGGAATCACATCTTCGACCAGGCTTTTTTCAAACTGCCCTTGAAACTGTGCCGAGTTTTCCCTCGTGATCGGTGGAAGCCCAGGCACCTGTCTCAGTGAAGAAGTTTGGTAGGCATTGCCGTTGGTCATTACCACCAGCATGGGTTTTGCCTTGCCAGAGGCGATGAGGTTGTCCAGGATGTAATTGGCGCGGCCCAAAGAAGTCCAGGCGTCCTCGTCTCCTCCCCCGCCATGCAGCAGATAGAGTACGGGATATTTTTCATTGGAGGACTCGTAACCCGGAGGGGTATAGACATACATCCTCCTTTGGGACTTGAGAGAAGCGGAGTTGTACCAGACTTGTGAAAGGTTGCCATGAGGAACCTCGTTGACCTGGAACATGTCGGCCCCTTTTCCGGGTACCATCAGCATGCTGGCATAGCGGGTCCCGTCACGCAGGGCATGGGGATTGGTAGGGTCTATGGCCGCCACACCGTCGATGAAGAAGTTGTAATGGTACATGGAAGTGGGCAGCGGATCGATCTTGATCGACCACACCCCTTGTTCCCCTTTGGTCAGGGGCAGGGTCTGTCCGAAGCCCATCCAGCTGCCGTTGATGGCCACTGTATTGGCATTTTCGGAGAGTACCCTAAAGGTTACTGAATTGTCTGGGCCCACTTCGGGAGAGACCACCTTGGGCGCCTGCATGGCACTGATTTCCTGGGCCTTGGCGACATTGCCCAATAGCAGGAGCAGCCCTAGCATGATGTTGAGTCTTTTCATGGTATGTTGGGTTTAAAAATGGTTATTGAAACAGCCTAGGCGCAAATTGGGTCAGGTATACGCGCCAGTTTCTCCAGGTATGGCCTCCTTCGCTTTCCTCATACTCGTACTTCATGCCCATGTTGTCAAGCTTTTCGCGGTACTCTACATTGGCTTTATAGAGGAAATCGGTCTTGCCGATGGCAATCCAATAGAGCTTGTAGCCGTTCTGCATCTGCTTTTTCAGCGTGCTGTCAAAGTCGCTGTAGACTTTGCCGGTGGCGTCCTCTCTGGGCATAATGGCCGCAGAATACAAGCCTATATAATCAAAGGTGTTGGGATAATAGCGGGAAATATGCAGCGTGTGGAACCCACCCATGGAGAGCCCGGCAATTGCCCTGTTGGCTTTGTCAGCCTTGACCCTGTAATTGCTTTCCACAAATTTGACGATGTCCATGAAATTGGCTTCATAGGTACCGTCCATGGTTTTGGGGACCATAAACTGCGGTTTGTAAAAACCTTCATGACCTTCCCCAGGCGCGGCATCCTGGATGACGTTGCCGTTGGGCATCACGACGATCATAGGCTTGGCCTTACCGGATGCGATCAGGTTGTCAAGGATCTGGGAAGTCCTGCCCAGGTTGATCCAGGCCTCCTCATCCCCTCCTGCGCCATGCAGCAGGTAAAGCACCGGATAAGTGTCCTTGCCTGATTCATAACCCGGTGGGGTATAAATGGTGATCCTGCGGTCCATACCGAGACCGGGAGAATCGTACCAGCGTCTGGCCACTGTGCCGTGCGGTACATCCTGGACCTTGAAGTAGTCCGCATGTCCCCCGCCGATGATGAAGACATTGGTAACGGAAGCCACATCGCGGATCAAAAAAGGATTGGCCGGATCGGTGGTGGTGAAGCCGTCAATGATAAAGGAGTAACTGTACAGTTCAGGCTTCAGCGGTTCCGTGGTCAGTTCCCACACACCGTTTGCACCTTTTTTCAATTCTGCCTTACCCGGACCGTCAACCTGACCCATGGGAGAGTCAATTTTGACGGTGGGAAGAAAATCACCGGTCACCTGGACGGCTTTGGCCTCGGGGGCATGGAGGCGAAAGGTAACGGTACTGTTGTTGTGGATCTCAGGCGACACGATCTGCTGAGCCCGGAAAAGGGCTTCCTGCGCCTGTGCTGCAATGCCGCTGAACAGGAGCATCAACACGTTAAGTAAAAGTTTTTTTTTCATAAGGGGTTCTATTGTCTCAATTTGTGAAAATAGGAAAAAGCAAAATTAAATCCTATTGAAATTGTATGGGAACCACGATGATTTGTATCCATATCCAAATGGAGGATCTTTTAACAATCCGGTGTCATAGGAAGGGGGCCTAACCTATAGGCCGTCCCTACAGGACTTTTGATCCGTTTACTGATCTGATCCACGGGTTGAAACCCGTGGCTATGATTTCGTCCATCCCTACGGGACTTTCCATTTATTAAGTATTCCCGCAAACTATCAGAATGAGGAGATATTAAATCCCCACAAATACACCATAGTGCCAGAGGCACGAGCGATATACTAGCCGTGGGTTTTAACCCACGGATAACGTTCATTCCTAAAAAACAAGTTCCAGAGGGACTGACGGCATTTTGCTCTCGCTAGAACAAAGCCGATGTTTTTGAACCTTGCTCACCATTTCCTGAAATAAAGTCTGCCGTCCCTACGGGAACAAATCCCCTCCTACATCTCCAAAGCTTTTGGAACAACTGGTTTGGACAAAAAAAAACTGCCCTTTGTGAAAGGCAGTCCCTTAATAAAAAATAATATTGATCAACCCAAAGCCCCGCTCACCAGCTGCACATGCCCTAGGTGGTGCTTGCCGTGCCAGGCGTAGAGTGCAATGGTTTCATCCAGACGGATCGCTTTTTGTTTTTCAGGATGGAAAAAGGTCCTGGCAAGTTCCTCCTCACCCAGGTGCTTCAGCAACATTACCCATCTGGCATGCAGACTTTCAAGTAATTGCAGACTGGCTTCAACAGGTACCTGGGCAACATCAGGAAGCAAAGCCCAGGCTGCTTCATCGTATCCTTTAATTGTTGGATTGTCCTCGGTAAGTGCCAGCTTGCAGCGGACAAAGCTGTTCATATGGCTATCGGCACAATGGTGTACCACCTGCCTGACTGTCCAACCTCCTTCCCTGTATGGTGTATCGATGCCGATCTCATCCAGTTTGGCTACCTCAGCACGAAGCAAGGCAGGAAAAGCGGCGATTTCGCCAATCAGGCGGTCTATAGTATCTGTTGTGAATTCTAGGGGCAGCACAAATCTGCCGATGGGATATCTCCGGTCAAGGTTCATTGAAGGTATAGGTTTTTAAAGATGAAGGGTGAATTTACTAAAAATTGATCAAGACTACGCTTTAAGAATGTTTTAGAATCGTTTTATCAAAATTCCTTTTCCAATTGATCAGCTTCTCTAATTAGGTTTACTCTCTTTTTGAAGTTTTTTTCATCTTTCAGTTTGATTTGAATATCAATGAATCTATTTGCTGTAGCTTTAAATTTTGCTGAATCGATAAATGTGGACAGCCATGCTCCAAAATCCCAAAAAGATTCCTGCTCACAGGAGTATCCAAAATGTTCAATGGCAAATTCTGCTGATTCCGTTCCGGAGAATTCATGTTTTTCTAATGGAGTGATGGCTCGGCCAAAGAATTTATCAAAAATATAGGTGTTCAGTGTGAAAGTCTGGAAAGCCTTCCTCTCGGCTTCTTCAAGCCTACCGGTTTTAAAAAGTATAATTGTCCACTCGAACAAAAAGTCCGGAAAACCTACGTCCTCTGGAAAATTTTTGTTGAACCAATTCATGTACCTCAAGCCTCCTGTATAATCTTTCAACCGAAGGTAAAGGGAAGGGAGCTCATACCGAAGCCCTTGTCCATCATGGTAGTATCCTCCCCAAGATCTCTTATCTGCAGCCAATGCAGCTTTGATTTTTTTGATCTTGTTTCGTAATCTTTCTTCTTGTTTAGGGGTCATCTTGGCTTCTAATTTCTCAACCTTTTTGCAACTTTAAATACTTAAGTTAAATAATCTATTTGAATTGGAAGAATTTTTATGTGGTTCCATAAAACTACCAAATGGATTGGGACCATCTAATTTTTGCCTGCTTTTAGAGGAAACTCATCCGAATATACATCCTAAATTTACTTTGTAAACTAACTCCTTAAAGGTAAGATAAAGCAAGAATTGCGTGCATGTTCAGTTGCTGAAAAAGTTTATGCTACCAAAAACACATGCATTTGTTTTTGATTGTCGTTAAGTTTTTCAAGGCAACTGGAACATACACGCTGTTTAAAAATTATCGACGTTTTCTAAATAGTGAGTTGAAAGCATCCAGTGATTGTCTAAAATTCTCTCCAGATCTAGCAAAACCATAATCCATCCCTTTGATAAAGACTTCTGCAAGATTTGTCAAGGCTTTTTCATCTGTTTCCTCTGAAGAAATCAAATTGTCATCCCTCAATGCCACAAAACCTGCACCTATAGCAGTATGGAACATCAAATCAAGATTTATCCAATTTTGATAATATTCATCTTTTGCTCTTGTCTTTTTGGATTTGCCCACATGCTCTGGTTTCCACACATTAAGCATCTCTGCAAGTTCCTGGTTATAATCTTCTATTAAATCTAAAAAGAATGTTCTGGCAAACGCAGGGTTGAACTTAGAAGCCAATATTTCCTCTGCAAGGCCTCCTATATTCCCTAGCTCGGCAAGTGAGATTTCATTTTTGGACAAATTAGGTCTATCCAAATTGGCTTCAATAATCTGTGAGTTTCTAAATAAGTCAAAAAGAACCCAAGGTCTCCAACACAGCAAGAACTTCCTTCTTGTCATCCAAGTGGCAATATTCATGAAATATTGACGAATGGCAATAAAATCAGCAGGTTGTAATCCAGGTTGTAGTCCTGGTCTGTCTATGGTTGATCCCACTCCATTCAAGTTGATATTGACAAAATGGTGCCATGTGGAATCCACTACGATTCTTCCTACGTTTGCTGGCCTTCCATCCCATACAGCTATAGAGGGAAAACTATGAGGTACAGTCAGCTGTTTGCTACTTACCCCTCCCCCACGGGTTGTACTTCCTCCAAGGACAAAGGAGGTAGCAATATTCTGTGTAGGAATAGTAACACCATTCACAGTAAAGGATGTTTCTGGCTTGCATTCTCCTTCATGGGGATGATCAGGCATAACATCTATCATTCCAGATGCCCGCAGCCTTGGGCTGATAGACAAAAGTGGATGTGGCAGACCTCCTCCAAAAGTCCTCACACCAATCGTCTGAGGAATTTCATCTGATTGGTTGTCAAACCAAACAGAAGTAGCGTCACCGGCAGCAGGTCTATTGGTATCATTCCTAAACCTCCCACTCATACTGTCTGTATTTCCAGAAGTATCTGGTGGTGAACTCCAGTACCGCATATCTCGAACTCTTACGATGTCTCCGCACATGTCATTCCCCAACACACCATGATCTCCTGTGGCAAACAGGCCTCCTCCGCCATTCATATAAGCTTCCAAAGCATTCTTTTCCTGAATCTCCAATGGCATAGAAGTCCCAGCAGGCAATATCCCAAAAAGCCATATTTGGTCAAATCCATCCAAATTGACATCAGTAAATTTAAAACTTGAAAGATGGTTTACTACCACAGGGTTGGGACTCTGGATCATGTTGGGTGAGGACCTATGGGCAAGTGTGAGCCTATAATCAACCAGGGTAGTTGCTTCTAGTTGATTGAAAGCAGTCAAAAATTCTGAAAGACCAAAATCTCCTGTACCAAAATTTAATCCTCCGTCACAAACAATGAGAACATTCACCCTACAACGTCTCCACCACCACCATTTAGGGAAAAATGGCCTTAAAAATTCAGGCCTCAATTTTTCAAGATGATGGAGTAATTT
>DAIPZN010000094.1:0-17987 GCA_036782195.1 Cyclobacteriaceae bacterium | reverse complement strand
ATGTGAAACATTTATTCAATAAACAAAAAATTGAAAAAAAAAAGGATGCCGCAAATGCAGTCATCCTTTTTGAGGAACAGTTATAATTTCAATTCATTTAAGCAGTGGTAATTTCAGGTTCGTGTATCCATTCCTGTTTTTGATCTTCCATGATGTAGATGTCCTTGACAAATCCTTCGTTTCCTTTTGATTGGAAATCATGACCTGAAGTATTGACAAAACAGATTAAACTTCCTTTTGTTGGGATTTGGGGAAAATCAATCATCCATTTGGTCTCAGCGTTGGCTGTATCACTATTCAAGCCAAATAGGTAGCCTTTAGTAGGCTTTTGTTCATTTTCTTCCTTCATGATGCATAAAGGTTCCATTTTGTAATGCTGTTGAAAGTTATCAAGTTGATCCTGACTCATTGCAATAGTTACCTGGTAATGATCCTGGTCTGCTTTCCTTACATCTGTGATAACGGCTAGGCTAAGGCTAGTTTGGTCAAAAAGTGCCCTTTTAGGTTGCGTGATGAGCTCGATACCTCTAGATCTCATGGCCTGAAACAACAGTTCTTGTGCAGAAAAGGGTTGTATGATGATTTTTTCAAAAAATGTCTCTTTAGGAAATTTATTGAAGTATGGATATTGTATGTTTTCTTCCCCTTCTTTATCTAAACTTGTTTTGCCTTTAAAGGGAACTTGGGCCTTGGCCTCTTTTTTAATGGTTTTGTGGAGCGTGTCCCAGTCTTTTTGGTGGGCTACATAATTCACAGGGAATACATCCCCGATGTCAATATAATTGGTTTTGAACCCTCGTCTGTGAAGCAGTTCTGTGATCACCAAAGTGTGACGGATAGCCTGTGCTTTTTTCCAAATACAAAATTCATTGACTTGGATATGGAAGCCACAAAACTGCAAGTAGGGGAGTTCAATGCCGAATTTTTCACTGATCAGGTTGTAAGCTTCATTTGGTGTAAAAGCCTTTACGCTCTTGTTGTTGCCTTTTGAAATGAATTTTGAAAGCCTTAATCCGATTTTAGCTTCTATTTCCAGTTTGTTGGCTATTTTATTGAGCCGCTCAACATCTTCTTCATTATCCAAAATCGCGATCAATCCATGTTCAACAGTCTGATACATCATTTCATCGGTCCACTTTTCCTGATAGGCAAATGTAGCTTGATGCAGACTGTTGCATGTGGAGAGTTCCTCTGTATTGCTGATGAGGGAGTTGATGCGATGTTCAGCAATAATTTCATTGTACCGACTCAATTGACACGCATTTCTTGGCAACACGATTCTTACAGGCAGATCGAATTTTTTGAAAAATCCTGTCATTTCCTCCACATTGTGCCTGAACATATCAGGATTGTGAACATTGACTGGAGAACCATATTCTTCCATAAAAGTGAAAATATGGTCCTTGTTGCTGAAGAATTCCTTCATCCAATCAGCTATAGCGGGTTTGATACCCAAGTGATCTACTTGTATTGACATGGCTAGCGAATCTGGTAGTGGATAAAAAACGGAAAGACTCTGAATCCATTTTTCAAGTCGTTACAACTAAGGATATAAAATCTTGAAAAATGTTTTAGACAAATTTAGTTGTATATAAAATGGAGATATTACATTGTTTTTTGAAAAAGTTTCAGAATTTCTACCAGGGTTTTGATTGGGTTAAGGGTGGTAATGGGTGTTGATTCTCAGGGGATATGGAAAAAAATTTTCCTTTCTTAAAAATGTGCTGCTGTTAGTCTTAAAAGTCCTATCAATTTGGAAATGGTTCTAAGATAGGTTTTGGTAGCAAAATCGAAAATTTTGATCCATGCCCTGGATTTCCTTCTGCATAAATGAACCCTTTGTGGTTGTCAACGATCTTTTTGCATATTGCTAGACCTATTCCTGTTCCAGAGTATTGGCTTTTGTCATGAAGCCGTTGAAATAAGATAAAAATGGTTTCAGCATATTGCTGCTCAAACCCAATCCCATTGTCTTTAAATTCAATTTTATAATAAAATACATCTTTTGGCAGACTAAACCTGATTCTGTCTTTTGTAGTGAGAGGACTTTGTTTGATTGTGATGTGTGGGGTGACATCATTTTTACAATATTTCAGTGAGTTGCTGATTAAATTGACAAAAAGTTGCTGTATCTGAAATGAAATTACCTCCACTTCAGGGAGACTATCATAATGAATGGCTGCCTGCTTTTCTGTAATCATTTCTTTTGTTTCATGTATAGCTTCATCAATAATTATGGAGAGCTGGCATCGGACAAAACTTTTGTTTTCCTTTGAAATCCTTGAAAAGGTCAAAAGGTCTAAAATCAGTTTTTGCATCCTGTTTGAGCTTTTCTGGATCCTGTCCATATAGTCCTTGGCAACAGGAGACTCCTCAAGCTCTTTTTGGACTTTTAGTCTTGAAATAAATGTCTGGATTTTTCTCAGAGGTTCCTGCAAGTCATGGCTGGCGATGTGGTTGAAAGAATCAAGTTCTTCAATGCTATTGCTCAATTCCTGGTTTTTGTCTTCAAGCCGTTTGCTGATCATGATCTCCTCAGTGACATCTTTAAAGGTGACAATCAGAGTCTTACTTGTATCCTTGTTGAGAATTTTTTTTCTGCTGGCCAGATATTTTATGTTGCCATTTTTGTCTATGATCCTGAAATATCCTTGGGATATACGATCGACTTTTTGTTCCAGTCCTAAATCATAAAACATTTCGGGTAAATCATCTGGATGTATGGTATTAAAAAGACGCTCTGCAGAACCTGGAAAGCTGTTGGGCTCATGTCCTAAAATCCTGTAAAGATTGTCTGAAAACCCTGATTTTCCTGTAGCGAACACGTAAGAATAGCTTCCTGTTTCTGCTATTTCTTCTGCATTTTTAAAGAAATTATTTTGTATCTGTAAAGCTTGATTGACAGAGAATAATTCCTGAGTGACTGTGTTTTCTTCTGTGATGTCCTTTTGTGCCCCAATGATGATGTCCTTTCCATGTTCATCTTGAAGCAGGCAAGTGACCATAACCAATGTTTTCATCTCTCCGGTTGCGGTTTTAATTCGGACCTTGAGCTGCTTCATTTCACCATAATTGCTCAACCCTTTTAGGGTTTTTAAGACGAGCATCCTGTCATGTGGGACTACAGTTCTAAGCAATCCTGATACTGTAGGAATAAAAACTTCAGGGTTATGGCCTAATAGCTTCATGAAGTTGTTTGAAAATTTAACTGTGTTTTTAGACCGATCAAAGTACCAATGACTTGAACCCGATATTTTCTCTACTTCATTGAAAATGGTATTGTTGATGGTCAGTCTATGAAGAGATTTCATCCTTCGTCTCAGATTAGCAATAAGGACAAAATATGAGATGGTAAAAACTAATAATGAAAATAGAACCGTCAGCAGGATATAGAGCGGCTGTTGGTTTTTCTTTTTGGTATTGAGTGTTTCTTTTTCTTTCAGAATTGTTTTTTCGAAACTCAAGATTTCATTGATGATTCCCTTGATTTCTTCAAGGAGTTCATTTCCCTTGATTACGGATGAGGTATATTGTCCTTTGGGAGTTTCACTTCCGAAAAGCTGAAGATTAAAAGCAATGTTTTGAATCCTTTGTCCAACAAGATACTTGAGAATGGTGAATTTTTCCCGCACTGCACCATTTTCAGCGTATTCTGTGTTTAGGAGGTTGAGAACTGTATCAATTTCTGCTTTACTGTTTTGATATTTGTTTAAAAAATGGACCTCTTCAGTAAGGATATAGGCCCTGGAACTTATCTCACCTTCATCAAGAGCTGATAGAAGATGCTGAAGGAGCGCTTGTCTTTGATAGGAATCAGTGACTAATGTCTGACTGTCAGCAACAGCACGAAACTGGAAAAAAGTAAATCCTGCAATGATGGAAAGTATGAGGATAGAGCCCACTAGTGAGGCTTTGAGTAAATTCTCCGTTTGCTCTACCCTCAGCATTTCGGTTTTTATAGACTGAGTATAAAGCTATCAGTGTCAAAGCCTGAATTGATATACTGCCAGTTTGTGCAAATGATCCTTTTCATAAGGGATTTCAATGCACCAAAATCATTTGGTTTGTTGATATAAATATTGGCCCCTTTGATCAGTGATTCTTCTATGTCTTTTTTTGAAGAGGAGGTGGAATAAATAGCAACAGAAAGATTCTGAAGTGTCGGATTGGATCTTATACGCGAAAGACATTCAAATCCTCCCATGACCGGCATGTTAAGATCTAGGAAGATCATATCAGGTAGCACGCTTCCTTCCAACTCCAGGTATTCAAGTAATTCAAGGCCGTTTTTTACCATGACCAACTGAGTGTTCATCTGTAGGCTATCGATTGCATCCTTAAATAACAGTCTGTCATCTTCATCATCGTCAGCTAATAGCAGGTTAATGGTTTTGTTGCTCATATATTTTTTGTGGTTCTTAGACGTTTTTTTTATTTTTCTTCACCTTGTTTTATCTTTCTCTGCTGCATGATACGTTGAAAAGATGAAGGTGTTAATCCAGTTTTGTTTTTGAACTGACTAGACAGATGGGCCACACTGCTGTAATTCAATTTGTAAGCAATTTCAGTCAGTGAAAGATTTTCTTTCATGAGCAGGTATTTTACGTATTCTATTTTTTGAAGAATGATATAGTTTTCAATCGTGGTAAATGCCACTTCAGAAAACACATTTGAAAGATAGCCATAGCTGTAATCCAATTTTTCAGAAAGAAAAATTGATGTTTTGTAAATAGACTGATCTTCTCCTTTGTGGATCATTTCTACAATTGAATCCTTTATTTTCTGAACAAGTAGTTCTTTGGGGTTGTCAATGATGTGTATTCCATATTCCTGAAGTGTTTCCTGCAATTGCGCAAACTGGTTTTTAGAAAGTTGTTTGCGAAGTTTTACCTCCGAAATTCCTTCATAGGTATAGTGCACATTTAGCTTTTCAAGCTCCTTTTGGATCACTTTTTTGCAAGCTGTATGGTAGTCGTACTTGTAGTTTAGATTCATCAGAAATCATAGATTTAGGTGGCAACGCGTCAAAATGCTGTTGTATGAGCCGTAGAAGTCGATCACAAATGTATCAAATAGAACTTTATTTTTTCAAAAATTTTCTCTTAATAATTCTATATGTCGTTTGGGATCACCTGGTGTCAATATGGTGTTTTAAACACTTTAAGGGTATGATTTTAGGGGGAGAAGAATGCGTTTTTTCATGTTTGGTGCGGATTGAAGAGTTAAGGTTTACTTAAAGTTTATACAGCAATATAAGATGAAAATAAGGAAAAATAAAAATAGCGTTCTAAAACTGCCATTTTTATATTGAAAAACTTTTTGAAATAAAAAATCAACTATATGATTGGATTTTTTTTCATTTAACGCCTTAAGCTCTATGAAGTATCTATTCAGGCTTTTTTTAAACTTTGGATTTTTTGTGGAATAGCTTTTGGGAAGTTTTAGTTGAATATTTCCCAATAAATTTATCATTTAAATAATCCAAATGGCAGTGGCTGGGAAAAGAAGCTTAATCAAATGATGGTATGAAAAGAAGTTTAAAGCTGAGGTGGTTTATCAAGGGCTTATATTTGAGATTTTTTGGATCTAAACAAATCATTAAGGTGGAACCTTTTGTTGCCTTTGGAAATGAACAGCAGGTTTTTTTTAAGGGCAGGGTGATTTCTCCTTACAAAGAAGGCAGGCCAAAGGCCAAAAACAACTGGCTGTTCAATATGCTTGCGACCATCCGAAGATACTCCAATGCCAGTATTCCCTATGCTTTGGTACAGATCACTTTCCAAAACCAAAATCATCAAGTCACCACAGATGAAGATGGGGTGTTTGAGTTACTAGTTGATGCTTCAAGAAAGCAATTTGGAACCAAGGAACTTGCTTTGTTCCAGATCCTGGAGCCATCGGAAATACAGGAATGCATTCAGGTAGAAAGGGAGGTGATCCGATATCATAAACCTGTCGGTATCATTTCTGATATCGATGATACAGTTTTGATTTCCCATTCCACGATGATCGGCAAAAAACTTTGGCTTTCAGTATCTAAAAATGCATATACACGCAGGCCTTTTCCAGGTGTGAGCCATTTTTATCAAAAATTATCTGAAAATGGGGAAAATCCTGTTTTCTATGTGTCTAGCAGTGATTGGTCTTTATTTGATCTGATCAAGGATTTTTTGATGTATCGGGATATTCCCATAGGTCCTATTTTGCTTAAGGACAGACATATCAATATCAAGAACATCTGGAAATCAGGTGGTGGGGATCATTCCCATAAATTTGACAAAATCTGCTTTCTTATGGATTTTTTTCCTGAAATGAAATTTTACCTGATAGGAGACAGTGGTCAGCATGATCCTGAAATTTATGCAGATGTGATCAGACGCTATCCCCATCGGGTCATTTCTGTTTTCATCCGTATAGTCCGCAACTTGGATAATGATAGGGCTAATGCCATTGTCGAACAGGTAGATGGAGTCCAGTTTAATTTTGTAAAAGATACCCATGAGGCGCTAACCATCGCCAAATCCCAACACTATATATCATGAAAAGAATTTGTCTTACGGTGCTTAATCCCGGTTCAGGTAATGAAAACCGGGATAAAGCCACCTTGATCGAACGCATTGCACAACACCTCAATGGATATGAAATTTTGGTGCATGAGACTACTGGAGAAGATGATCTGCAGACTCTTGACGTCCTCATCCAAAAAGAAAATCCTGCAATAGTAGTCGTTGGTGGTGGGGATGGTACAGTGCGCATGGTTGCTTCTTTGTTGCTGCACCAGCCGATCACCATGTGTATCATACCTTTGGGCTCAGCAAATGGATTGGCCAAATGTCTGGGTATTGACAACATGGATGATTGCTGGAAAGCTATGGAATCAGGTGTAGAAAAGCAGCTGGATGTAATTCAAATGGATGATGAAATTTGTCTGCATCTTGCTGATTTTGGCTTCAATGCCAACTTGATCCGTAATTTTGAAGAACAAGAGACCAGAGGCATGCTTGGGTATGTGAAGAGTTCTTTTAAAGAAATCTTTACGACTGAACCCAAAAATTTCAAGCTTTCGATTGAGGAAACCTCAGTTGAATTATCCTGTAAAATGCTGGTTATCGCCAATGGTGACCGATATGGGACAGGTGCAATCGTCAATAGCACTGGAAATATGGAAGATGGTAAATTTGAAGTCATTGCTATCAATCCCAAAGGTTTAGATGATCTGATTCAGCTTTCATTCTCCTTTTTTAATAAATCTTTGCATGAAATGGAATATGTTCAGGTATTTAGTTGTACAGCCTGTTCCATCGAAAACTACGAAGGGGCTGAATTCCAAATAGACGGAGATCATATGGACACACCCGGTGGTGTCCATGCTCGTGTCTTAGCAAAAGCTTTGAAGGTTTTTGTAGGGCCAAATTATCCTTTGATTTAGGACAATTATTCCTGCGCAATACAGCCATTACCATTCTCCGTCTGGTCCATGGCATGTCCTTTGCGCCTGTTAAGTTGAAACAATCAATGAGCTGGAATGAAGAAAAGATATTGGATTCCTTTGCTGGTTTTGGTAGTGCTATTTATAGCGCTACACTTTGCACTGGAACCTATTGTGCTGAGACAGGTGAATAAAGCCATGGCAAAAATGGAAGGCTATGAAGGAAGCATAGAAAATATCAACATAGCCTTATTTAAAGGAGAATATTCTATTGATTCTATTCTTATTCAAGCGAGAGACAGGCAAAGTGATGAGGATTATTTTTTTGCAGCATCCTCTCTTGCTATAGGGCTGGAATGGAGGTCTTTGGTAAAGGGAAAGTTGGTCACTGATATCAAAGTACAAAGACCTGTGCTGAATTTCATTACTGACGGTGAAGAAGTAGATGATGCAGAAGAGGTGGATTTTGGTGAAGTTTTGGATGAACTGCTGCCATTCAATATCAATACGATTGAAATATATGATGGAGAAGTGCATTACCTGGACCCATCAAGCAACCCACAAGTAGATGTTTTTGTAAAAAATCTTGAGCTGAGAGGAGCCAACCTGGGCAATATCAATGAAGGTGACCAACCACTTCCAGCTCACGTTTATCTTACAGGCATGACAATAGGCGAAGGGAGATTGGAAGGAAATGTGGATCTCAATATCCTTAAAACCACCCCTGACTTTGACTTAAGCTTGGAAATGGATCAGATGGATCTTACTGCCATCAATGCTT
Source organism: Cyclobacteriaceae bacterium (assembly GCA_036782195.1). Taxonomy (GTDB): domain Bacteria; phylum Bacteroidota; class Bacteroidia; order Cytophagales; family Cyclobacteriaceae; genus DAIPZN01. Next base: position 9,777 of record DAIPZN010000094.1, on the reverse strand, counting down.
TTACCGACGCCTATGCAAAATTTACATTTGAAGAAGGGGAACTTTACCTATCATCGGAAATTGCGATGAAAGACGGGAGTTTTAAAGGATATGTAAAACCTGTTTTTGAAAATATTGACATTCTTGATATCCAAAATGAAGATACATCCATTTGGAGAAAGGCTTGGGAAGGACTAGTAGGATTGACTTTTAAAGTTTTTCGCAATCAACCCAAAAAACGCTTTGCAACAAATATCCCATTTGAAGGAGATACCAACAGTACGGATACGAAACTTGGTCCGACTATTTTGAATGTCTTGAAAAACGCCTTTATTGAAGCCTTTGATAAGGATCTGGATAACTCCATTCATTATGGTGACTTAGAGCCTAGCCAATAAGCTTTACATCAAACTTTTATATTTTTTTTGATTTGGGTCCAGATTGCATTTTGGAACAACTTTGGATTTCCTTTTCAAGATTTTTATACATCACTTTTAACATGACCACAATATGAGATCAATTTGGAATGGAAGCATCAATTTTGGACTAGTCACTATCCCGATAAAAATTTATTCTGCTTCTGAGGAAAGAAGACTTGATCTGGATATGCTTGACAGCAAGGACCACGCAAGGATCAGGTACAAACGGGTCAATGAGAATACAGGCGAAGAAGTAGAATGGAAAGATATAGTCAAAGGATTCAAAAAAGACGATTCATACATTGTCCTTGAAGATGAGGATTTTGATCAGGCAAATATCAAAAAAAGCAGATCACTGGAAATCGAAGCTTTTATCAAAGAGGAGGAGGTTGCAGAGGTCTTGTTCAAAAAACCATATTTTATTGAGCCGCAAAAGGAGGGAGGAAAAGCATACAATCTTCTTAAAGACGCCCTCAAAAAGACCAAGAAATTGGGTTTGGCCACTTTTGTCATGCGGCAAAAGGAAAATCTCTCTTTAATCGGCGTCTACAAAGATGTTTTGGTCCTTCATGTGATCAGATTTGCAGAGGAAATCCGTGATCCATCGTCGCTGAATCTTCCGGATACAAAAGTCGCAAAGAAAGAGGTGGATATGGCTTTGGCCTTGATCGAACAATACACCGAAAAGTTTGATTTTGAAAGCTATAAGGATGTATACAACAACCAGCTTTTGGAGATTATTGAAAACAAAGCCAAGGGTCATAAACCGAAGGCAGAAAAACATGACTTGAAACCTACTCCAGCAAAAGACCTCATCGCACAACTTAAAGCCAGTTTGGAGAAACGAAAAAAAGCTTCCTGATGAGTCTTGAAGAATATATCAATAAACGTGATTTCAATAAAACCCCTGAACCAGCAGGTCTAAGACTTGCCAAAGGGGAAAAATCGCGCTTTGTTGTGCAGAGACATCAGGCAAGAAATCTTCATTTTGATTTAAGGTTGGAAATTGACGGTGTACTTAAAAGTTGGGCTGTGCCTAAAGGGCCATCATTGAATCCAAAGGACAAACGCCTGGCAGTACAGACCGAAGATCATCCTGTAGCCTATTTGAATTTCCATGGAACAATTCCCAAAGGGAACTATGGTGCTGGTACTATGACCATCTGGGATTCAGGATATTATGAAATTTCAGGTGAAGTGAAGCAGCAATTAGAAAAAGGAGATCTCAAAATCGAATTTTTCGGAAAAAGACTCAAGGGGGTTTTTGCCTTGGTGCGGACTCAAAGGGGAGGAGACCAGCAACAGTGGTTACTCATCAAAAAGCAAGATGCTTATGCCACTGCATTGATTTATGACGCAAATGCCTTTGATCCTCTCAGTAATGAAAACGAAATACCCATATCTAATCCTGCTGTAGCGCACCTGCTCAAACCCATGCTTGCCATGAGTGCCAAACAGGCTTTTAGCAAGCCAGGTTGGATATATGAGATCAAATGGGATGGTTATAGGGTGATGGCCCATTTTGAAGCGGGAAAGGTGCAGCTGTATTCCAGAAACGGGATTTCGTACAACAATAAGTTCAGCCTTGTCTACGAGGCGCTGCGTGAAATCCCTCATGAAGGTATTTTAGATGGTGAGATTGTCATCTTAGACGAAAATGGATTGCCAGATTTTCAGCGGCTTCAACATTACGATGAGGAATCGACAGCTGGTGAAATCCGGTATTATGTTTTTGATTTACTATACCTCAATGGGGAGTCTATTATCCACTTGCCATTACTTGACCGAAAGTCATTGATCCCACCGCTAATTGAAGATATTCCAAAAGTTTATTATTGCGATCATGTCAATGACTGGGGTGATACTTATTATGAAAAAGCTGTGGAAGCAGGACTGGAAGGTGTTTTGGCAAAAAAAGCCAATTCTACATATGATCCCGGTTCAAGGTCTGACAACTGGTTAAAAATAAAAGCATTTGAGAGTCAAGAAGCGATAATTTGCGGATATACGCACTCTGAAGGTGCTCCCTTCGGCTCTTTGATCCTTGGGATATATGAAGAGGAAGAACTTAAGTATATCGGCAACTGTGGCTCAGGATTCACTAGCGAAATGCAAATTGAGTTGCTGCACAAATTCCGTCCAATGGAAATCAAGCAGAATCCTTTTGGAAAAGCTATTAATCTCAAAGGAAAGCATGCTGTTTGGCTCAAGCCTGTGTTGATATGTGAAGTAAAATTTTCGTCTTGGACCAATGCAGGGATGATGCGGCATCCGGTATTCAAGGCCCTTCGCCATGATAAAGTAATCAAGGAGGTAGCCAAAGAAAAGCATGTTGAAATGGCAAAGGATATTTCTTCCCCAAATCCAGGATCTTTTCTGGAAGTTGATGGAGTACAGGTTCCTATCTCGAACTTGGAAAAAGTATATTGGCCTGAAGAAGGCTTCACCAAATACCAGGTCTTGGATTATTATCTCCACATGGCGGAATTCCTTATGCCTTATCTGATAGATAGGCCCCAAAATTTACACCGCCATCCTAATGGCATTCATGCGGAGTCATTTTATCAAAAAGACACTACAGGAATTTTTCCTCACTGGATAGAAAGTGTTCCTGTCTTTTCTGAATCTTCCAATAAGGAAATTGCATACCTGCTTTGCCAAAATGAAGCAACATTATTGTATATGGCCAATTTGGGATGTATCGAGATCAACCCTTGGAGCTCCCGGATTGGCAACCTTGACCAACCAGACTACACAGTTATTGACTTGGATCCTTCTCCGGTAAATACTTTTGAAGATATCATCACTGTAGCCCAAGCCATCAAAGGCATTCATGATGCAGCAGGAATCACATCCTTCTGCAAGACTTCAGGATCAAGAGGACTCCATATCTATATTCCTCTTGGTGGTCAATATACTTATGAAGAAGCTAGGGACTTTACCAAATTGCTTTGCTACTTGGTAAGCGCCCAGCTACCGGAACTTACTACTTTGGAAAGAAAGGTGGACAAGCGCAATGGAAAGATATACCTGGATTACCTTCAAAACAGGAGAGGGCAGACATTAGCCGCCCCATATTGTATAAGACCTAAACCTGGCGCAACAGTTTCTACACCTTTGCATTGGAAAGAAGTTAAATCTGGTCTTCGGATGGAGGATTTCAATATTTTAACCATCAGGGATAGAATTATAGATGTAGGAGACCTTTTTGCACCGATGCTGACTCAAACAAATTCTATTGAAAAAACCCTTGAAATCTTAGACCAATAGTTCAGTATACAGCTGTAAATTTTGGGCGCCACACTGTTACCATTTTCTTAATGTCCAGGAGGTAGATGTGCACCATCAGCCAAAGCTTGAGCTCATCTTGAACTATATAGGGATCTATGATGTGAAATGTCAATTGGAATTTACAAGAATCCAATGTTTGACTGTTTTTTGGAAGGAATTGTGACTTAGGTATGATACTTGGATTTAATTAAATAACATCGGATTTAAACCCATAAGGGGTTCACTTCAAGATGGAAAAGCTAAACCAATTTTAATTAAACAAACAAGATCATGGCAAATCATAAAGAAGGCGAAGTAGCCAAAACGATTGAAAATCAAACCGCAAAAATCCCATCTGATGTATATCTTTGGTCCGCTATAGGATCTATGGGAGTTTCACTTACTTTGAAAGTTTTGAGACAAGATCATTTAGCACTTTTTGTTGGCCAATGGGCGGCACCTTTTCTTCTCCTTGGTGTGTATAACAAAATAGTAAAAACTGAGGGGAACGATTGATCTCACCATAAATTGTAACTCAGTGGATTCAGGAACCCTCTAAAGGGTTCCTGTTTTTTTTATTTTCTTTGGATTTCTCTCATGATAAACCGGCTTTGGGGTATAGAGGGAAAGCGGTTGATTTCTACTTCTAGATTTTGAGGTGGTACCTGATATGAAATCTTGTTCAGGAGAAAATCAATTCCCGTATTGATGATTTCCAGAGTGATCATCTCGCCCGGACATCGGTGATGCTTATGATATTCTCCACCACCTTGTGGAATAAGTGAATAGGGATTTCGGTCCCAATTGACAAACCGATCTGGTTTGAATTCTTCAGGATCTTGCCAGCTTTCAGGATGATGATTGGTTCCATATAAATCTAAGAAAACTTTGGTGTCCTTAGGGAAATACATCGATTTCCACTCAAAATCAATTTTTGTTATGGCAGGGACGATGGGGAAGAAGGGGTAGTATCTGCGAACTTCTTGCGCAAAATGATGGATATCTATCTCTTTAGCACGCAACTTCTGTTGCTGTCTAGGAAACTCGTGTAGGGCTGTTGCGGCAAAGGTAAGAAATCTGCCCACTGCGACTGTAGGACGGATGATGTTTAGGATTTCGACAGCAGCTGTTTTTTCAGATAACAAGTTTCCTGATAAGTCACGGTGCATACTGATGGTTTTGACCACAGTTCCATCAGGTACTAGCAGACTGTTATTTCGGATTTTTCTGACAAGGTTACTCACCCAATCTTCGGCCTTGCTTCTTGACCTTCTTCCTTTCCAATGGCGCAGCCCAATGGTACCGGCACCCTCGATCATGTTGAGTATATCTGTTGTCTTTTCTTTTGTACTTTCTTTTCTAAAAGGTACTGCTGCCCAATTGCATACAGCTGTAAATATCAATTCATTGATTTCATCAAAAAATACAATTTCTTCTTTTTTTTCCCAGGTATCTATGGCATCATCAAGTTCACTATTCAGGCATTCGATAAGTTTATTGATAGATGAAGGATTCATAAAATTCATGAACATTTCCTTTCGGTGGCGGTGGGCTTCACCATCCAAACCCTGTACACCACCTTCTCCGAATAGTGTTTTTTGAACGAATTTCGGTGAAGCGCCTTCTCTTGAAAACCGACTGTTGTCATAGAAAAGTCTAGCCGCTTCCTCACCTCTCATAAATATTACTTTTTTGTTCAGAATTTGAGTTTCAAACACATCTGAGTCAAATTGCCTGCTCTTCTCTGAAATTGAATCATACCCATCGTTAAAAAAACCTTTGATCGTGTCTAAAATGGGTACTTTAGGAATGTAATTTCGCATGTGATAAACAGTTATAATTTTTAGTGTTAATAAAAAATCATTTTACCCCAAGAAGTGTCGGGATAAAATGAATGAACAATTTTTTAGTTGAAAAAGGTAAAAAAAGGAGAGGCATTTAACCTCTCCTGAATAAAAAGGAAATTAACCTTCTTTCATTGCTTTATCATTCACTTCTGATTCAGCTAAGTCCGTAAGCAACTCATCTGTTTTCTTTTCCTCTTTAAGCGTTTCTTCCAAAAGTTTGGCAGCATCTGTTTGGCCCATTTTCTTAGCAAGGGTTACTAAAGATCCATAAGCAGCAATTTCATAATGCTCAACTTTCTGGCAAGCGATGATAATTCCTGCATCTTTCACCATATTTTCAAGTTTGCTTTCCTTAAGCATTTCTTCACCTTCTTCGATTAGCCCAGCCATTGCCTGACACTTTTTGCCTGAAGCCTTTTCGCCTAAGATTTCAAAAACTTTTTCCAGACGTGCGACTTGATTTTCGGTTTCTTCTTTGTGCTTATCTATTGCTTTGGACAACTTATCGGAAGTAGCCCCTTTACTCATTTTTGGCAATGCTTTTAATAGGTGGTTTTCCGCCCAATATATGTCCTTCAATTCGTGTAGGAACAATTCCTGAAATTTTGTACTTGTTTCTGATTTGCTTTTAGTAGCCATGATTATGTTGGTTAATGTTTAACTGATTTATACTTGACTCCGTTTGAGGAGTACTTTAATACTTATACAACGATATTGCCATTGTGGCCATAGGTTTGATTTCATCGTCCTATTTTAGCTATAACCCTGCAGTACTTATAATCTTGAAAATCGCATCAATTGGGCTGTAAGAACAGCTGTGAGACTAGTGTAACATTCCGTGCGACATCCTTTTCTACTTGTCTCGCATATACCACAATTACAGATGTCAGTGCTTATCCTTTAAATAGGGAGCGCTTTTCCCGCTTGTATTTTCACGTGGCAATGTTTCAGTAATCAGGGAAGCCATGATTTCAAAAACACCAAAAATCAGATGGGGCCAAAATACAAGGTCAGCAAACCCAAATAACCAAGGAGAAACAGCTAAAATTGCTCCACCTACAAAATCCATGGCCAAATGAGCTTTCATACTCATTGCTTTGAGTAATCCCATTTCATAATTGGTCATCATACTATAAGCCAATGTCCCTATTCCCAATACGATTGGTACCCAACTTTCTGCGCCTTCATTATAAAAGTTGAAGAGCCATGGGGAAACGATCAATAATCCCCCAACTAAATAATCTAATATTCCATGTGTTTTTGTGTCTATGATTTTCATTTTAGTATTGTTTGGTTGTGGTTAGCAGCCCATTATTGATACCAACTGAAAATAACCATGACAAATAGTTGAATTTTACTTTTCGTAACCTAAATTAACTTTTATCAATCTGAGAAATACCTGTTATTTAATTCACTGGAAACAAAAAGGTATATTGATGTTACCAAAGGATTCCAATTTGTCATGAAAAGGTTAATCTCTGTTCCCCAATTTTTGATTTACAGCTACAGTTTCCAATGCCTTAATAGCTGGACCTTCCAATACTTCACCCAAAATGTCAAACCGGCTTCCATGACAAGGACAATCCCAGCTTTTTTCAAACTTATTCCAATGTACTGTACAGCCCATATGCGGACAGATAGCTGAAACAGCATAAACATGATCTTCATCACTTCTAAAGACTGCCAGGTGTTTGCCTTCTACTTTGATGACTTCTCCTTCTCCTGGGGTTATTTTCGAAAATTCGGACTCTGGGGAGGTAAGTAGATCAGCGACCAAATCACCCAGAATGTGCAGGTTGTGCTGCACAAATTTGGGAAGTGATCCCATGGCTGGAACCCTGATTTTATAGAGATGTTGAAAATCATTAGGATTATCTAGAATTTGATCACTGATGATCATGGCAGCCAAGGTGCCATAGACGAGACCATCTGCTGCAAAGCCAGTAGCGATGTGGCAGTTTTTCTGAATCGGGGAGGAGCCAATGTATGGTAATTTGTCTACTGAGCTATATTTCTGTGCTGACCAGATATAGGAGATTTGTTCTACATCAAAGTGGGATCTGATATATTTTTCAGTTTCAATGGGGAAATTTGTCTTCTGATTCCCATGTCCTGTTTTATGTTGTTCGTGTAAAACCAACAGGTATTTGCCAGAGGAATTTTCACAAACCCTAACTGAGAACATGGCTTGGTCAGCTCTATGTAAATCCCAATAAATGGCAGGTGGAGGCAGCTCATTTTTTACTTTCACCGCCATGGCATACTCACGTTTGACTTCCATGGCAGATTGTACCGCAAATAGACCTATTGGTGAATGTGTGGCTAAAATCACATGGTCAGCTGTGACAGACCCCATAGCTGTTTTTACCTCAACAGGAGAGCCTGAGCCGATTTCCAACACCTTGCTGTTTTCATAAATGTTGCAAAACGATGGATCAATGGACGCAGCGAGTTGTTGAACATATTGCAAAGGATTCATTTGAGCCTGATTCCTCAAAGTCAACATGACATCCGTTGGGAAAGGAAAAGTAAGGGGAACACTGTTTTCAGCAGGAAGGCCAGCTTGTTCTGCAGCATCAAATTCATCTTTGATTGTAGCACTATCTGTTTCTCTTGTGCTGAACAGGTGCCACGGAACTTCTTTGTAACTGCAGGATAACGCAAATTCTCCTACCCACCTTTTGATTTGATCCATGGCAGATAATCTGGATTGGGCAACTTGTTTCATCACAGACTTATTGTGCTTTGCGCTGATCTCTGTAAGATGCTGTCCTGTGGGAGCATATAAATTGCCTGTGGAATGACCTGTAGTACCTGAACCTACTTCATATTGTTCCAATACAATGGATTTTTTACCGGCTTTGGCCAATAGCATGGCCGCAGATATACCTGTTATACCTCCTCCCACAATAACGACATCAACTTGATGGCGCCCTGTCAGTTGAGGAAATTGCTTTTTATTTGGATCCTGATCCCAAAGTGATCTGAAGTGCTTGTATTGCGTATCCATTTACAGATGGTTAATGTGAAAAAAAAATGGAAGCAAAGTTTGTAAGCTTACATGCTTTGCTTCCATGAGTAGTAGGCTTATGTTTAACTATTGCCTTGGATTAGGCCGGGTGACATTCAGGCTGTCTTCCAATCTTGTTCCCAATACTTCCATCCTTGACCAAAGTGTACCAAGTTTCAGTGAATCGGCCATTTCCATAGACAGCACCATGATATTGGCAGAAGGGTCAAGATGGGCGTTATCATCATCAATTCTTAAAAATGTCTGCAACCATAATGCATCATTTTCCATCCTATAGACCAATCGATAAGCATAATCCTCAAAATCAGTCCATGGACCGGTAACAAAATTCTCGGCACCGGCCACACTTGTTTGTTCCACATTTTCCGGAGCATCATATTGCTGTCTAAAAGCATCCCAATTGATGTTTTCAGGATTGACATCAACTTTTACCGCATTTCTTGTACTCAGTTCATCTGAATAAGCACCTGTTGAATTGTCACGCGTGTCATGTTGCCTCAGAGGTTCCTCTCGGTAAAGCTCGGTGCTGTCTATTTCAGTCACAATATTTCCACTGTTGTTAGAGTTACAGCTTACCATAGCACAAGCAGCACTGATAGACAGTACGGCAAAGAGTTGGGTTTTCCAATTTATTTTCATGTTTGTCATAAGATTTGATTGTAGTGACTTTAGCACAAGATTGGTACTAGATGCCATAGCAGTTGGGGATTTCATAAAAAATTCCCCATAATCCATAAATCAGACTGTTGGAAGAAATGAGTTCACGTTGAAAGAGATCTTGATCCAATTCATCCTTAGGGGTGATGTGTTTTCCTAGTAACGTTTTGAGGTTTGTTCCCATCAGATGGTTAAAAAATCGCTTTGATAGGTTTTTAAATTTCTAAAGAGGGCATAAAGTGATGAAAGAAGTGCAAATACCTGATTTTTTAGGGCCTAAAGCCCACTGAGATACTTTTGGGTATTTGTTTTTAGCACATGGTGTTTTATAGGATTTAAAAATGGTATTGCAGTACTTTTAGATTACCGGCAATTCTCGGGGTAAGGCAATGGATGGGGCATGCGATTTGGCATATAGCACAAAGATCAAATCAACTTAAGAAACTAAAACACTGATATTATGAAAAAGTACATTTTAATGTTTGCAGTCACTGGTATGTTTTTTTTCTCTTCCTGTGACAACACCAACAACAGAGGTGTCAACACCAATAGAGACAGGCAAGATACAGTAGAT
>DAIPZN010000093.1:0-18243 GCA_036782195.1 Cyclobacteriaceae bacterium | reverse complement strand
GGTGAACAGAACACTGATCAAACTGATCTACACCGATAATTATCAGCGTAAATCTGTGGTAAATAGAACGCGGATGACACCGATCTAACTGATATGCACAGATTATTTTTATCCGTATGAATCAGTCCGTTCTGTGTCATCCGTGTTCCAACCCAGCTAGGATCCTATTTCTGATGAAAAGTATCAGAAACAAAGGCCAGCACATCAGGCAAGGCTGTGCGCCAATAGGTCCAGTTGTGTGCCCCGTCCCTGATTCTGAACTCGTGTGGAATCTCCTTCTTCTTCATCGCAATATGCACGAGGCTGTTGCCCTCATACAAAAAATCATCATCACCGCAGTCAAAGTACCACTTTACTGACTTCATATCTTCCAACTTGTTCAACTCAATCTGTCTGAGTGCATTGTGCCGGTTGTAGTAGGATTCGAGTTTGGAAGCGTCCTTTACTGTAACTTTATTGGTTTCCAACTGCTGCTTGTATTCCTCAAGACTGGCATTTCGGACAGCTGCACTCAAGGGACAGGCAGAGGAGAATAAATCAGGCCTGTGCATAGCATAGAAAAAGGTTCCTCCCCCACCCATAGATAATCCGGCTATGGCCCTATAGCGCTTTTGCTTCCTGATGCGGTATTTGCTTTCCACCAGCGGCATCAGCTCTTCAAAAAAGAAGTCCTCATACCTCCATTCATTGTTCACATCGTTGAAATAACCCCTTCTCCCCGTATCTGCATCAGGCATGACAATGATCATGGCTGTCGCCGTACCTTCACGGATTGCTTTGTCTGCAATGTGCTGCACCTCCCCAAACTGTATCCAGCCTGTCTGATCGTCTCCTCCCCCATGCAAGAGGTACAATACTGGATAATGCCTTTCATTTTGCTCGTAGCCGGGAGGTAGGTAGATGGCATACTTCCTTTCCATATTGAGAATTTTGCTTTGCATGGTCAATTGGTCGTATACTTTGCTTTCTTGAGCCTTTCCAGATGAAAATGTCAACAAGTAAAGGAAAAGAATAAAGCTGATGTTTTTCATAGGTATAAGTTGTGTTTAAGATTGTTAGCTTAAGCTACAAAAAGATCTGTTACCTTTTGAAAAAATCCATGAATCAGATATTTACGGTATTTCACGGTGCTTTTTTGATGTATGGGATTAAATCCTTAATTTACCTGAGATGATTTTTTAAATTGTTAACTTCTATAGGTATAAGCGTGACAGGTGGCGTAGGTTTTACAAGACAAGGTGAAAGTTCTCTTAGAAACAACAGGAACATTTTGAGTCCCAGATCTAAGATGAAAGATAACCCTTATGCCGCAACTGATGTCAAGGCAGAAGAAAACAGTGTTGAACATCTAGAAATGCTGAAACAATTCCAGACAGATCAAAAAGTTAAAGAAGACAAAAAGAACAAACAGGTATTATTCATACTCATGTGTATTTTGATTATGCTGCTTAGCTATATCTTTATCTTTGCTTGATTATTGCTTATTCCATTTCTCCTCTTATTCAGAATCAGCGCTCCTGCAATTATTTTTTAAATCCTCAAAAATTTATTGGTTTAAGAAAATTAAATATTATTAAATCAATAAAAATCAAATTTAATTTAAAAAAAATCAAATTTAAACAACCACTGAGTTCGTAGTAGAGTTTAGGTATTTACAACTGAACTTTTAAAGCCATGCTCAAAAAACTCATAGAGCCTTTGGCGGGCAATTTTGCAGATAGTCCACAGGAAGTGGAATTAGACGCCAAGGCAAAGGAACTTTTAGATACTGCTTTTTCAGGGTTTGCTGATGGTGAATTATTGGACAACCATCTCCATATTTTAGGTAAAGGCACGGGCGGATCTGGCTGCTATGCCAATCCGGATTATTTCTCCTGGAAGCACCCCATTGAACGTACTCGAATGATCGGCCTGATGAGCAGTGCAGATATTGACCTTGAATCAAGGACAGATCAGGAGTATGTGAAAAGACTTTTTACGCTTATCGATGACTTGCCTATGAAGGGGAAAATGATGCTGCTCGCCATGGACAAAGCCTATAATGAGGATGGTAACCCTAATGATAAATTAACCAAGTTCTATGTGCCAAATGATTATATCTACGAAGTAGCAAGCCGAAAACCGGATAATTGCATCCCTGTGATGTCAGTACATCCTTATCGGAAAGACGCCATTGATGAATTGGAAAAATGGGCTGCAAAAGGTGTTAAAATGGTCAAATGGCTTCCAAACGCAATGGGCATGGATCCTTCCAATCACAAATGCTTACCTTTTTATAAAAAAATGGAAGAATTGGGACTGGTTTTACTGGGGCATGCCGGAAAGGAAACTGCCATTGAAGTGTTTAAGTACAGGAATTTAGGAAATCCATTGTTGTACAGAACTCCACTGGACATGGGTATCAAAGTAGTAATGGCTCACTGCGCCGGATTGGGCTCAGGCAAAGACCTGGATGCCAAATTGCCCATACCTATCAAAAACTATAAACTGTTCCTCAGGTTGATGGAGGAAAAGCAATATGAAGGCTTACTTTTTGGTGATATTTCTGCATTGACCAACATCAACAGAATGGGAGCTCCACTCAAACAGATCCTGGAAAGGACTGACATACACCACCGGTTGATAAACGGGAGCGATTATCCACTTCCCGCAGTGAATATGGTTATGTCAACAAAGGCTTTTGTCAAGTTGGACTATATTGATGAAACAGAAAGGGAGGCGCTAAACCAGATTTATGAGCGAAATCCTCTGCTTTTTGACTTTGTGTTGAAGCGTACCCTGCGAAATCCAAAAACAGGTGAGAAGTTTCCTGATACCGTATTCAAGGATCATCCCACACTAAAGCTTACTGCATTTTCTTTTTAATTGACAATTTTAAGATTTACCTATGAGCAGTACCACACGCAACAAATCTACTTGGTCAGGAGCATTAATCGGTATAGGCGTAATGGCTGCTGTAGATGAAATCCTTTTTCATCAAGTTCTTGCATGGCATCATTTCTACGACAGGTCAACGCCTGAAATTGGCTTGATGAGTGACGGAATACTACATGCTGCAGAACTAATTGCAATAGTGGCAGGGTTTTTCCTGGTATTGGACCTGAGAAGGTCAAAAACCTTCCATCAGCCTTCAGCTTGGGCAGGATTCTTTGTAGGAATGGGAGGTTTTCAGCTTTTTGATGGAATAGTCAATCACAAACTTTTGCGGCTACATCAAATCCGGTACGTTGACAACTTACTTCCATACGATTTGGCTTGGAATATAGGAGCGGCTTTACTGCTATTGATAGGAATATACCTAAAGCGAAGGGCTAGTCGTATTAACCATAATCCATCTATGTAATGCACCATCATGCCCATGCGGGAAGCGGGTGGACAGACCTGGTTCCTATATTTTTGATCTTGCTCGTTGCCTTAGCTTATGGTCTGGGTATCAAAAAAGCCAAAGTAAAAAACCGTAGATGGGATCTTTCTAAAACGCTGTCATTTGGAATTGGATTGGCACTTTTAGCAATAGCATTCCTGCCTTCCATTGTACATTGGGCGCACCAGGATTTAAGGGGGCATATGGTCCAACACCTATTAATTGGAATGTTTGCTCCTGTCTTTTTGGTAATAGGTCAACCATTGACTTTAGCCCTTAAAGCTTCATCAGTCCAATCAGCAAGGATGTTGACGGCATTTTTGAGGCATAAAATCGTCTATTGGGTCAGTCACCCTATCACGGCATTGTTTTTAAACATTGGGGTAATGTATGTACTCTACTTATCCCCGCTCTACAGCATGACTTTGACAAATCCTACACTGCACCATCTGATCCATATTCATTTCTTTGTTGCTGGTTTTGTCTTTGCCTGGTCCATCATGGGAACTGACCCTGTATCACAAAAACCAGGTTTTAGGCTACGGCTTGGGGTTTTGTTTATCAGTATGGCAGCTCATGCCTACCTGAGCAAATTGATGTATGCCCACCTTTTCCCGAAGGATACCCACCACTCCATAATTGAAATACAGGAGGCTTCAAAACTGATGTACTATTGGGGTGACTTAGCTGAGTTGCTATTGGCACTCGGCTTTTTTTATTATTGGTACCAAAAACGGAAAAACATTATTTCAATAGCCTGAATGCCTTTTTTGGTCTGATACTTCCGTCTTCCGACCAGTTAAATAAAAAGACTGTGTATTGTGGTGCAATTGCAGAAAATCATATTTGATGATATGAATATCCGCATGCTTAAAATGCTTTCAGAAATATCTCGAAAAATTGAAAACCTGTCACTTTTTCCGGCTTTGGCCTTTTGTCTTCCTACCAAATAATCAAAGAGAGCTTTGTGGTGCAAATGCGGACGACCATGTCTGGTAAAATTCATTTTAACACAACTGTTGAAATGGTATGGTGATTGTCAGCATGTTGATATAATTTTTATCCATATGAACAACAATGATTTTTATGATGTCCTGATAATAGGCGGAAGCTATTCGGGATTGTCAGCAGCCATGAGTTTGGCAAGGTCCATGAGAAGCGTTTTGGTAATTGACAGCGGTGAGCCTTGTAATAGGCAAACACCATATACACACAACTTCTTGACACAGGATGGCAATTCACCGGACGAAATCCGAACAGTTGCCAAAAGTGAACTGGAATTGTATGAGCACATGACCTTTGCCAATACAAAAGCTGAAGCTGCTAATAGAATCCCTAATGGATTTGAAGTTGAAACAGCTAATGGAGTGTATTATAAAGGGAGAAAACTTCTTTTGGCCTCTGGTGTGAGGGATATTTTACCAAAAGTGGAAGGAATAGCGGAATGCTGGGGCATAAGTGTGCTGCATTGCCCATATTGCCATGGATATGAAGTAAAGAATGAAAAGACCATCTTAATTGCCAATGGCACAGCAGCATTTGAGGCAGCAAAAGTGATTTCACATTGGACCAAGGATCTGATAATCCTCACCAATGGTAAAAGCAAACTCAAGCCAGACCAATTGGATTTATTGGAACTTCGAGGGATTCCAGTAGTAGAGTCCAGGGTAAGAAGCCTTGTTCATCAAAATGGAAAAGTCAATACAGTGCTCTGCACTGACGGTACCTCCTATGATACGACTACAGTATATGCCCAATCCAAAACCGAACAACATGCACCCTTGGCCAAGGAATTAGGTTGCAAGTTCAACAGGCATGGTTTGATTAAAGTAGATGTTTTACAGAAAACTTCGGAACCTGGGATTTATGCCTGTGGGGACAATTCCAGTAAGGGAAGGTCAGTAGCAGTGGCTGTGGCCGCAGGATCAGTGGCAGGGATTTTTATCAACAAAGAACTGGTAGATGAAGCTTTCTTTGCTTCTTGATCTGACGGGAATTTTTTATCTCCACCATAATTTGTAAACTGCATCCTCACATCTATATTCATGAATTCAATTGGATTGACTCCTGCTTCAACCAACCTTTGGACTGGAAGAGCTGCCGAAACTTTACAATATTGGCACCAAGCAATAAAGTTTCCTGATCCTACTAATACACTTTCTGATGCCAAGCAACCTGCAGTAGCCTTATTGGGTTACGCTGGAGATAAAGGGGTAAGCCGCAATGATGGTAGGTCCGGTGCAGCAGAGGGGCCTAACGCCATCCGAAAGCAACTGGGACCAATGGCCTATCATCTCCCTGAAAATCTGCCTATATGGGATCTAGGAAATGCAGGAGAGGAAGGTGCCGAAATGGAAGCCGTACAGGATCTCATTACCACCACAGTAGAGGAAATCCTAGATAAGCACCACTTCCCAGTACTACTAGGTGGCGGTCATGAACTGGCTTTCGCACATGGAAGAGGAATCATCAATCATTTTACCAAAAAAGGAGAAAAGGTAGGGATCATCAACTTAGATGCACACTTTGACCTTAGGCCGCTCAAAGACGGCAAAGGACATTCCGGCTCCCCATTCTGGCAACTCTCCCAGTTATACCCAAGACAGTTTCAATACCTCTGCTTAGGGATACAAATTCCCGCTAATCCGCCGACCCTTTTTGCAACGGCCGATTCACTTCAAGTAGAATGGCTTCCTGTAGAATCCTTTCACTTATTGAATTGGGATAGCATCAATTTGGTGATCGAGCAATTCCTTCATGAGGTAAACAAAGTGTATTTAACCATAGATCTGGATGGATTTGCTTCTGCATTTGCACCTGGCGTCAGTGCTCCCTCCCCTATGGGTTTTGCTCCGGATATTGCCCAGCAGGTGATCAAAAATGTAGCAGCCTCCGGAAAGTTGGCAGCAATGGATGTGGTGGAGCTCAACCCCATTTATGACCGGGACAACAGTACAGCCAAACTAGGTGCACGCATAATTGAGTATGCGCTGAGAAACAAATTTGTGAAGTGACATTATCGGCATCCGAAATTTCTCAGGCAGGAAATCCGCAGGGCAAAAAAAGCTGTAATTGAAACCTTTCAAATAGACAAAAATCATAAAAGCATACTGTGGGAATTGAAAAGACCTTGCATAAAAAATGATCCAGAGATCCCATAAGATTATGATTTCTTTAAAACCATCCCACCTGAAGACTCGGGTTCAATACCCGTTCAGGAAGGTTTTCATCTAAATTTTGCCATATAAATTGCCCCTGCAAATAAATGGAAGAAGAACGTGCGCAATCTCTCCCGAAATTGCCTTATTTTAAGCCACCAAAAGATCAAACCCAATATGCCCCCGCTCAAACATGTACTTACGTGCCTGCTACTCATTGGAGGGATGAGCTTTTTGTCATGCAATGCCCCTACCTTCAGGATTTTGGAAAAACCAATTCAATTTGATGAGGAGCGTGAAAGGCTTTCACTGGAATACCTTGAAAATCGACATGGATTGATTCAGGAAAAGGCTGTGATCAAACCAGAAATGGTCGTCATTCATTGGACTGCGGTTCCTACTTTGGAAGCTACTTTTGACGTTTTCAACCCTGTATACTTAGGAGGAAGACCGGAATTGACTACTGCAAGCATGCTCAATGTATCAGCCCAATTTCTGGTAGACAGAGACGGAACTATCTTTAGGTTATTGCCAGACACCACATTTGCGAGACATACAATTGGACTCAACTATATGGCTATAGGCATAGAAAACATAGGAGGTCCAGAGGCACCCCTCACCAAAGCCCAGTTAAAGGCGAATGCAGCACTGATCCGTTATTTACACCGCAAGCACAACTTGACTTACCTGATTGGCCACCATGAATACTATGCATTTCAGAGAAGTCCGATATGGAAAGAAACAGATCCTGATTACCTGACTCAGAAGCAAGATCCAGGAGATCGCTTTATGAAGAAGTTGCGAAAAAATCTTAAAGAAATACCTTTTAAAAGTACCCCTTGATCACTTCAATGAAACTCAAAACCAAACTCCTGCAGACATTCCTGACTGGATTAGTCCTCTTTCAACTGCAGGCATGCAAGACTATCACTACCACCACTTCCAGACCTTCAGGAAGTACGATAGGCACCAGTAGTCCTAGACCTGAACAGCCTGCCCCTCCCCGTACCACTACATCTAGGGCTGCGGCCAAAGCACCACAACTATACAGGGAAATTGACCTCAATTTAGGTCCAGCACCCAGGGAATTTAGGGGTGTCTGGATTGCGACTGTTGCCAATATCGATTGGCCTACTTCATCCACTGCCACTTTTGAAAAGCAAAAAGAAGAGTTTGTCAAACTCCTCGACTATTACCATGGAATGAACTTCAATGCAGTGATCGTACAGATCAGAACTTCAGGTGATGCTTTTTATCCTTCAAAATACAGCCCTTGGTCCAGATACCTCACCGGCAAAGAAGGCCAAAAACCAAATACCACTGAAGACCCGCTATCCTGGATGATCTTGGAAGCACATAGAAGAGGGATGGAATTTCATGCCTGGCTTAATCCATATCGGGCTACAATGGATCTTGATCTCAACAAATTAAGCCCAGAGCATGACATCAAAAAACATCCAAATTGGATGATCAAATATGCCACCAAGTACTACTACAACCCTGGACTTCCAGAAGTAAGGGCACATTTAGTCAATATCATCAGAGAAGTAGTTCAGAACTACAACATTGACGCGATTCATTTTGATGATTATTTCTATCCTTATAAAGTTGACAAGCAGGTATTTGATGATGCCGCTACCTTTAAAAAATATGGGAAACCAGGACAAAAGCTAGATGACTGGAGAAGGGAAAACGTCAATATGCTGGTACGTGAAGTCCATCATACCATCAAAAGCGAAAAACCTTATGTTCAATTTGGTATCAGTCCATTTGGGGTTTGGCGGAACAAGGACAGGGATCCCAATGGTTCCAATACCCGTGCCGGCACCAACAATTACGATGATCTATACGCAGACGTGCTCACATGGATGAAAAATGGCTGGATCGACTACCTGATTCCCCAATTGTATTGGAGTATGGACTACAATCTTGCCTCATACCGTGAACTGGTAAATTGGTGGTCTAAGAATAGCTACAACACCAAGATCTACATCGGAAACGGCCCCTATAAAATCAGGGACAATGCTGACAAGGCTTGGGATAATCCTATGGAAATACCAACTCAAGTGGGTCTAGCCAAAGTCACGCCCAACATAGCAGGGAATGCCTATTTCAGTGCCAAATCCCTCTATGTCAAAAATCGGGATGTAGCAGACCTTTTGGTCAAAAACCATTATATCCATCCAGTATTGCCACCGGAAATTTCCAAACCCAATGCTGCACATCCTACCCTTTCCAAGCCGATCCTGATTCAGCATGGAGAAGGATATGCCATACAATTTGATCAAGTACTTCATCCCGACTATCGCTTTGCCCTGATCTATGCTGCTCCGACGATTGATGACCTTCGGACAAAAGGTTCCAGAGCAGGTTTTCAGAAAGTTTACTTAGATGAAAGCAATAGACTACTCATTCCTGTACTTAGCCACCATAGCCAAAAGTATATCGCTTTTAGCCTTTTGGATAGGTACGGAAAAGAAACCAGGCCAATGGTCTTTGAAATTCAGGCCCTACCCTAACCCGCTAAATACATGAAAGACATGCTTGTCCGGCTGATGGAATTACCAGACAGCACCCCACTTACAGAAGCGCTGCAAAAGGAAGGCATCCTCATCAGAAGGCCCATTCCACCTGAAAAATCCTTTGTAAGGGACTGGGTGATGGAAAATTTTGGGATTTATTGGGCTAATGAAACAGAAGCAGCATTTGCGAAGCTTCCGGTCAATTGTCTTTTGGCTCAGCGGGAAAATGAAATTCTGGGCTTTGCCTGTTTTGAAACCACCGCCAAAAATTTCTTTGGTCCTACAGGTACATTGGAAAGTATGCGTGGCAAAGGAATCGGCAAAGCACTCTTGGTCAAAAGTCTGCAGACAATGAAAGAAATGGGCTATGCCTATGCAATTATCGGCGGTGTGGGACCTGCTGATTTTTATAAAAGTGCTGTTGGAGCTACATTGATAGAGGGTTCGGAAATCAGCATTTACCAACATCTGATACGCAAAACATGAAAGGAGCAAGCAATAACAGGCCTTGGCTATGGGTACCTACACTTTACCTGACCGAAGGTATACCCTATGTATTGATCATCTCGGTATCTGTCGTCATGTACAAAAAATTAGGCATAGACAATTCTGATATTGGCCTTTACACAAGTTTGCTTTATCTGCCTTGGGTCATCAAACCCCTTTGGAGTCCTTTTGTTGATTTACATTTTACCAAGCGAAAATGGTTTCTGGGCATGCAGCTCCTGCTCTCTTTGGCATTTTTGGGTGTAGGATTGGTATTGCCTACCAATCCGTTTTTTGTGCTTAGTTTGGCTTTTTTCTGGATTGCTTCATTTGCTTCGGCAACCAATGATATTGCCTCAGATGGCTTTTATCTTTTGGCTTTAAAAGAAGACCAACAGTCTTTCTTTATCGGACTTAGAAGCACCTTTTATAGAGTAGCCATGATTACAGGACAAGGTTTGGTTGTCATTCTGGCTGGATATCTTGAAACCAGCCTTGGAGACAATACCCAAGCTTGGTCCCTGACCATGGTCTCGGTGGCAGGATTGATGGGGATTTTAACTCTTGCAAATTTACTGACTACACCTGATGTTGAAGGAGCTAAAAGCTATGTGGCAGCTCAAACCCTCTCCTTTGGAAAGATCTTCATCAGCTTTTTTCAAAAAAAAGAAATTGGATTGGCACTTGCTTTTGTGCTGACTTATCGATTGGGAGAAAGCCAATTGGTAAAAATGGCTTCACCTTTTTTGCTAGACGAAAAATCAGCCGGAGGCCTTGCGCTAAGCACTTCGGATATTGGCTGGATCTATGGCACTTTTGGCATCATTGCATTATCTCTTGGAGGTATCATTGGTGGAGTGGTCATCTCTAAAGACGGACTGGGAAAATGGATGTTGCCCATGGCACTGGCCTTAAACATTCCGAATTTCTTTTACTTTCTTCTCGCCTATTTTCAGCCAGAAGACGCATTCTATGCAGGCTTGGTGGTAGTAGTTGAGCAGCTGGGGTATGGGTTCGGTTTTGCGGCTTTTATGATGAATCTCATTTACCTTGCAGAAGGACTCAGCAAAACTTCTCATTATGCTATTGCTACAGGTTTTATGGCCTTGGGAATGATGCTTCCAGGCATGATCAGTGGATTTGTCCAGGAATGGTTGGGGTATGAGGGCTTTTTTGTTTATGTGGTTATAGCAGGCATACCAGGCATCTTTTTGGCAAAAATGATTCACTTTCCTTCTACTTACGGAAAAAAGAAATCCACTACTGAAACTGAGCTTTAACTTTTAAAAAATCTGTCATGACACTTAGGGAAAAAGTTGGCCAATTGTTCTCTCCGGCAGCCTTTGTACACGATACCGAAGCTGAAATTCAACAGTTGGAGGCGTTGATTCGTGACCATCATATCGGTGGCATCACTTTTTTTCACAGCCGCATCAGTGCTGCAGCCAATTTTGAAAAAAGGCAGGAAGTACTTCAGACAGAGGGTAGTCTTGAAAAACTACAGCAGCTTATCCAACGCTATCAGGCTGCCTCCAAAACGCCTTTACTAATTAGCATTGATGCTGAATATGGATTGGCTATGCGGATAGAAAAAACTCCTCAATACCCATATGCCATAACCTTGGGGGCCCTGCCTGATTCGGCTGAAAAGATGGTTTATGAAACCGGAAGGCAAATGGGAGAAGATCTCAAAAAATGTGGGATACACCTCAACCTTGCACCGGTAGCAGATATCAACACCAATCCTGACAATCCTGTGATCGGTTATCGTTCCTTTGGTCCTGATAAATACAAAGTAACTAAGTGGGCTCTAGCCATGTACAGAGGCATGAGTGATGTCGGTATAGGTGCCTGCCTCAAGCATTTTCCAGGCCATGGAGATACTCATGTTGACTCTCATCTTGGCCTTCCTGTTATCAATAAGACCAAGGATAAGTTGTTGGAAGGCGAACTTTATCCTTTTGCGGAAGGCATCAAAGCTGGAGTTGAAATGATAATGGTGGGACATCTGGCAGCACCTGCTTTAAGTGAAGGCAAGGTAATACCAGCTTCTATCAGTAGAGCAATCATCACAGGCCTTCTTAAAGGAACAATGGGTTTTGATGGTTTGGTCATTTCTGATGCACTCAACATGAAGAGTGTGGCTGGCTTATTCCAAGAAAAAGGTCAATTGGAATGGGAAGCCTTTAATGCGGGTAATGATATTTTGTGTTTTTCAGAAAATATTCCAGAAGGGATCGACTTTATCCTGAATAATGCCACCCCTGAACAAATTTCGCTGAGTTTTGACAAAATAGCTAAGTTAAAGCAGAAGCTCATCAAAAGTATAGAATTTGAGCCTGCTTCTTTTGATTATCATCGTATTGATTCTTTTCAAAAAGAACTGGCTGAATCATACCTTACGACATTAAAAAAACCTGCTGATTTTCACAAGCATATCAAAATGGCCGCAGAAAGTGGTACACTCCTATCAGTCGTAGTTCATGCGGAAGAAAAACAGAAGTATATAAAAGGTTTAGAGGCCCTTGGTGCAAAAACAATATTACCTGAAAAAACAGCATTGGATAGTCCGCAGGAAATCATTGTGTCACTGTTTGTGCCATCTGCCAAACCGTTAAACCATTTCGGGCTTGATATGGAAGCTATTGCCCAATTGTCTTCCATGGCTAAAGCATGCAATTGCCATCTTTTCCTATTCGGTAATCCACTAGCGCTGAAAGAGATCAACGGCTTATCTGATTTCCGAAGCATTACGTGCTGTTTCCAAAGTTTTGAAGCCACTCAGGAAGTTGCTCTTGCATATATTTCCGGTACTTATAAACCAGCAGGAGAGCTGAATCTTCCCTTTAGTTGGATCTAGTCAACAGCCTAAATTGATCCATAACACGATAAGTAGCTTTAGTAAGGTTAGCTTGGATTTCTGGACTGTAGAAATCAAAATCAGTAGCTGTGTAACCTTGCCAAATGGTGTTCCCTTTCTTGTTGTCAATGATAAAAACCACAAGCATGCCTTTATTCTCTGTGTACTTGATCCTATTGTAGTTTTCGTCTTTTTCCCGCTTTTCTTTTTCTTCTTCCTCGGTACGATCGACATCAACACCCCTTCGCTGAAGCCAATTGTCAAAATTAGGCTGTTCATACCCTCTATACTTCACATCATCTACAAAGACCTTGTAGTTGATCAAAAGATCGGGTTTTTCGGATTGAAATTTGAAGCCTTGGGAGCCGAGTCTTGAATTGATGGTTTTTTCTATTTGTCTGAAAAATTCGGTGCTGTCATTGGCTGGATTTTCAACAAAACCAAAGGTTTTATATCTTTTAAAATTACCAGCATAATTGAAATCAAAATCAGCAATGTAGTCTTTCTGGCTCATGCAACCAGATGCCACGACGACCATGGCAAAAAGGAGGGTTAAATAGGTTTTCATTATGGATGTTTTTTAAAAGAACTAACAATTAGTTAAAATTTTGAACGTTGATCATCAGTTGTGACGGCCAATATCAACAAGAACTCATGATAATCAATTTTGTTTTCACAGCTATAAAATTGATCTTCAACTCATTATACGGATTTTTATGTACCTGTCCAAAGAATCTATAAATTTTGAAATATTAAGGAGTTTATATGGCGGAAAATTTTAATTTCAAAAAAGCCCTTTTTGTGATCGGTGATGTTCACGGATGTTTTTTCACTTTTCTAAAGTTGCTGGATCATTGGGATCCTAAAAAAGAAACACTGGTACAACTTGGGGATCTGATTGATACAGGAAAACATTCTTCAAAAGTATTGAGACTTGCACAGCAACTGAAAAACACGTTTAAAAAAGAAGTGGTCTTTCTAAAAGGAAACCACGAACACATGATGCTGCGCTACTTCCAAGGACAAGATCCTGAAAACAAATGGCTGGAAAAGGGAAACGGAAGACAGACTTTGGAAGAGTTTCAAGAGAATAAAATTGATCCTAAAATCTATTTGAATTGGCTTTTCAATCTTCCCTTAAGTTGGGAAAATGATCACATTTATATATCACACGCAGGAATTGCGGATTCAGCTGAGAGGCCTCTTGATCCAGATGCAGCAGATGGTGTACTGTGGAACAGAAACCCGTTGAAAAGGCTGGAAAAGCTCCAGATCATAGGACATACTCCCTTAAAAGATGGACTGCCGGCTTATAATGGCGAGAGCAACAGCTGGAACATTGACACGGGGGCCTATAAAGGTCAGGGCTTGACAGGACTCAAATTTGACAAGCATGGCCTTCTGACCAATCGCATCAGTATAACAACCGAAAATTCAGACATTTACTGACACTTTTTTTTAATCCCCTATAATAAGTGGCTTGATTCGCATATTTTGAGAACATTTATGCTTAATTTGAGGGTGCAATCACCTCCAAACTCAAATGAACATTGATCTCCGACTCGCAACAGAGAGTTTAATTCCGGATATTCTGGATATGATGTCCCAACTCTATGCTTATGATAAGATCAGGTTTGAATATCATGTCAACCTCGACAATCTTAGACTGTTTTTGAATAATCCAGGTCACGGTAGAATCTGGGTGATCTATCATGAAAATCAAGCAATTGGCTATCTTATCCTTGTATTTTCCTTCAGCTTTGAACTCAAAGGCGAGGTGGCCATCATCAATGAGATCTACATTGAAGACTCCATTTATACCCAAGAGGTTGGCATACAGGCATTGGAGTTTGTTGAAATGGAATGTAGCATTTTGGGCATCAGATCACTCCAACTTGAAGTTGATACAAGCCATGAAAATGGTAAAAACAGGTTGTTCAGCAACTGTTTTATGGGCGAAACCCGGATGCTGAAGACCAGAAAATTATGATTCAACAGCCACTATCTTACCCTTACTGAGCTTCAATGTATTGGTAACACAGTAGGGTATATCCTCCTCATAATGACTGACATAAATCAACCCACAGCCATATAGCTTACAGACCTCATCAACAGTTTTTCTGAACCTTTTTCTAGAGCCCATGTCAAGACCTTGAGCTGCCTCATCTAGTACCAAAAGTGCAGGGTTTTTAATCAATGCACGGGCAAGTAGTACAAATCGTTGCTGCTCTGGGGTTACACGCTGAATTAAAATATGTGCAACTTGCTCCAAACCAAAAAGGCTTAACCAATCCCAGCCAAGTTTTTCCTGTTCAGAAGACACTTTTTTGAAAAGACCCATGGTGTCAAAAAGGCCTGATAATACCACTTTCAAACAAGTCTGGTTTGCGGGAAAATATCTAGAAAGTTCCGGTGCCACAAAGCCGATGTTTTTCTTGATATCCCAAATACTTTCTCCGGTGCCACGTTTTCTATCAAAAAGCCAGATGTCATTGGCATAGGCCTGAGGATGCTCGCCGAGAATCAGACTGAGCAATGTGGATTTTCCTGCTCCATTATGACCTTTGAGTGCCCAATATTCTCCCCTTTTCACTGTCCAACTCACTTGATCCAGAAGTACCCTTTCTTCATATCGAACGCTAGCTTGATGGATTGACACCAAATTTTCAAAGGAAGGGATGGGGAATTTTGCTAAAAGGGATTTGAGAAGTATAGTATTTAATTCCGCACTCTTTGTATCTGAGTTAATGTCTACCTGATGTTTTTGCTTAACAACCAGCTGTCCATTTGAGATTTGGGCGATATGGGTAAAACTTGCTGGGATTTCTTGGGCCTGGGTGCTGATCATTACATGAATGCCCGATCGGATAATCTCCTGCAAAATAACATCAAATATTTCCCTAGTTTCTTTGTCCAGGCCAGTGAGTGGCTGGTGCATCAGCAAGATTAAAGGATTTTTCAATAATGCACCTGCGATGGCTAATCGTCTTGTCTCTCCATTTGAAAGCTTGATAAGTGATTTATCTATCAGGTCTTCCAACTTTAACAGCTTGATCACCCCATCCACAGTCCAGAAGCCAGATCTTGTTTCAAGCTCTTTCAAATATTCACCCACAGCCAGCGCATCATCTGATTCCAAGGAATTGAACCTTTGCTGAAAATAGAAGTTCTGAAGATTGGATTTGTTTTTAAAAACATAGCGCTGAGAAACTTCCGCCATGAGATCCCTAAAGCTATTGACCAGGCCTTTGGCAATCATATCCTGCTGGTATGGATCGGCAAACGGTCTCTGTACATTTCCTTCCACTACCAAAGCCCTACCTAAAATCAAATCCAGAAAAAGCTGTTGATCAGCTCCATTCTCACCTAAAATTGCCCAATGTTGACCAGTTGACCACTCAAAATCCAATCCTTTAAACGCTACTTTATCCAATACCTTCACAGTTGCTTGATGAATGGAAATTAAAGTGTCCATATTATTTCAGCTTTTGTTTTGGGTATCTATCATGATGGTGACAGGACCATCATTGGTCAATGAAACCTGCATATCAGCACCAAATTCACCAGTTTGGATCGATTTCCCCAATTCCAAAGCAGCTACTTTGACAAAAGACTCATAAAGTGGAATGGCAATCTCTGGTTTTGCTGCTTTAATGTAAGAAGGACGGTTGCCTTTTTTTGTACTGGCATGAAGTGTGAATTGAGACACAAGAAGCATTTCACCTTGGATATCCAGAAGGGATCTGTTCATTACTCCCTGCTCGTCTGGGAATATCCGTAGATTGACGATTTTTTTGCTCAGCCATTGCACATCTTCAGCACCATCGGCATCCTCTATACCCAATAGTACCAAAACACCTCTACCTATCTCCGATTTTACTTTGCCGGCAATGGCTACACTTGCTGAAGAAACCCGTTGAATGACTGCTATCATGGATCAAAAATCCTGCATTTGAGCCGAAGATACAACCTCTAATTTGGCAGCTTGCTCATTTTTGGCATGAAAGACCATGGCTTTGGCCACTTGCACATCTTTTATAGGTCTGAATTTTTTGAAAAGCTTCAGCCACACAAGAGGTTTGGTTAGGATTTTGGCTACTTCTTCGCCAAATCTAAATTCGCTTCTTTGACCTAAAAGCAAAGAGGGTTGGAATAAACCTAAGTATAGAAACCCAATAGACTTGAGGTCAGACTCTACTTCTCCTTTTACTTTGTTGTAATAAACTGCCGATTTCTCATCTGCCCCCATGGCACTGACATACATGAATTTTTGAACGCCAAGATTTTTGACCCATTGGGCGAAGTTGATTACATAATCGTGGTCTACCTCATAAAATTTTTCTTTTGAACCCGCTGCCTTGATTGTGGTGCCAAGTGTACAAAAGCCGTGCATTTCAGCCTTCTGCTGTTGTATGGCTTGGATTATAGAAAAATTATCTCCTCCCAAATCATCCACCCGAAGTTTTTCCAGGAGGTCAGTTTTATGTAAAGCGTTGAAATCCACAGAAATCTGTACCAGTTTTTCATTCTTTAAGGCCAGCTTTCTTCGTCCTACAGAGACGATACAGTCATAGGATGGATCCTGAATCAACTGATGCAGCAATTGCTTCCCGATCAAGCCAGAAGTACCCGACAAAAATGCGATTCTTTTCATAATTGATGTTTCAAATACAGGGTCAGATAATAATTACTTCCCAAATCCTGACTCCCAAGTCAAAAAATCCTCAATTTCATGTTTGACACTATTGTAAATGGCAATGATAACCGAAAGATCATCAGCAAAGCCGAGTAGTGGCAGAAAATCAGGAATAATGTCCATTGGCATCACAAAGTATACCAAGCCTAAGACTATCAGTCCTAATGTCTTATTGGATACCCGGTACATTCCAGCCCTGTGTGCAATCACCATGCGTTTGAAAACCATCAAAGGTTCAAGAGCAGCTGCCACTTTGGGATTGTCACTTACATGCTTGAGTTTATCTCCAGCCTGTTGCAAAAGCTTTTTGAGTTTCCCGTCGTTGCCGGCTATCTGTTCAGCACTTCTAGAATAAAGCAGTTTAGCCTTCTCAAAGAAGTCTGTAGTTTTTTCCCTTAATGACGCCATTTTTTTTAATAGAAGATCCTTATTTCTGACTTAACGCTTTTCAAGGCATGTTGGATTTGATCATTTCTTTCATCAAGAGAAAGCTGAAAAATCCTTTTGGCCAAATCTATACCTCTTGCCTCTTCATTCATGTCCTGCATTGCTGTGTTGCACAAGGTGATGACATGCTCTACGGCTCTCCTCACACTTTCCCATGCTTCATCAGAAAAATAAAGTTGCTGGGAAAGGTTATGGTGAAATTCTTCTCTAACCTCATTCAACAATTGGCTATGCAATTCACGTGCTGAATAATTTGCATCATTCACCCTTCTGATCAGGTTGTTTGGGGTGATCCGTTCCAAAAGCAGGCAAATCCGCTCTCCAGCCTGAAGTCTAATAGGCAGGACAACCTGCGTATTGTTGGACTTAAGTTCTACGAGCAATTTTTCCCTTTCTTTATTGAGAAAGGACAACACTACCAGATACATGCCATAGATGACCAATCCAGCCGGTAATACAATCTTTAATAAATCTGCCAAATACTCCATGTGATTTGTTTATTTGTCCCGAATATCAGAAATAAATGAATGGTTTGAAACTATGTATTTTGATATTTTTGCAACCGAAAAGTGAACCAACTTCCCAAAAAACACCTTAAAGAGGCATGATTATCCCAATTCAGATCTCCGACATCGCTCAAGCCGAAATAAAAAACATCATGGCCAACAAAAACATACCAGAAGACTATGCCCTTCGGGTGGGTGTTAAGG
>DAIPZN010000092.1:0-18468 GCA_036782195.1 Cyclobacteriaceae bacterium | reverse complement strand
CTTTTTAGGGAGTGTGCTTCGCCCTGTATATCACGAATGGAAGCCTAATCTTTATATTTCATGAAAAGAAATATTGCTTTAATCTTATTTACAGTAATGCTGGGTTTTGGGGTTATTAATCCTAATGAAGCTTGTCAAGCTACTCATAGGTGCTCAGGAGGAGAAACTATTTCCTGTACCGGAACAAGGCGCTGTAGTTCAGGCCCAGGTTATGTCAATTGTTATGATAGGGATGGTGGATTCAGTTCATCCAGTTGCCCTGTGGCTTAAATCAAATTAGAATTAAGATCAAGATTGATTAATTCAATCTTGATCTTTTTACTGCATCATTTATGAAAAGAATCTTTGTGGCAAAACTCCTCCTCTGTATAGTTGTTTCTTTCCTGTACTCTTGCAGCAATTCTGACCGTAAAGAAGAAGGTGTCTTATTTCTTGATATTGTCCCTGCTCAAATTTTCCAGGAAGATTTAAACGGTATTTACCTCACAGAAGCAAAAATCGGAATTGATTCTTTTGATGTCTTCATAGCTATTTCGCATCAGGGGCTAATTATGAAAACGGACTCGTTGCTCAACTTGAAATCTTTTGTCAATGGAAGAGATTATCTTCCGGATTTTGATTTCCCTTTACACCTGAGTGTACTTCATGATAAATTAATAGTTGAAGAAATGGCATACCAAAGGATATTCACCTTGAATAAAGGTGATTTTGAATATATAAACTCTAGAAAATTCCCAACCAGTAGTCAGGGTATCAGTTTTAGTATGTCCCCACAAAACAGATTGATTTACTCTTCCTATCCTGAGGCAGGTAAGACCGGATTGGTTTGGCTGGATATGGAAAGCGGACATCTGCAGACGAGTAAAGTATTTATGCCACAAGAAAAAGTAAGATTGAGTGATCAGTTAAGATTGGGATGCTTTTGCCAGCAGGGATCATGGTCAGTCGGAAGGTTTCTACCTATTTTAGAACAGCTTGATCCAAATGGAAATGTTGCCAACCAGGTTGATTTAACTATCTATGAACCTTTAAAAAGAGGTTTTGATACATTGATGACCCGTCGGGCTAATGATCCTGATTTTGAAACAAACAGGAAAATCCAAAATCTAGTTACTAGTCTGGATTGCTGGGACAACAAACTGCTGATAGGATTTACCGATATGGTCGGTTCAAACAGGACCAACATCAGGCATTTGTTGCTATTTGCTACTGATCAGGAAGGTGATGTGTTTTTAGAAAAGATTCTGCGGTTAAAAACCGGCAATGATGATGAGATGTACCACTTCCAAGCAGTAAAATATAATCCGATAACTTCTTTTTTATATGCCCAGGGTTCTGAAACGAATTATATATATGCTTTTAAAGTGAATTTATAATTTCTATATCGCTAGATTCTTTAACTAGTTATTTTTACTTGTTTGATACGTTTATCGGCAGGTATTTAACAATAATGGTGCATCAAATTCAATGGATATATTGTCCATATTGAAAGTGCATCCTGCTTTGAATCGTGCTGATTGTGCTCAATAATCCGCACTAAAGCTGGTGTTTAAGATTTTCTTTTCTATTTTAGCAAACTTTATTTTGTTTAACTTGAGGAGCTTAGGTTACTCCTGATGATTTAGCCAGCTGTCTTTGACAGCAATTGGCATTAATATTGCAAACGAGCCGAAGATGAAAATGAAACATTTCTTGGTATTTTTATTATTAGCCTGCAGCCCTATATTTTCTACTGCTGCCAATACTGCCCATCCCGAGAAGGAAAAGCTAGTGATTCAAAAAGGTATGGCTAGTTTTTATGGTATCAGATTTCACAACCGAAAAACCGCAAGTGGGGAGATTTACAATTTCAGGGAATTCACTGCTGCACACAAACACCTTCCCTTTGGTACTTTAATCAAAGTAACCAATCTTAAAAATAATAAAGTAGTCGTTGTTAAAGTCAATGATAGATTGCCTCAAAGTTCAAAAAGAGTCATTGATGTATCCAAAGCAGCAGCGATTGAAATGGATATGGTTAGAGATGGCGTAGCACAGGTTCAATTGGAAGTACTCAAAGAAGTTGATGTTTTAGCGCTAATAGAGCACTTTCAAGATCAAAAGCCAGAAGATTTAAGGTTAAGATATTACGAAAAACCGATTGAAATCTCTCGCCCCGAAATGGGTTACC
Source organism: Cyclobacteriaceae bacterium (assembly GCA_036782195.1). GTDB lineage: Bacteria > Bacteroidota > Bacteroidia > Cytophagales > Cyclobacteriaceae > DAIPZN01. The sequence continues at coordinate 16,298 of DAIPZN010000092.1, read as the reverse complement.
CAGATTTAAGAATTAATCCAGAGGTGAAATATATCACTGATCTCTTCCGGGAAACTGAGTTGATCGAATTAACTGATCTCGTTTTTTAGCTTAATCGTATTACATCATACAACAAACCTATAGTTTTTAATTTCCCCCCTTTTTTCCATACCTAAAGGAGAGAAATTCGTGCTGCGTATTTGATTTTATTTAATAACTTAGTTTATTGGTAGATAAATCAAATAGGCTTTTCATGTCAATAAGTAGATTTTCTTTTTTCTGCTGCCTTTTAGGGGTGATTTCCTGTGGAGAAAAAACTGCCTCCAATCAAGACCAATCTTTAGAATCTTTTAGAGGGGAAGTTGCTGCTACACCTGTGCACATTTCCCAGGCTGAACAGAAAACCTTTGATTACCTCATCAATGCCTCAGGAAAAGTGGAGTCCTCGGAGCAGGTAATCGTTGTAGCTGAGCGATCTGGATATCTCACTGAACTTTCCATCAAAGAAGGCGACTTTGTAAACAAAGGTGCCGTTATTGCCCGCATGGATCAGCATGAAAGTCTGATCAAGTTGGAAAGGGCAGGTATACAGCAAAAAAATGCGAACGCCACCTATAGATCCGAGATGCTCAGTTTCGAAAATCTTATTCGCAGTGAAGACAGTTTGCGCGGAGCAGAAATATTGGACCAGTTAAAGGCAAAGAGCGGATTGCTTACCGCCGAAATCGAACTTAAAGAGGCAAAAATGGATTTGGAAAAAACCCAGATCAAAGCTGCTATCTCAGGTAAAGTTGCGGATGTAAAAGCCAAAAAAGGCAGTCTTATCAATGCCGGTGACCCACTTTTTGAAATCATCAACGTCTCCCAGCTTGAGCTTAAAGTAAAAGTACTGGAGTCTGACATCAATTTGATCAGTATTGGTCAAAAAGCAGAGATATATGCTGTTGGCGGAAATACAGAGGCAGTAGAAGGGAGGGTGAAAAGCATCAATCCAAAAGTAGACGAAAACGGATTGGTTCAGGTGGGCATCTCGGTGTTGAACACCAAAGCCCTTTTGCCAGGTATGAATGCACGGGCCATCATCAGAGCGCCACAAAATAACAGCATTGTGGTACCAAAGCAGGCAGTAGTTTACCGATCCGGAAGACCTGTGGTATTCACCATTGAAAGTGGGGAATCTAAATGGAACTATGTCGAGGTAGGAAAAGATAACGGTCAGGAAATAGAAGTATTGAATGGGGTAGAACCAGGACAGACCGTCATCACCAGCAATAACTTACAGCTAGCACATCAAGCGCCTGTACAAATCATAAAAGAGTAGCATATGGTAAGGTTTCTTTTGGCAAGGCTGATCGCTGTGCTGATGACTTTTTTGGCATTGCTTGTTTTTTCTTTTATTGTCTTTAGATCGCTACCGGTATCGCTTTTGCCTCCTATAGATGTTCCGCAGATTCTTGTCAAAGTCACTTATCCCAATACCTCTCCAGAAGCCATAGAACAAAATGTCCTTGCCCCGATCAGGGATGGATTGATGACTTTGCAGGGCCTGCAACAGCTCGAAAGTAAGGCTGGAAGCGGCGTGGGCACCTTAAGGTTGATATTCGATTATGACACCCCGATGAATCTGGCTTATATCGATGTCAATGAAAAAATCGACAGGATTACAAACAGCTTACCACGTGACCTACAAAGACCTCAGGTCATCCGCATCAACACCAACGATATCCCAGTGGTGAGGGTGCAAGTCATCCCAAAAGAGGGATTTGATTTCACGGATATCAGCCTATTGACGGAAAATGTGCTGAAGAAGCGTCTTGAGCAGCTTGAAGGTGTATCCTTGGTAGATATTAACGGACGTAAACAAAAGGTCATTACAGTCAGCCCTGATCAGGTAGCGCTGAAAAGTCTTGGGATGACCGATAATGACCTTATACAAGCCATTAGGTACGGCAATGAAGAACTTCCAGGTATTAGTGTTGAAGATGGTCAATTCAGGTACTACCTCCGGTTGGCCACCCGTGTGAGCGGTCCACAGGAAATCCTGCAGCTACCCGTTACCTCTGCAAAAGGGGTGACGGTATCTCTCGAAAAAGTGGCCTCGGTCAAATATGAAATTCAGGAAGCGGTAGGTATGCACCTATTTGGTGAAGAAGAAGCCCTCGTTATCACCGTTCATAAGCAAGCACGTGCAAAGATGAACGAATTGCTTCCAAAGGTTTATGAAGCAGTGGATCAATTCAAATCTGACTATCCACAGGTGGATTTTGACCTTACCCAGGATCAGTCACTACTGCTCAATGCCGGTATCAGCAATCTGCAGACAAGCTTGATTTTCGGTGGCTTATTTGCTTTTGCCGTGCTTTTCATCTTCATGGGCAATTACCGTACGCCAGTCATAATCGGTATCAGTCTTCCCTCTTCCTTGACCATAAGTGTACTGGTCTTCTATTTTTTCGACATCTCGATCAATGTCATTTCTTTGGCAGGACTCGCCTTGGGCCTGGGGATGTTGATTGACAATGCCATCATTGTATTGGATAACATCACCCGCAAACGCAAAGAAGGACTTCCATTGTTTGAAGCTTGTGTACAAGGCGTCAATGAAGTTATCTCAGCTTTGATCAGTTCTGTTTTGACCACTTTAGCGGTTTTTGTACCTCTTGTATTCTTAAGTGGAATATCCGGGGCACTTTTCTATGATCAGGCAGTGTCTGTAGCTGCCATTTTGCTTGTTTCTTTACTGGTAGCCTTTATCTTACTCCCGTTGTTGTATAGGGTATTTTTCAACGGTTCCGCTGGAAAAGAACTCTCCAAAGAGGATAGTAAGCTTTTTGTTCAACTTATTAAAAAATACAAGTCCCTGTATTTGTTATTGTTCAGCTATAAAAAAACCAGTCTACTTACATTTGCCCTCCTTATCCCTCTTGGACTGGGTATAGGCCTGATGTTGGACAAGGAGGGTCTCCCACCAATTGAAAAAAATGAGACACTCTTACAGATTGACTGGAACGAACCTATTTCCGTCACCGAAAACAGGAACAGGATAGGACAACTGCTCTCCCTCATTTCCGGTAAAATCCTGAAAACAGAAAGTGAAATCGGAGTCCAGCAATTCCTGATGTTCAACGGTGAAAGTGCATTACAGCAGGCAGTCATTTACCTGGAATTTGAAAATCAACAACAGAAGCAGGAGCAGACAAATCTTGTTCTGCAACATCTAGCACAAAATTATCCCCGGGCGGTTGTGGATCATGGAGATGCGCCTAATGCTTTTGACCAGCTTTTCGCAAGTGATCTCCCTTATTTTGAAGTTAGGTGGAGGGATCTTACACAGAAAAAGCCTGTAGCAGAAAGACAGATGTTATCCATGTTGGAAGCATTTCCAAAGATTCCTTACCGGATGGGCCCTGGACTACAATCGGAGATGGCTGTTGTTTTCAAATTGGATCCCTACAGGATGTCTTTATATGGGATCGAACCAAACCAATTGATGGAGCAGATCAAAAGACTGTTTGGCGCTTATGGAATTACAGATATAAAGGATTTTGGAGAAATTATCCCCATTACCCTGACCAACAGTAAAGCCGCATTTGAGCAAACCCTTAGCGCTAACATGGTACAAGGCAAAGATGGAAATACTTATGCATTATCTAATTTTATAGAAGTCAGTTATGACAACCAGTATAAGTTTGTGACAGCAGACATCGGCGGCCTATATCAGTCAGTAAGTATGGATGCAGTGCCAGATCCTCAAGTACAGCTGGATATCAGAAAGTGGGCTATGGATTATAACCTAGGCGTTTCATTTGTTGGGCAGTTTTTTCAGGATGAAGAGAATATCCGTGAATTGATAGGAATACTCATGGTGTCGATTTTGTTGCTGTATTTTATCCTTTCTGCCCAATTTGAAAGTTTCCTGCAGCCTTTGATTGTCATTTTTACCTTGCCTTTAGGTTTGGGAGGTGCATTTCTGATGTTGCTGATTACCCAGACTTCCTTGAACATCATGTCTGCAATAGGACTTGTAGTGATGTTAGGAATTATGGTCAATGATGCCATCCTGAAAATAGACACAATCAATAGATTAAGGATCAAATATGCAGGTGAGGAAAAGGAAGTAGCCTTAAATAAAGCTTTGTTTGAAGCGGGTGAAATCCGGCTGAAGCCCATTATTATGACCTCAATTACCACAGTTCTGGCGCTACTCCCAGTTGCCTTCAGTTCAGGCTTAGGCGCAGACCTTCAGCGCCCTTTGGTTTATGCTGTAATTGGAGGCTTGACCATGGGGACATTTACTTCTCTTTATTTTGTGCCACTTGCATATTGGCTTATGGCAAGACCGAAGTTGGAAAAAATAAAATCAATTTCACGCACATGAAATACTGGATTCTAAGTTGTCTTCTCTTGGTCAATAATGCCCTGTTTGCTCAATTCGATACACACGCTGTAGACAGTCTGAGGAGTGCAGCAGGTATTCCCGGGATGGCTTTAGCCATGATTACGCCTGAGGGTCTGGAACATGTCGTCCTTGGCGTCAACAAATTCCCAGAAGGCGGGAAGCTTGACGAAGCACATTTCTTCCATTTAGGGTCAAATACCAAAGCTATTACAGCCGTCATTGCTGCCCAGCTTATAGCCAAAGGAATGGTGTCTCAGGACACCAAACTTATAACCTGCCTCCCAAATTTGGACACTATTCCCAAAGTGTATGAGGATGTCACGCTTTATCATTTGTTGACACATCAGGGCAAGGTGAGGCCTTATACCTCAGGCCAAGAAATGATTGGTTTGCCAGTATTCAAAGGTACATTGAGCGAAAGACGGGCGCAATTTGTGGCGCATCTACTTTCTCAGGAAGCAGTAGAAGCAGGTACTTATTCCAATGCAGGTTATGCAGCTGCTGCGTTGATTTTGGAATACGCAACAGGAAGGACTTTTGAAGCTTTACTACAAGAATTTATGGAAGAGAATGGCTGGAAATACACCCTTGGCTGGCCCAACCTTCTGGATGAATCACAACCCTGGGGACATTTGGAGTTCAATGGCAATCTGATCCCAACACCCGCAAACCACCCTTACCGTTTAATGGATGTGTTGACCTCCGCCGGAGACATCAGTATGCCTGTTGCAGATTACGCTGATTTTGTTCAGGAAGTACTTCTTGGTGCGATAGGCAAAGAATCCAAGCTGGGGAAGCTGGATTACCAGCAGCTTCTTTTTGGAAGGGAAGGATATAGTTGGGGTTGGGGCAATCAGGATAATGCTGATGAAAAAGTGGCTTTCCATGACGGAAGTGTAGGTACCTTTTATTGCCATGCCATTCTGATACCTGACAGGCAGGTTGGTTTTGTGGGGATCATCAATAGTGCCAAAACCTCACATGTACAAATACTTTTTGGGATTCGAAAGGAAATGCTCGACAAATACATGAGGAATAAGCCATGACTCCATTTAGGATCATCATATCGTTTGTGGTGCTATCCATCATCGGGATTGCTTTGGTCCCCAAGCTTTCTGTGGATCTCAATCCCAGAGAAAGAGAGCCTGTATTGCAAGTGAGTTTTGCAGTCCCAAGATCTTCACCTGAGTTGGTAGAAAAGCTTGCCACATCGGTATTTGAAGGTGCTTTTTCCCAATTGTCTGATCTAAAAAAAATAAATTCTGTCTCCAATTATGACAGAGGATCCATTACGCTAAGATTTGACAAAGATGCAGACCTTGAATTCAAAAGGTTTGAAATCAGCTCCATTATCCGGCAGGTATATCCCAATATGGATGCAAGTGTGCGCTATCCTCTGATTACCCAATCAGCAGAAAGAGGGCGAGAGGCTAAAGTGCCTTTGTTGACTTATACCTTGAATGGCCCATTTGCCACATTTGAAATTAAAAAGATCGCGGAGGATGTGTTGCGTAGTGCCTTGAAAAGATTTCAAGAAATTGAAGAGATAGAGATCCGGGGAGCCAATGATCTTCAGCTTTTTGTGACTTATGATATTCAAAAACTGCAGGCATTTCAGCTTAGTAAATCAGACATAGAAGCAGCAATAAGTGCTTCTTTTGCATCATTGCATCCGGGTACCCTTACCAATAGCAGAGGGGAGACATTTTTCTTAAAAATCGATCAGTCACTAATTTCCTCTGAGCAACTTGAAAATCTACTGATCACCAACAAAGCCGGTAAAAACATCTATTTAAAGGACCTAGCCCGACTCACTTTGGAGGAAGCCGAACCGAATTCATTTTATAGGATCAATGGCAATAACTCCGTCACCCTAACCATTACAAATAGGGAGGGTGTGAATAAAATCCTGCTCGCTCAAAACATCAAGGACGCGCTCGAGGACGCCAAAATATTGCTTCCTGCCGGATTTGAGGTGAGATTGGAAAGGGATGATACAGAGTTTCTTGAAAAAGAACTTGAAAAAATTTATAAGAGATCAGGACTTTCAATTTTGATCCTTGTGGTTTTTATCTTTTTGATCAACAGAAATGTCCGCTACTTGGTGATCCTGTTTTTGGGGATAATAGTGAACCTTTGCATTACAGGGATTTTGCTCTACCTGATGAAAGTGGATATTCACCTGTATACTTTGGCAGGTCTTACCATTTCCTTTGGGTTGATAGTAGATAATGCCATCATCATGATGGATCACCTGCACCGGTACAAAAACAGGAAAGTTTTCTTGGCGCTTTTGGCAGCCTCGTTGACTACGATTGCTGCCTTGTTGATTGTGTTTTTTCTACCTGATGAAGACCGGAATAACCTGACTGAATTTGCTGTGGTCGTCTCGGTGATGCTTGGGGTTTCTTTGCTGGTAGCCTTGTTTTTTACGCCATCTCTTTATGCATTGCTTTTCACTGGAGATAAGCAAAATTTCAAGAAACTCAGTCTTCGTGGTTTGAGAAGAAGGGCTGTAGCCCAATGGTACTACTTGAAGACTATTGCTTTGCTGGCAAGATTTAGGAAGACATTTGTTTTACTTCTTTTACTGCTCTTTGGGCTGCCTATCTTCTTTTTGCCCGCCAAGTGGGAAGGTCAGGAATGGTACAACAGTACAATAGGGTCAGCCTTTTATCAAGAAGAAATCCGACCTGTGTCTGACAAGCTGCTTGGCGGGTCATTGAGAATGTTTGTAAGGGGAGTATTCGAAAAATCTTCCTATAGGGAAGCAGAAAAAACAAGGTTGTATGTTTCTGCAAGATTACCCTTTGGCAATACTTTACAGCAAATGGACCTTATCATGAGGGAGTTTGAAAGCTTCCTAAAAGGGGTGGAAGGGATTGATCAATTTGTGACGTATGTACAGTCGGGCCAAAACGCCAGTATCGTCATTACGTTCAAGGAGGCATACGAAAAATCAGCATTGCCTTATCAGCTCAAGGGTAGATTGTCGGTAAAGTCAACGGATTGGTCAGGTGCAGGTTGGAATATTTATGGAGTTGGCCAGGGGTTCTTTACAGGTTCAGGAGGGGAGGGGATTCCATCTTTTAGAGTGACTTTAAAGGGGTATAATTTCAATGAATTAGAGAGACAAGCTGATCTTTTGGCTGCCAAACTGCTTCAGCATAAGCGTATCCAGGAAGTCAATACCAATGAAAGGTTAAGCTACAATGAGCAGAAAACTGAAGAATATGTTTTAAGACTCAATCAAGCCAAAATGGCATTGGGTGGCAGCAATCAGTTTGAAGTAGTACAGGTTCTGTTAGACCTTTCAAAGCCTCTTGGACCTTCCACATACCTGATTTTGGATGAACAGCAGTATGGCGTGAATGTCAAAGAGCAGCGATCGGATTCTTTTTCCAAATATGATTTAGAAAATCGCGGACTTTTCAGTACCCAGGACAGGATGATAAAAGTTTCCAATTTCGGAACGTTAAACAAAGAAACCACCACAAATGCCTTGCACAAAGAAGACAGGCAATATATCCGGTTGGTTTCTTTCGAATACATGGGTTCTGCCAAGTTTGGCAATGAATATCTTGATGAGGTACTTGAATCTATGAAAAACGAAATGCCCATAGGCTATTCCGCCAAAAAAGAGACTTGGTCTTGGGATTGGAACAAGGCCAAAAGGCAATATAGTTTGATTCTGGTGGTCATCGCAGGGATATTTTTTATCACTTCCGTCCTTTTCGAAAACATCAAGCAACCCATCTATATTATTGCGATCATTCCAATCGCATTTATAGGTCTTTTCTTGATTTTTTCTTTGTTTGATTTCTACTTTGACCAAGGTGGTTATGCAGCTTTTGTGCTTTTGGGAGGGTTGGCCGTGAATGCAGCCATTTTTATCGTCAATGACCTGAACGGGAAAAAACACGGTGTCTATAACCGCAACATCATCAAGGCAGCCGCAGCCAAGGCTGTTCCGATTATGCTTACCATTCTCTCAACATGCTTCGGTCTTTTGCCTTTTATATTAGAAGGTCAAAATGAGATCTTCTGGTTTTCCTTGGCTATTGGAACCATCGGCGGTTTACTTTTTAGCGTATTTGGTGTCTTTGTCGTATTACCTGTTTTTTTATGGAAGTCGACCAACAAAAAAGCCACCGGTCTTTGAACCGGCGGCTAGTATTAAGAAGTTGGTTTAGCTTGTCTGCCCAAATACAATTTTAGTGCCAGATCAATGACTGATATTAAATACCCATGCTATACCCGGTTGAATCATGAACAGCGGGGAGCGTTGCGGGCTGTAGCTGAATTCCCCGTCACCTTGCTGGGGAAGATATTCAGTATCTTGTTTTCGGAGAAATGATACAGGGCTGCTTTCTTGATATAAAACCCGGATTTCAAAATGGCCATTTTCCGGCTTCTTAAAAGGGATTTTAATACCCCCACCTAATCGGTAGGCTAGAGTCCAGTCATCTTGATCTAGACCTTGTTCCACAGGTTCAAGATACCAATGTTCCCTAATCTTGAATCGGGTATACATATATGCACCGCCAAATTGTGCTTCGATGAAAGGCTGGATTTTGGATTCTACATATGGGACAAAGCGCAACATGCCCATAATAGTCAGGAGGTTATTGTTTCTGCGTAAGCGGAAGCGGTCATTCTGACCAGCATAGAGGTCATTTCGGATTTCTAAATTTGTGGCATAAACCCCATAGCCAAGCCCAAGGCCTATTTCCAAAGGCTTATTGGGAAGTTGGTATAACCCAGACCATACAATTTCAGGGAAAATAATGCCTTCCGCTTTTTTATGAAGATCCCTTAATGGAATTCCTCCTTGAAGATGGATGCCTGAATAAAAAATTTGGGCTGATGCAGCTTCAACACTTAGCCATAACAAAAGAGATAGAAGAAGTTTGCGGAGCATATAGTGTTTTTTTGATTTTTACGGATATAGTTTTGCTGCTGTTTTTTCTTCAAGTCAAATTCAATAAGCTTTTAACTTCAGTAATTTTTCTTTGAACCTGTTGACAGGCAAGAAATGCTGCTCAAGTGAAGGGGCAAAAGGGATTGGTGTATCTAGGCTGCCTTCCCGCATCAATGGAGCATCCAGATATTCAAAGCAATGCTCTGAAATCCAGGCGGTAATTTCTGCCCCTATGCCACCGGTCAGACAATCTTCTTGAAGAAAAATGACCTTCCCCGTTTTCTTTACAGTTTGAACCACGGCTTCTTTATCCCATGGAAGCAGGGTACGCAGGTCCAGAATATCTGCATGTATACCCAGTTCTGCACTAATTGTCTTGGCCCAATGAACACCCATTCCATAAGTGATGATGCTGAGCTCATCACCTTCTTTGGCTAAACTTGCCTTGCCTATTTCTACTGTATAATAATCCTCAGGAATCTGCTCGGAAATTGAGCGGTACAAAGCTTTGTGTTCAAAATATAGATATGGATTCGGATCCTCTATGGCAGCATTTAACAGGCCTTTGGCATCAAAGGGGTTAGAAGGGTAAACTATTTTTAATCCTGGAGTATGGAAAAACCAAGCTTCATTCGATTGGGAGTGAAAAGGTCCCGCCGCTACACCAGCCCCTGTAGGCATTCGAATGACCACGTCAGCATGTTGGCCCCAGCGGTAATGGATTTTCGCAAGATTGTTGACAATCTGATTGAAGCCAACAGAAACGAAATCTGCAAATTGCATTTCAACCATTGACTTGTAGCCTTTAATAGACAAGCCCAAGGCCGCACCAATGATGGCACTTTCACAAAGGGGCGTATTGCGGACTCTGTCAGCGCCAAATCTGGCTAAAAACCCGTCAGTAATTTTGAATGCTCCTCCATATGTCCCTATGTCTTGACCCATCAGTATCAGGTTTGGAAACCGCTCCATAGACTGGCTTAATCCTTCTGAGATTGCATCTAAAAACCTTTTTTCATGTTTAAGCGCTGAAACAGGAGCAGTGACACGATTATCAAAAGGCGCATAGACATCATTCAGCTCTTCAGCTGTGTCTGGAATGATTGCTTGTTCAGCAAATGCTACATCCAAGCCTTCATTGATAGCTGATTTAATTTTAGAATTGATGTAGGCTTTGGTTTGGGCATCCAATACCCCTATCTCCTCCAAGTAGCGCTCATAATTTTCAACAGGATCTTTCACTGACCACCTTTCCATCAAATCTTTGGGGACATACTTGGTGCCAGAAGCCTCTTCATGCCCACGCATCCTGAAAGTAATTGCTTCTACGAGCACAGGCCGTGGGTTTTTCCGTAAATCTTCGGCCAAGGTCTTAATTGTATGGTAAACTTCCAGCACATTGTTGCCATCCACTCGGATTGCTTCCATGCCATAGCCTGGGCCCTTGTCGGTAAAATGGGCAAAAGCAAACTGTTCCTCAGAAGGGGTAGATAGGCCATAGCCGTTATGTTCAACAACAAAAATGACTGGTAATTTCCATACAGCAGCTACATTGAGTCCTTCATGGAAGTCTCCTTCAGAACTTGCCCCGTCCCCAGTGAAGACTAGCGTGACTTTTTGTTCTCCCGACAGCTTATGGGCTAAGCCAATTCCATCTGCAATGGCAAGCTGGGGACCAAGATGCGAAATCATACCGACTATGTGGTGTTCCTTACTTCCAAAATGGAAAGAGCGGTCTCTTCCTTTGGTAAATCCTGATTTTTTTCCCTGAAACTGAGCGAACAATTTCTCTAAAGGCATGCCTCTGCCTGTGAAAATCCCAAGATTTCTATGCATCGGAAGGATGTATTCATCTTGATCAAGTGCATTGACTGCTCCAATTGAAATGGCCTCCTGACCCCATCCGCTGAACCACTTTGAGATTCGGCCTTGACGCAGTAATATCAACATTTTTTCCTCGATCCTTCGCGGCATCAACAGTGATTCATACAAAGCCAGTAAGGTCTGGTCATCATAAGCACCTCTATCAAAAGATATGGGCTGGGAGGCGTAAGTCAGATTGGGCATATTCCTTGATTTTATCGGCAAATTAGGCTAAAGTTGCCTATTCTCCCAAAGCTCTATAAGAACTAATTCCTAGTGAATCTGGGTTATAAAAACCAAACAAGCAAAAGCTATATGCCTGACGTAATCATCAAGAATATGGTTTGCCCCCGTTGCATACTGGCGGTTCAGCAGGTATTGCAGCAGAATCAAATGGAGTATGATGAGGTTTTGTTGGGCAAAGTCAAGTTAAAATCACAACCTAGTCAGCACCAAATGGAATCTTTTCAACTTGATCTGGAGAAATTGGGCTTTGCAATTCTTCAAGATAAGGATGTCCAGAAAATAGAACAGATCAAGACCTTATTTTTAAGCTTATTTCAAGCTGAAGAAATTCCTTCAGGATTCAACATTATTGAGTACATCAGAAAGCATATGGCTGAAGATTACAGTAGCCTGAGTCACCTTTTCAGTAGCCTTGAAGGAATTACGATGGAAAAATATTTTATCCAACTGAAGATCGACAAAGTCAAGGAATGGCTTTTTTATCAAGAAATGCAGCTCTCTGAAATGGCTTATAAGTTGGACTATAGCTCCGTGCAGCACCTTTCCTCCCAGTTCAAGAAAATCACAGGAATGACGCCTACGGCCTACAAGAAGATGATCAAAGATAAAGGTTGGAAGCTTTAAAAAAGCAAAAGCGTCGATTCACATCGACGCCGAAAAATAATGCAAGGTTGATGAAAAAATTTTCGTTTGCTGTACGTGTTTCAAAAGTAGAAATAAACCATCCTGCATATGGAAACATACGATTAAGGATATTTTAAATAAATGTGTGTTTGTGCAAGAGCATTTAATATATCCTTAATACACAAGTTATCATGATTTTATCATTGCTTTGACTTTTTCAATTCCCTACCTTAGGTAGAAGGGTTTATAAATGAAACAGATAAAAATCATTATTATCTTAATAAGTTGTCTTGTTGGCTTTGGCTATGCCCAGCAGGAAAGACAGACGCATGTGACCATTGAAGGGCAGGGCTTTTTAATCAATGGTAAGCCCAGCTATGAAGGAAGATTTTGGGAAGGCCACAAAGTTGAAGGTCTTTTGTTAAACTCCAGGATGGTACAGGGGATTTTTGATGACCTCAACAAAGAAACAGTATCCCAGTGGGCTTATCCTGACACCCAAAAATGGGATCCTGATCGGAATACGGCCGAATTCATTAATAACATGGCATCATGGAAAAGTCATGGTATGCTTTCATTTACGCTGAACCTTCAAGGTGGAAGCCCTTATGGATATTCTCAGGCACAACCCTGGTACAATTCAGCCTTTGATTCTATGGGAGGCCTCCGTACGGATTACTTTGAGCGACTGGATAAAATATTGGAAGAAGCAGACCGGCTTGGTATGGTGCCGATAATAGGGCTCTTTTACTTTGGCCAAGATGAAAGGCTCTCCGATGAAAAAGCTGTAATAATGGCAGTGAGAAATACAGTAAGTTGGCTTTTTGACAAAGGCTATCAAAATGTATTGATTGAGATCAACAATGAGTGTGACATCCGATATGACCATGAAATTTTACAACCTGCACGTGTCCATGAATTGATTGATTTGGTCAAAGGCATGGAGCGAAACGGACGGAGATTTTATGTTAGTACAAGTTACTCAGGAGGCAAAGTTCCTCTAAGCAATGTTGTTGAAAGCGCTGACTTCATCTTACTTCATGGTAACGGAGTGTCTGATCCAAAAAGGATAGGAGAAATGGTCAAGCAGGTGAAAAAAGTCAAAGGGTATCGTCCCATGCCCATTCTTTTTAATGAAGACGATCATTTTGATTTTGGTCAGGAGCAAAACAATTTTAAGGCTTCAATAGCAGCATATGCTTCTTGGGGTTTTTTTGATTTCAGGATGGAAGGGGAGGGGTATGAATCGGGTTTTCAAAGTGTCCCTGTAGATTGGGGGATAAATTCTGAAAGGAAAAAGGGTTTTTTCAACATAGCTGGGGAAATCACCGGTAATTGAATATGCTTGATACTGGATGTTGAAATTCTTACACATCAATTACTTTTTTCCCTACCTTTGCAGCCCAAAGAAGGAATACAGTGAAAGCGAGAACTTTAAAGAAAGACAAAGTCAATATTATCACCATGGGTTGCTCAAAAAACCTGGTGGATTCAGAGGTACTACTGACCCAGCTAAAAGGCAATGGCATCAATGCCTCCCATGAATCTGATAAAGATGACAACAACATCATCATCATCAATACCTGTGGCTTTATTGATAATGCCAAACAAGAGTCTATCGACACTATCCTACAATATGTAGATGCAAAGGAAAGAGGGCTTGTGGACAAGGTTTATGTGACAGGATGTCTTTCTCAGCGCTATAAAGATGATCTGGAAAAGGAAATCCCTCAGGTGGATGCTTTTTTTGGAACAAGAGACCTTCCCGCAATCCTCAAAAAATTTAAAGCTGATTATAAGCATGAGCTAGTCGGCGAAAGATTGTTGACCCATCAGGCGCATTATGCCTACATGAAAATATCCGAAGGTTGTGACAGGCCATGCTCTTTTTGCGCAATTCCCTTGATGCGCGGAGGCCATGTATCCAGACCTATAGAAGAGTTGGTGAAAGAAGCCAAGCACAAAGCTGCCAACGGTACCCGTGAGCTGCTTCTGATTGCACAGGATTCAACCTATTATGGACTGGACCTGTATAAAAAAAGAAACCTGGCGGAGCTGATGAACCGATTGGCGGATGTTGATGGCATAGATTGGATCAGGCTACACTATGCCTATCCGACGGGCTTTCCCATGGATGTGATCCAGGTCATGAAAGAAAGGTCCAATATCTGTAACTACCTGGATATTCCCCTTCAGCATGGATCCACTTCGGTACTCAAAGCCATGAGACGGGGCACTTCCCGAGAAAAACAAGAGGAACTGATCCATAGCATCCGGGACATCATCCCAGGAATAGCCATTAGGACAACTTTAATTGCAGGACATCCCGGAGAAGGGGAAGCGGAGTTTCAGGAGATGGCAGACTTTGTACAAAAAATGAAATTTGAGCGCCTGGGAGTTTTCACGTATTCGCATGAGGAAAGCACCCATGCCTACACGATGGAAGACATCATTCCCCAAGAAGAGAAGCAAAGACGGGCCAATCACCTGATGGAGATACAGGAGCAGATTTCCTATGACCTCAACCAAGCCAAAATCGGCAATACTTATAAAGTATTGATCGACAAAAAAGAGAACGGCTACTTCGTAGGCAGGACAGAGTTCGATTCAGTAGAAGTGGATAATGAAGTGCTGATCGATGCCACCCAGCAGTACTGCAGGATAGGTGACTTTGTGAATGCTGAAATTACAGATGCCACTGAGTTTGATCTGTATGGCAAATTGGTTTAAGTGGCACCCATTCAAGTTTGTCAGCTAAATAAGTTCTTGCTAAGATATAGGAGGATTCATTAGTCAAATTTAGCCACCTCTTTTACATTGAAATTAAAAACCCGGTTATGTTGAAGGGAATTTTCATTTTCTTGAAGGTTTTCCGGCTTCCCTGTCAAAATCCCTCGACTTGTTTTTGAAGTCTTAAAAATTCCGATTTCTCCATTTTCAATTATTTTATGATCTATATAATTGAGGTGGGAATCGAAAAAAAGTATGGCACTTTTTCGGTAAGTGGATGTTACCTCTACATCCTGTTCAAAATGATATATCCTTGAAAATATTTTACTTTCAGGGTGATAATTTAGATCCTCATAAAAAGGCATACTGGATCTATATTTCCACATTATTGAATTTTCTTTCTTTTTATCTAAAGTAACTGGTTCAAAAAGCGGGAGTTTTATTGGCGCTGATGGGTTTTTATAAAAAATCACTTTTTTGGTTTTTAGAGAATATACGGTTACCAAGTCGTCAAAAGGATATGAAACATATAATGAATCGCCTATTTTTTCGAATTGGGCAGATGCGATGTCATCAGGGAAAAAAAGGTCTCCCCTGGATTTCATTCTACCTTCAGGAGGAGCAATGAAATCTTCAATGGTATTTTTCTCTAAGTCTATGATAATGATTTTAGGCAGGTTTGAACTTCCGGGTTCTTCATGAAAAACATTGTCTGAAATTGATGCTATCAGTTTGTTTTTATGAGGGTCAACGATAAAATTTTTATACAATGAAAATGAAAAAAAATAGCCATTAAGCCCGGGATAGGATTTGCCATTCATGTTATCTAAATTCCAATGATTCAATTTGTGACCTTCAGAATTTATCAGATAAATATCTCTCGTAGCATAGGAGGTCAAATAGATGCTATCCATTGCCACAGCAAAAAATGACTCAAGGTTATATTTAAATAAGTTTCTGTCCAGGTAAATCTTTTTTAGTGTTTTCTGATTTTTTATATCAAAAAATGAAATGCTGTTTAAGTCATTGAATGGATTAATCCCAATGAAGATAGAATCCGAAACAACCTGATGCTTTAAATAATTACCATGTACATTATTTTCTATGGGCAGATGAAAACTAGTTTCCGAAGTTTCTATTTCCACCGGCAACTGATGCATGTTTTCTAGCCCCTTGTTACAGGAGTAAAACAAAATGCTGAATATTATTAGTCCACCAATTTTCATTTAATTGCTTAATTGAAATTTAATACAATAAGGGGCTGCATTTCCTACAGCCCCATCATTTAAGCTTGGGGAGTACGTCTATCCCCTTGAATACAAGTTGTTCCAGAACCTGCAAACACTTCAAATTGTGGCGTACTGTTACCTCCATAATATGGTACCTAGTTTGTATAGTTTGGGCTTCAGATTTTTCAGGTTTCAGAAAGAAAGAACCTGAGACAACCATAGTAATGGCTGAAAAGAATAGTAACTTTTTTATATGAAAAGATTTAGGTTATAACATTAAATTAGTTTGTAAACTAAACATTAAAAT
>DAIPZN010000091.1:0-19134 GCA_036782195.1 Cyclobacteriaceae bacterium | reverse complement strand
CCCCAGGCCAAACAGCCTTCCGCCGTTTCAGACCCCGAAGAGGTTTGCAAAGGTAATTCAAAATTTTGTTTTATCAATAACAAATTTTTGAAATTTAATATTTTTTAAGAATTCAAATTTCTGTAAAATCAGAAGAATCTTCAGTGTTTTTGATTTCTTTCCCGTCGTTTGGGAATGCAAAAGTGCATGTTTTATCTGAAATAGAAAAACTGTTTCATGAAATAATTGTGGGAATTATAAAACCTGCTTGATAATCAGCCACAAAAATTACAATACGGGGATCTATTTTCTCAATACTTAAAAAATGCCCTGCCCTTGCGCTGTGCTGGCTGCCACAATTTATTGACAAATGAGTACCTGATCGAAATTTCATGGGCCCCTCCTGTATTTCTAAAACCTAAAGCAGATAAGGTAAAATCAAAGCTATATCCTATATCCAAACCATTGGGCAAAGAAAAACCTACCAATCCTATCACCGCTTCATTGTTGGGTAATGTATTGACAGAGGGAAGTCCCCTATACCATATTCCCAACACCAAAGGGGCTAAGTAGAACTCAGTCCCCAGATCCAATTGATCATACAGACCCTGAGTACGGTAATTGAAAGCAAATGACACGGTTCTTTCCTGACGGCTATTGTTGAGGTAATCATTGATACCACCAGGCCTAAAGTCAAACCTGATCCCTCCATGTGCAGAATATCGAATCAATCTTTTGTTACCTGGCATTTCATAAAAAGACTGCATTGGACGCAACAAATGATAAGCTGACAGTCCTAGCCATGTCTTTGGTGAGCTGAATAACAATCCCGAACCCAAATCACCGAAAAATATATTCTGATCGTTTGGCACAAAGCCAATGGGGGAACCTACCACCTGCCCCTTATCCAGATCCAATTGGGTTCCCAGTACTACCCTGCCAAAATCAGCTGAGCGATGTCCCATGGACCCTTGGATGCCCATCTGTATAAAACTGTCTTCAGTCAACTTCACCCTATAGGCATAGATCAAGCCCAATTCTACGGTTTGTAGATTCGCCAAACTTTCTCTGCTCCCATTTAAAACTATACCAATTCCGCTATTGTAGGCTTCTTTGTACACATCACCATAAGCAGAAAAGCTATTGAAATGGGTATTGAGTCCCGGCCATTGGTTTCTGAAGTTAAACCCAATCCTACCTATATCATTGCTTCCGGCAAATGCGGGGTTAAGGAACAGTGGTGAAGCATAAAATTGCGAAAACTGCAGATCTTGCGCAGTAGCCTTCCCAGTCATCCAAAAACACCATATCAACAACAGGACCTTACGCATTTTATCTTATTAATATCAATTTTCCAGTCTCAACAAGCTGCTCTCCATCAGAAGAAACAAAATTGATTCTATAAGCATAGTCCCCTGAAGGTAAAGGTCTGCCTTCAAAGGTACCATCCCAGCCATTTGCGTTAAGGTCTTGGGTATAATACACCATATTTCCCCACATATTGAAAATATACATTTCCATTGAAGCTATTCCTTTGAATTTAGGCCAGAAATACTTGTTTTCATTCATGTCTGGAGTAAAGCCTGTAGGAATCATGATCCTAAATACAAGATTCAAAGAAATTATTGCTTCATATTCAGCTATACAACCTAGGGCATTGGTTGCTGTAAGTTTTACTTTATAGTTACCTTTTTTCCCAAAAGTATGTACCGGTGAAAATTCCTCACTACTGGTACCATCCCCGAAATCCCATTGCCAAGACACTGCGTCAGCTGCAGAAAGATTGGTAAACCTAATCGGATCATCTATAAAAACCCCACCTCCTTCATCATCTTTTATTCCAGAACCCTCCACAGCATAGTCAAACATTGCTGTAAATGGCTCCTTCAAAATGATCAAGTCTACATCAATTGGCGCAGACCAACAGTCAAGGTCTTTATGCTTAACCGATAGCAAATAACTCCCTTGGGAAGCAACTTGACCGATTTCTTCATTGAGCAATACCATGCCTGTGGGACCGATCATCCGATAATCAAAAAACTGCAGATCAGCACCTGGGACATAGCTCAAGACATCAACATTCTGTCCTGGTATACAACCTACTACTGGATCGGCAAGCAAAGTCAGCAATGGAAAATCAGGATAATCCAAAACAAAAGCAGAAGATTGTGTAGGGCAGTTCTTAAGGTTGTAGGCTTTTACCACATATTCCCCTGGCTGGTCTACCTGAAGCTTTGACCCTTGCGCAGCCGGAATAGGCAATCCATCCAAGAACCATTCAAATCTCCTGTATACTTCCGCCCCTTTGGCCTCCAATGTAATGGCTTCACCTGCACACAATCTTTTTCCAATAGCAGGCTCATCTTCACCTTCTACATAAACGAACACCTGTTCAGGAGATTCTTGGATGAGCAATTCTATAGCGTTGCCTGTGGATTTCTTTCCATAACTGTCTGTAATGGTATAGTACACCTTTACTACCTGGTCTCTAAAACCAAAGTTTGGGTAGAAAGTAAATCCTCCTCCTTCTTCATCTGCAGTAAAGGTCCCTTGCGGAAGTTGGAGCATCCTCCTTTCCGGATCACAGGATCCCTGAAGGCAAATGTCTTCTTCTTCGCGTTGGATAGCTTCTAAGGAAGGATAAAACCTCAAACATCTGATATTGGAATTCTCATTGGGGAGATTTACTTGGTCAGTTGTGATTTCATAAGTATTGTTTTGGCCTTCACAGGAAGCTTTATCAGAAAGATCCACTCCTCCGGGCAATTGCAATAGATCGGCATTAGAGACTTCTATGGTGAGGTTTTTTATTTCATGGATGTTTGTAAGCCCTCCCGTTGAAGCCGCGAAACCGATTTTAAGATCTTTGGGTGCAGTGTAAGGATATGGTTCTTTGGACATAATCCGAACCATCCGGGGACTTCCTGCAGTAGTAGTAACCATCATTTCTACAGTCAAGAGATAGCCATTCCCGTTAGAATTTGGTTCAAGGTCCAAAAACACCTTTCTATAGCCAATGGATTGGGGCATGGTCACTCTACCTGTACCCACCCCTCCTGAACTAAGCACGAAGAGTTGGTCTTGGGGTAAACCTAGCGGACCTGTAGCATTTGTCAGTCTACCAGTAATAAAGGGATAACCATTGAATCCAGATCCTGGGCCCCTTAAGCCTACTGAATTAGGGTAAAGTTGATCCTGAGGTCCTGGAAACCCTCCTAACCTTCCTTCACTGCTATTCGCAAAGTTGCCGTAGCTGTCGAAACCTACCCCTAAATATCCACCTGTAAGTCCGGTCTCTCCAAAACGTTGTGCATATCCCAATGACCCCCCAAAACCACCTGGAGAGAAAAAAGGTATGGCAGCATCAAACAAAAAAACTGTTAGACCATCTGCACCTGACCCTCCGTAACTAAAGTATTCAAATGAACATTTGATTCCAAAAACTGATGAAAATGGGATATCTATATAAACAAAACCACTTTGGTTCTGAATTGCTTCTGTTAATCTTAAGGCACCTTCAACAAGCCTTGCTCCTCCCCCAAAAACTGTAGTAGGACGTGGTGAATTGGCATCAAAAGTTTCACAATAAGGAAAACCCACTTGGGCATGAGTCCCATTGAAAAAGAAAATCAAACCTAAAACAAAGAAACAAATCCTCTTGTAGCATGACATAATTACATACTGAACAAAAAATCAGCCTCTCAATATATAAATATGTATTGGCAACACAAAAAAAGGCCCCATCCGGAGGCCTTGTTCTTATCTGAGTATGGTCTGTTTCCTATCAGGACCTACAGAGACCATTTTTATAGGTACACCTAGTGCTTCTTCAAGCAGAGATACATAATTTTTCAGCTCGACAGGGAATTCATCATAGCTGTTGACATCTTCCAAAGAACAATGCCAGCCTGGAATCACCTTATATACAGGTTTCACATCCTCGTCATTGATTTCATAGGAAAGTCTATCTACCAGAGAACCATCATTAAGTTCATAGTGGGTGCAGACTTTGATTTCTTTAAAAATATTCAACACATCACTCTTCATCATGAAAAGCTGGGTTACCCCATTGATCATAATAGAATATTTAAGCGCAGGCAAATCAATCCATCCGCACCTTCTTGGTCTACCAGTTGTAGACCCGAATTCATTTCCTTCTTTTCTCATTGCCTCACCATCTTGGTCAAACAGTTCGGTGGGAAAGGGGCCACTCCCAACCCTGGTGCAATAAGCTTTGAATATCCCGAATACCTCACCTATTCTGGAAGGAGCCACGCCAAGTCCTGTACATGCACCAGCTGCCATGGTGGTGCTGCTTGTTACGAAGGGATAGCTACCAAAATCAATGTCCAACAGAGAACCTTGGGCACCTTCTGCAAGTACCCTGTTTCCATTTTGGATCAGGTCATTGATTTCATATTCACTTTCTACCAAGTTGAGTGTTTTAAAGAATTCTATCGCCTCAAAAAAGGACTTCTCCAATTCAGGCAATTGATCCAATTCAAAATCATAGAACGAAAGGATGGTTTTGTGCTTATCTACCAATTGATTGTAGCGGTCTTGAAAGTCATCTGCAAGAATGTCCCCTACCCTTAGTGCGACTCTGCCGATTTTATCCTGATACGTTGGCCCAATACCTTTTAATGTGGATCCGATTTTTTTATCACCCTTTGATTTTTCATAAGCCGCATCCAGCAATTTATGGGTAGGAATGATGATGGTTGCTTTTTTAGAAACTAGCAAGTTTTGTTTGAAAGCAATATTGAATTTCTTGAGTCCTTCAATTTCTTTTCTAAGTATAACAGGGTCAAGTACAACGCCGTTACCTATAATATTTAGGATATTTGGCCTAAAAATACCGGAGGGAATCTGATGCAAAACATGCTTAATGCCATCAAATTCCAGAGTGTGTCCTGCATTCGGACCGCCTTGGAATCTTGCGACAACATTGTATTGCGGTGCTAATACATCCACCACTTTGCCTTTTCCTTCGTCGCCCCACTGCAGGCCCAATAAAATATCCATTTTCATTTACTTATGTTCAAGCTGGTATAAATATGTCTTTTTGAGGCGTGAAATTTGGAATAAGGAAATTTAATTGCAAGGAAAAGCAGGGATTTATTATAAAAGATCATCCTGTCTACACTATGAAGCACAACTTTTGTCTTTTCAAGGGAAGTTCATACTGTGGGACTATCCTTATTAAATAATTTCATCTTATTGGGAGATTGCTTCCCTTGCTGCTTCAACCGAATCAAAAACAGTAAAAATATTGTTAAGTTTGGTGATGATAAGTAGTTTTTTGACATGCTCTGAAGGTGTTGTGAGGTAAACTTCACCACCGACATTCCTCATTTTTGTAAGCATTGTTATCAAAACTCCCAAACCACTCGAGCTGATATACCTCACTTGAGATAGGTCAATGACAAAAGTTTTGATTTTGTCATTGACGGCATCAGAGACCAATTCCACCAGTTTTGGGCCTACTTCGTCTCCGACTAAATCACCCTGAATAAATAAATAATGGGCATCTTGGCCCTTTTCAACAGTATATTTTACTTTCATACAAGAGGTTTGTTTTCGCAATTTTCTTTTTTACAGTTGCCATACAGGATCAAGGAATGATGAATAACCTGAAAGTTAAGAACTTCCTGAACAGTATTTTGGATATTCTGGATTCTAGGATCACAAAACTCAAGCACTTTAGTACAATCTAAGCATATCAGGTGATCATGTTGACGATACCCATAAGATTTTTCAAACTGAGCCAGGTTTTTGCCGAACTGATGTTTGGTGACCAGGTCACATTCAACAAGCAAATCCAAGGTGTTATAAACTGTTGCTCGACTGACACGGTAATTCTTGTTTTTCATACTGATATAGAGAGATTCTACGTCAAAGTGTCCACTCCTGCCGTATATCTCTTCCAGTATGGCATATCTTTCAGGGGTTTTACGCAGTTTCTTATTTTCCAGATAAGCTGTAAAGATTTTTTTTACTTCTGCGAAAAGGGTTTCATTTAAGGCCATGAATCAAGATTTGATTTCAAATATAACTTTTCTTAAGCAGAAAAGATTCATCTTTTAGGTAAGCGGGGGTTAATCAAATCGGGTGACTTTAATAATGCCCTCGACTTTCCCCAAGTTTCCCATTAGTTTCTCTAGATGTTGAGTGCTGTTCACGTACAACTTGATCGTACCTTCAAATATTCCTGCATCTGAATCCACAGTAATTGACCTCATATTTACTTTCAGTTCATTTGAAATCACCTTAGTTACGTCATTGATCAATCCTACCCTATCTGTACCAACGATCCTTAGACCTGCCAGAAAAGCGATCTCCTGTTGACTAGTCCATCGGGCCTTAATAACCCTATTACCATGATTGGATAGCAATTCGAGTGCGTTGGGACATGATGTACGGTGGATCTTGATACCTTCGTTTATGGTTACAAAACCGAAAACATCGTCTCCGGGAATGGGGTTACAACATTTTGCCAAAATATAATCCACCATGTCCATATCTTCTCCGATGAGAAGCTGGTCATGATCCGGACCTTTGAGACTTTTGATTTCTTTGGTAAAGGAAGTTTCATCTTTTACCTTATCTGAAGATGGTTTGCTCTTCTGCTTTTTCTGCTCTTTAAAATCCTTGAAGCTTTTGATAGAAGTAGCATCGATGACACCTTTCCCAATCTTATAATAGAACTCATTGGGGGTTTTAGTCTCAAAAAATGCACGCAGCTGCTCTACAACTTCAGAATTGAACTCCATTTTCATCTGCTTCAACTTACGCTGAACGATTTCTTTGCCATCCATGATGGTGGATTTCTTCTCTTCCTTAAGTGCGTCCTTAATTTTTGCCTTTGCTCTTGTAGTGACTACCTGGTTGAGCCAATCTTCGTTTGGTCGCTGCTTATTTGAAGTTAAAATCTCAACCTGATCCCCGTTTTTAAGCTTATGGTTGATCGGGACGAGCTTTTGGTTCACCTTTGCCCCTATGCA
Source organism: Cyclobacteriaceae bacterium (assembly GCA_036782195.1). GTDB lineage: Bacteria > Bacteroidota > Bacteroidia > Cytophagales > Cyclobacteriaceae > DAIPZN01. The sequence continues at coordinate 12,151 of DAIPZN010000091.1, read as the reverse complement.
TTTCGCCCCGACTTCGGAGTGGATTTCAAATGCGAAATCAAGGGCTGTGGCTCCGTTAGGCAATACTTTGAGGTCTCCTTTAGGTGTAAAGACAAAGACTTCGTCATGGAACAGATTCCCACGAAAATCATCCATAAACTCAATTGCTGACCCGTCATTGGATTCCAACAAAGTTCTCACTTGGGTAATCCACTCATCAAGGCCTGGGCCTGATTTATTTTGAGAGGCATCTTTTTCCTTATATTTCCAATGGGCGGCATATCCACGTTCAGCAATATCATCCATCCGCACCGTTCTGATCTGTACTTCCACCCATTGTCCAGTTGTACTCATGACAGTTGTATGTAGGGATTCATAGCCATTTGCTCTTGGAGTACTGATCCAGTCTCTAAGTCGATCGGGATTAGGTCGGTAAAAATCCGTTACAATAGAATATACCTGCCAACAATCGGCTTTTTCATTTTCCAATTCACTATTCACAATAATCCTGATGGCAAACAGATCATATACCTCTTCGAAGGGGATATTCTGCTTTTTCATCTTATTGTAAATGGAATAAATGGATTTCGGTCTTCCTTTGATGGTAAAATCGAAACCCTGTAGCTCCAGCTCCTCTTCAAGCGGGGCTACAAAAGTTTTGATAAACTTATTTCTGGATAGCCTGGTCTCTTTGATTTTATCTACAATAAACTTGTAGGTTTCCGTGTCTGTATATTTGAGATAGAGATCTTCCAGTTCCGACTTGATAGCGTAAAGACCTAGTCTATGTGCAAGAGGCGCATATAAATACATGGTCTCAGATGCGATCTTGAGCTGTTTGTGCCTCGGCATACTCTCAAGCGTACGCATGTTGTTGAGCCTATCTGCCAGCTTGATTAAGATCACGCGGACGTCATCAGATAAAGTAAGGAGCATTTTCCTGAAATTCTCAGCTTGCTGAGAGGATCCATATTCAAATACTCCAGAAATTTTGGTAAGCCCATCAATGATCTGAGCCACTTTAGGTCCAAATTCCCGCTCAATATCCTCAAGCTCCCAATCCGTATCTTCAACAACATCATGAAGCAATGCCGCTACGATACTTGTAGTCCCAAGGCCAATTTCTTCCACGCAGACCAACGCCACTTCCAGGGGATGATAGATGTAGGGTTCCCCAGACTTTCTCCGCATGTCCTTATGTGCTTCACTAGAAATATTAAAAGCCTTTTTGATCAGCTTGGCGTCACCCGGCTTAAGCAAGGGTTTGGCCATTCTCAATATTCTTCTGTAGCGCTTTAGTATTTCTTTTCTCTCTTCTTCTAGGTCAACCTGTATCATATAAATGAAGATAATCCAATTCTGTAACCAAAGTAAAACGTTCTCCCGAAATTTTTTTTCTTTTTCTTTAAGGAAATTTGCAGGCAACTTTTGCATGTTAAAATTTCCTTATTACCTTTGCATCCACATTTAGAGCGGATGTGGCGAAATTGGTAGACGCACTAGACTTAGGATCTAGCGCCGCGAGGCATGGGGGTTCGAGTCCCTCTATCCGCACATTTTGAAACCCTCAATCAAATTTCCTGTTTCGGTCCCAAGGGTTCGAATTTGAGAAAAGAGATTGAGGGTTTTTAATTGAATTCAAACCAAAATCAAAATAACTTGGAAATCACATTAGATAAGCACTCAGCAAATCAAGCTTCAGTTAAAATTAGCTTAAATGAGGCAGATTATCAACCAAAGGTTGATGCCAAACTGAAGGACTACGCCAAAAAAGCTGTTATCAAAGGTTTTAGACCTGGTAAAGCTCCGGTATCCATGGTAAAAAGGATGTATGGTACTTCTGTAATGGTTGATGAAATCAATGATCTCCTTTCATCTTCTTTGAACAATTATCTAAAAGAACAAACTTTCAAGATCCTTGGTGATCCGCTTCCTGTAATTGAGAATGCTGATAAGATCAATTGGGAAACCCAAAAAGAATTTGATTTTGAATACAGAATCGGTTTTGTAGAAAACGTCAATATTGATCTCAACGATAATCTAGAGGCAAGTTCATACAACGTGGAAATCGATGATGCCACTGTAGAAGATGCTATCTCCAACCTTAGAAGTCAATATGGAAAGATGACCAATCCTGAAGTCAGCGAAGAAGATGACTTTATTTATGGTGATCTGAAATCAGAAGACGGAAGTTTTGAGAAAACCATTTCCCTTCCTCTTTCCAAAGTCAACAAGGAAAGTTTGAAGAATTTTGTGGGTGTAAAAAAAGGTGATGTTATCAACTTCGTACCTACTGAAACAATCTCCGAAGATGCTGCTACTGTTATTGGCGTATCTGATGAAGAGGCGGAAAAGCTGTCCGGATCTTTTACTTTCACTGTCCAAAACATCAATAGAACAGCACTAGCTGATCTTGATCAAGAGTTTTTCGACAAACTTTTTGGTCCCGACCAAGTAACTTCAGAAGAAGGCTTAAGAGCAAAAGTAAAGGAAATCCTAACTGAGAATTACAACAAAGAAATCAAAGTTTATAGCGACGAAAAACTAAAAGAGGCTTTGGTGGCTAAAGCAAACATTGCTTTACCAGATGATTTCTTAAAAGAATGGTTGCTAAGAGCCAATGAAGGAAAAGTTACCGAGCAGCAGGTTGAGCAAGAATATCCTATCTATGCCCGTCAATTGGTATGGTCCATTATCTCCAATGAGATCGCTAAAGAAAACGAAATCAAAGCAGAACATGCTGATGTAGTAGAGAAGACCAAACAAATGATCAGAGAGCAGTTTGCATCATCCGGAATGGGTGCTCAGCTGGAAAGCTCTATGGATTTATTTGTGGACAATTACCTGAAAGGCAACGAAGGTCAGAACTACATGCAGATGATGACATCCGTTCAGAATGAAAAAGTATTGGGCTTTGTAAGAGAAAAAGCTGGTGTTCCTGAGGAATTTATCAGTGTCGAAAAATTCAAGCAACTGCTCGAAAACTAATTTCCAGATAAAATCGTTAAGAAAAAGTCCTTCTTTAAGGGCTTTTTTTATTTTTGTACTATACTAAATAAATTATGATCAACAAAGACGAATTCAGGAAATACGCTGTTCACAGTAGAGGCATCAGTGGCAATGCCTTTGACCAATACAATACCTTTGTCGAAAACATGACACGTTCAGTGATTGAGGAAAGGCCTACCAACTTTAGGGAGATAGACGTTTTCTCCAGACTGATCATGGACAGGATTATATTCCTTGGTACACAGGTTGATGATTTTATTGCCAATATCATCACAGCACAATTGCTATTCCTAGAATCAACAGATCCTAAAAAGGATGTGCTGCTATACATCAATAGCCCTGGTGGTTCAGTAACCGCCGGATTGGGTATTTATGATACCATGCAATACATCAACCCAGATGTAGCTACAATCTGTACAGGTATTGCTGCATCTATGGGTGCTGTATTGCTTGCAGGTGGAGCTAAAGATAAAAGATCGGCCCTACAGCACTCTAGAGTGATGATTCACCAGCCGTCTGGAGGTATGCAAGGCCAATCGAAAGACATGGAAATCTCCTTAAAACTGATACTTAGCATGAAGCAGGAACTTTATCAAATCCTGGCTGACCACTCAGGAAAGACCTTTGATGAGATTGAAAAAGATTCCGACAGGGATTATTGGATGAAAGCACCTGAGGCCAAAGAATACGGCCTTATTGATGAAGTATTGATTAGAAAAACTAAATAATGGCACAAGTTACCTGTTCTTTTTGCGGACGAAATAAAAAAGATGTTGACCTGATGGTATCGGGAATTTCAGCACATATCTGTAATTTCTGTATTGAACAAGCACATCAAATTCTCGGTGAAGAGGACAAAAACAAAAAACCAGTCAAAAACCAGAAGTTCAAGCTTAAAAAGCCAAAAGAACTTACTGAGTATCTGAACCAGTATGTCATCGGTCAATATGATGCAAAAAAGGTTCTTACAGTGGCTGTCTATAATCATTACAAAAGGCTGCAACAGAAAAATTCTGAAGACGATGATGTGAGAATCGAAAAGTCCAACATCATCATGGTTGGTGATACCGGTACTGGAAAAACCTATCTAGCCAAGACTCTTGCAAAAATTCTTGAAGTACCTTTTTGCATCGCTGATGCTACAGTGCTAACAGAAGCAGGGTATGTTGGCGAAGATGTGGAAAGTATCTTGACCAGACTCCTGCAAGCTGCAGATTATAATGTAGAAGCAGCTGAGAGAGGTATCGTTTATATCGATGAACTTGACAAGATCGCCCGTAAATCTGACAATCCTTCTATCACAAGGGACGTTAGTGGCGAAGGTGTTCAACAGGCTCTCCTCAAACTCTTAGAAGGAACTATAGTAAACGTTCCTCCTCAAGGAGGCCGTAAGCATCCTGACCAGAAAATGATAGCTGTCAACACCGAAAACATCCTTTTCTTATGTGGCGGTGCTTTCGATGGCATAACTAGACATATTGCCAACAGGTTAAATACCCAACCTTTAGGTTTCAATAAGATTATTGAGCAGAAACAAGTTGATCGCAACAACCTCCTTCAATATGTGACCTCACAAGATCTTAAGTCTTTCGGACTGATACCCGAATTGATTGGAAGGCTTCCAGTAGTGACGCATTTGGATCCATTGGATAGGGAAACATTGAAGAGTATTCTTACAGAGCCTAAAAATGCCTTAACCAAGCAGTACGAAAAACTCATGGATATGGAGAATGTGAAGCTCGTGTTTGAGGATAGCGGTATTGATTTTATCGTTGAAAAAGCAGTGGAATATAATCTTGGAGCTAGAGGACTGCGGTCTATCTGTGAAGCAATCATTACAGACGCCATGTATGAAATCCCTTCAGACAACACTGTAAAGGAACTCGTCATTGATGCTAAATATGCACAAGAACAATTTGACAAGTCTAAGTTTAAAAAACTTCAAGTAGCATAACCAGAAAAAGCCCCGCTCAATGGGGCTTTTTTTATGCTTTTTGAATGGCAGCAACAATGAACTTGGCAGTAGTATCAGATGCGGAAGCCTCACCTATTTTTTCCTGAACAACATCATACCCCTGTAACATATGTCCTTTATACACTACATTACTCAATATTTGATTCAGTTCCTCCGCCACTTTTGACACATTGTAATCAGATTGTATTAACTCATTGACTACCTTTTGTTCTGCTATCAAATTGACAAGTGAAATATATGGCACCTTGATCAGGCGTTTTGCTATGGAGTAACTAATCCCACTTGTTTTGTACACCACTACCTGAGGTACCCTGAAAAGGGCTGTTTCTAAAGTAGCTGTTCCGGAAGTCACTATGGCTGCATTTGCATGGTGAAGCAAGTCGTAAGTTTGGTCAAAAACCACTTTAATACCCGCTGCTAATGCTGGAGCATACAATTGCTTATCCAGATTATTGACACCAGCAATCACAAATTGAGCCGAGGGGAATTTTTTTACTACCTCCAGCATAACTGAAAGCATGTTGTTCAGCTCTTGCTTCCTACTCCCTGGAAGCAGCGCGATAATTGGACTATAATTGAGGTGGTTTTTTTGATGGAAAAACGGATGCGGTTGAAACTTTCGGATTTCATCCAATAGTGGATTACCAACATAATTCACTTCCATGCCAAACCCTGCATAAAATGCAGGTTCAAAGGGTAAGATGGCGTATATTTTATCAGTAATAGTTTTAAGTTTCAGGGCCCTACTTTGGTTCCAAGCCCAGACCTTTGGCGGGATATAGTAGTGGACGGGGATGTTTTGGGATTTAGCATATGCGGCAATCTTCATATTAAATCCACCGTAATCTACCAAAATTAAGGCATCAGGCTTAAATCCGGACAACTCCCGTTTGATGAGATTCAAATACTTCAGCACCTTTCTAAATCCAAGGAGCACTTCAACAAAGCCCATAAGCGCCACATCATTATAATGAGCGACAAGTTCCATTCCCTGGGAAGCGGATAAGTCCCCTCCCATCCCTTTGCAGATAGCGTTTGGATCAACTTCTTTGATTGATTTGATCAAATTCGAAGCATGTAAATCACCTGAACGCTCGCCAGAGATGATGAAGTAGCGCATTTTTCTATCAAGCTTATAGTAAAATAGATCTGAGCTGTCTTATAGCAGCCTTAGTATAAGGAAATTATTCTCCAAAGTATTCTACAAAGTTGCGGGGTGTCTCGTAAAGCGTCAATTTATAGAGGGAACCTTCTTTGACAAGGTCATTAATTGCTGGTTCAAGTATTTTCCAGAACTCCATGACTAGATTTTCACAGCTTGCCATTTTTCCATACATAAAATCAACATCAATATTGAGATTTTTATGGTCAACTTTATCTATCACTAAGGTTCTGATGAGTGTACTCAATTGTTTGAGATCTACCACAAAACCTGTTTCTGGATCTGGGAGTCCTTTTACTGTGACGATAAGTTCAAAATTATGGCCATGCCAATTCACATTGGCACAAGGTCCAAAGACCTCTTTGTTTTTTTCATCAGACCATTTGGGATTCCAGAGCTTATGAGCTGCATTGAAATGCTCTTTTCTGCAAACGTATATCATTACTACCTCATATTGAGAGAGTGCAAAAATAAGGAAAAAGCTGGGAAACCAGGTGATCAAATTGATTTGATTCGAGATTATCAGCGGAAGATTAACGGATGTAGTCAATGATTTTCACCAAATCATCATAAACGTTAAATTTCAGTTCGTTTTGATAGATGTATTCCTCTACTTTTTTATAATCAGCGTAATTTTGTTTCAACCATTTAGAATTAAACTTGACAGGTTTTAACTGGCCTTCAATTAAGCTGTAAATGTTAAGTTTTTTGATATACTCATCGTAATTATTGCCACCACTATAAGCACCTTGAAAATTTGCCGGAATAAATTGTACGAGATGTTCTGCATATATTATTTGACCATCTTTCATGGCTATTTTTTCATACAATTTCCCGTCAGAAGCCTTGGTCAAAACATTTCCATTCACAAATAATCTATTTGAATCTGTGAACAGCAAAGAATCCAACTCCAACTTATCAATGTAATTCAAGCCATTTCTGTTTCTTATAAGCAATTTGTTTTCACCAATATGAAAATTGAAATTTGAAGCTGTTAGAGCGCGTGCGTTTTTATAGGGGATGGCATTTATGGCATCATCAAAAAGCAAGGGAGAACCTTTTACCCCTTCTTTAATTGGAGGCATTACCCTTACAACATTACCCATACCACCAAGTTGGTTAAGATTGTCTTGGGCATCTACTCCTGAACTTACCTGCCCAAAGGAAGCAGTTCCAAATACTAGGAGGATTGTAGATATTGATAATTTCTTCAGCATAGGATAGGATTATAAATAAAAAAAAAGGGAAGAAATATTCCTCCCTTTTTTACGGATTTTAAAACTTAATAGTTAGGATTTTGAGTAACTACTCCATCAGAAGTAAGTACTTCCCTTTGCGGAATAGGCATCAAAGCTCTATATGGTTCGATATTAAATGTAGAAACCAATCTGTTGGTTCTTCTTAAATCAAACCATCTGTGGCCTTCAAAAGCCAATTCAAATCTTCTTTCCCTGATTACCAAGTCTTCTACTTCAGCCACTGAGGTTGCAGTCACAGGTGCTAAACCTGCTCTGTTTCTTACTGCATTAAGTAATGCGTTGGCAGCAGCCAAGTCAGATGCAGCTTTCTTAGCAGCGGCTTCAGCAGCGATAAGATACATTTCACCTCTTCTAAGGATGATAACATTGTCATCACCACCAGTGATTCTGGTATATTTTGCAGTAGTACCAGCAGCAGGGTTTGCAGCAGCTGTTCCGTTATTCACTGGTAATCTCAGATCTCCGGCTTCATGTGCATTTAAAAATGCTGTATTTGGAGCCAATTCGTTTCTTCCACCTCTAGCTGTTGGGAAAAAGAAGAAAGCAATTGAATTGGAGTTTACAGGATCAAACTGAAGCTCAAAAAGAGATTCTGGTGTATTCTTGGTAGCAAATAGGTTGAAGAATGGAGAAACCAAATCAGTTCCTGTTCCATTGATGACACTTGTCGCTCTTGTATATGCTTCATCCCATTGACCTTGGTACAGAGCAGCTCTTGCTTTAAGTGCAATGGCAGCATTTCTGTTAGCTCTTGCAGCAGCACCTACAGGAAGGTTTTGAATTGCAAAATCAAGATCGCTGTTGATCAAAGCCCAAATCTCAGCCTCAGTAGAACGAGGCTTTGGTTCAGCATCCGCAGGAGTAAGTGTAGGAGTATCAAACAAAGGCACACCTAAGCCCTGTGCAGTACCATATCCAGTAGGTGTTCCACCAAACCAGGAGATGAGGTTCATATAATGTAAAGCTCTAAGGAATCTAGCAGCACCTACAGCCGCTTCTTTATTCAAAGCGGGATCGTTGATGTTTGGCACATTGGCGATGATGTTGTTTGCTCTGTTGATACCGGCATAGACCGAATTCCAAAGGTTATTCCACTCAACGTTGTCAGCAAGAACTTGTCTAGCAGCAATCTGTCCAAATGAAGGGAAAGTCCCTGTCCAGCTAGTCTCATCAGCTGCCATTCCAGCAAAAGCCCAATGTCTCAAACCATAATAGTTGGCACTTTGCAGTGAGCTGTATGCACCAGTCAAAGCTGCCTGAACAGAAGAGTTATCTACCCACACTTGCTCAGGCGATAACTCAGCCTGAGGCAACTGATCATCCAGGATGTCGCAACCTGAAGTTCCTAATAGGACTCCTATTGAAGCAACTAATGTATATTTAATATATTTCTTCATTTTTCTTTCTAATTAAAATCCTACGTTGACACCTAGTGTATATACCCTTGCCTGAGGATAGGTCAAGAAATCAGTACCCATAGAGATGTTGGTGATGTTAAAGGTACTTACCTCAGGATCTAGACCTTTGTAATTTGTCCAAGTGATCAGGTTTTGGCCTGAAGCATAGACTCTGATAGATCTTGCACTAACTTTCCTTGCAGCAGAAGCAGGCAAATTGTAGCCAATGCTCATGTTTTTCAATCTCATGAATGATCCATCTTCTAACCATCTGTCAGATACCCTTCTGTTGTTGTTAGGATCTCCGTGTACTGCTCTAGGCACTGTTGTACTTGGATTTTGCGGAGTCCATCTTTCCAATACACCAGTTGTTTGACCAAACACACCATTCATCCCTTCAGAGAAAGCTCTGGTGTTGTTATAAATCATATTGCCATAGTTGTACTGAAGGAAAATGCTTGCATCAAAGTTTTTGAACCTGAAGGTATTGGTCAAACCTCCAAAGAACTTAGGCTGTGCGTTGCCAAGGATTTCTTGGTCATCGGAATTCAATATTCCGTTTCCATCTAGATCTCTGAACATGATATCACCAAGCTGAGCAGCGGATTGACCCTGAGCTCTTGCCAAAGCAAGATCTTCAGCATTTTGGATGATTTTCTCTACTCTGAAACCTCTAAATGAACCAAGTGCATAACCTTCTTCTACCCAGCTGGCAAAACCAGCTCCAAAAGGAGTTCCTGCTAGTTGAAGGATTTCGTTTCTATTGAAGGTAATGTTGAAGTTGGTGGACCAAGTAAAGTCTCCTTTGTCCACATTGACTGTGTTCAAACCAAATTCAAAGCCTCTGTTTCTGACAACACCGATATTTTCCTGAATTCCTGTAAATCCACTAGAGCCCACTAGAGGTCTGCTCAACAATAGCTGGTTGTTGTCCATTGAATAATATTCAGCTGAAAGATAGATTCTGTCTTCTAACAGACCTAAATCCAAACCAACGTTGAATTGTTCTTGTCTTTCCCAAGATAAAGCAGGATTACCCAATTGTGTCGGAGCAACACCAGCTACTTGGTTGTAATTGGCACCCACACCGAATAAGGCACGAGCTGCAAAATTTCCGATTTCTTGGTTACCTGTAATACCGTATGAAACTCTCCATTTCATATCAGAGATCACACTCTTAACACCATCCATGAAAGTTTCTTCAGACATTCTCCAACCCAATGAACCTGCTGGGAAGAAACCATATCTATTGTCCTGACCGAATCTTGAAGAACCGTCAGCTCTAACAGAGAAGGACGCCAGATATTTGTCTTTGTAGTTATAATTGAATCTTGAGAAATAAGATTGCAAAGCCCAAGAAGTACCTCCAGAAGTAGCGTTGTTTTTAACTGAACCTGCCGATAATCTTCTGATTGAGTTACCAGGAAACACAGTAGCTTCAGCGAACAAGCTTTCAAACACTGATTCTTGTACAGAATAACCCAATAAACCGGCAAAGTTGTGACCTTGACCAAATGTTTTGTTGTAGTTAACCGTATTCTCCCACACCCAGTTGACATCAGATCTGAATGAAGACTGACCTAAACCGTTAGAACCAGCACCGGTGTTGGTTGTTGTTGGCTGGAATCTGTCATCCTTGAAATTCAGGTAATCAATACCGATACTAGAACGGAACTTCATTCCAGGAATGATGTCATATTCCAAATATCCGTTACCGATAACTCTTGCAGAAACTGATTCAAAGAATGGCTCTAAACCAGCAGCTACAGGGTTTTCTGTAGAAGCTCCTGGATCTTTGTAGTAAGTACCGTTTGCTCTGAAAACAGGGATATCACTAGCAACAAGAATAGCTGTAGAAAGTACACCGTTGATGTTGTTATCGTTTTGAGGGCGAGTTGCAATAGATCTAGAAAGACCAAGGTTACCACCAACTTTCAATTTGTTGCTGATTTTATTGTCTAGGTTCATTCTAAGGTTTAACCTTTCAAAGCCTGAACCAATTTGAATACCTTCTTGGTTGAATGTTGTACCAGAAATCCTGAAAGTAGTCCTGTCATTACCACCGGATACGGCAACATCAGTTTGTCTGATTGGAGCAGTTCTGAAAATTTCACTTAACCAATCAGTACTTGGAGCGGTAGAAGGATTTTGGAATACAGAAAGATCCCTAACACCATCGCCATCGTCAACAGCAGTAAAAAGACCGCCAACATTTGCAGCTCCAGCGCCGCCATAAAGCCAAGTTGCATAATCCTCGGCAGATCTCCAGGTGACACCAGATCCTACGACTTGTCCGTTGGCGTTGGTAAATCTATTTCTAACCTGCTCTACAAACAATTCAACTTGCTGCTGACCATTGAGCTTTTGGATAGGATCATTTTGTCTTTGCTGAATACCAGAATAATGATTGATTTCTACTCTTGTAGCACCTGATTTACCACCTTTAGTAGTAATCAAAACTACACCGTTAGCTCCCCTAGAACCATAAATAGCTGTAGCTGCTGCATCTTTTAACACCTCCATTGACTCGATGTCGTTAGGGTTGAGATCAGCTAAAGCATTGGTCAACTGACCACCGGCTCCAATTGCTGTGTAAGAACCGGTATTGATTGGAACACCATCAATAACGTAAAGAGGCTCAGAACTTGCATTGATAGAGCCTGTACCTCTGATTCTTACAGATATACCTGCTCCAGGAGTTCCTGAAGACTGGGTAACTTGAACACCAGCTGCCCTACCTTGCAAAGCTTGGTCAACACCCAAAATTGGTAGATCTTTAAGGTCGGCTGCACCAACAGAAGCGATTGCACCAGTTACCTCGCGTTTGGCTTGAACACCATAGCCTGTTACCACAAACTCGCCTAAAAGCTTGGTGTCAGGGGCTAAAACAACATTGATTGTTGACCTGTTACCAATTGTGATTTCTTGGGTTACAGATCCGATGAATCTAAACACCAATACATTGTTTTCCTGAGGAACATTAAGAGAATACCTGCCATCCAAATCAGATGCAGTACCTATACTTGTTCCTTTTACCATCACTGATACCCCTGGTAAGGGCTGACCGTCTTCTTCTGAAGTTACGGTCCCAGTAATTACACGGCTTTGTGCAAATGCCGAGGCACCCGCAAAAAACAGCATAAGTCCTAGAAGTAAAACTTTCCTCATAATTTGTTTTTTAAGTTTAATAATTGGTCAATTTTATCCATTAACAACATATAATCCAAAATTGATTAAAAAATTTACAGGGGATACTCCGCCAAAAAAAGATGGAGACAATTGAAAATTCTGAATTTAACAAAATATTATTCTACGAATAGAAAAGATGCCAAAGGATGAAAAAAAAAGGGCCTCATTTAAAAATCTGTCC
>DAIPZN010000090.1:0-19430 GCA_036782195.1 Cyclobacteriaceae bacterium | reverse complement strand
AATCACATGAGGTTTATGAGTGTGCTCATGCAGCGTTTTCAGAAAGGTAGTTTTGCCAGTTCCTGCCTTTCCTGTTAAAAAAATCGGGCTGTTGGTGCTACTGACAAACTGCGCAGCCAAGCTAAGCCTATCTGTTGCCTGCGTTTCCATTTAGCGAAAATAGTATAAATTGTGAAGCCGGAATTGGATTCCAAGATTAAGTTCGCAAAGTTTTCAAAAAAATGTAACTTTGCTACCTCTAAATAGTTGTTGTACTAACTATTAAAACACCAACGAATGTCGAAAAGTATTGTAGTGACTGGAGGGACAAAAGGTATTGGGAAAGCATTACTTCAGCGCTTTGCAATTGAAGGGTTTGAACTTTTTACCTGTGCCAGAAGTAAACCTGATCTTGAAGAGCTTGAAAAGGAATTTTCGGTTGAATTCCCGCAAATTAAACTTCATGTGTATCAGGCAGACTTAAGCAAGCAGGAAGATGTCTTGAATTTTGCTGTTTTCGTCAAATCGTTTTCAACTCCAGACGTATTGGTCAACAACACAGGCATCTTTCTTCCTGGCTCAATTCACAATGAACCTGCTGGGAATTTTGAGCTGATGATGCATACCAATCTTTTCTCTGCATATCATCTGACAAGGGCATTTATTCCGGATATGATCAAACGTAAATCGGGACATATATTCTCAATGGGTTCTATTGCCGGTTTGACCGCCTATGCAAATGGTGGCAGTTATGCCATTTCTAAATGGGCGATGCTTGGCTTTACAAAATGTCTGAGGGAAGAATTAAAAACTTTCGATATAAAAGTCACTTCCATTCTCCCCGGGGCAACATATACTTCCAGTTGGGAGGGAGTTGATCTTCCACTTGAAAGATTTATAAAAGCTGAAGATGTAGCGGAAACAGTCTGGGGTGCTTATAACCTTTCCCCGAATTCTGTTGTTGAAGAGATAATCATAAGACCACAATTAGGTGATATATAATCCTATGCAAAGCCATATTCTTTTAGAACAAATCAAATATTGCAATAGCCTTACTTCTTATGCAAGAAGGAGAACAATTCCTGTAAGGGTAGGTGAAGTCCTAATTGGTGGAGACAATCCGATTGTGGTGCAATCAATGACTACTGTAGATACCATGGATACACTTGGATCGGTAGAACAAAGCATTCGGATGATTGAAAGTGGGTGCCAACTGATTCGCATCACTGCACCAAGTATCAAAGAAGCTGAAAACCTTGGGAAAATTAAAGCTGAGCTAAGAAAGAGGGGATATAGCACGCCATTGGTTGCAGATATCCATTTTACACCTAATGCTGCAGAAATAGCTGCCCAGTTAGTGGAGAAGGTCAGGATTAATCCGGGTAACTATGCGGACAAGAAAAAATTTGAAACAATCAACTATACTGATCAATCTTATCAGGAGGAGTTGGAAAGAATAAGAGAGAGGTTTTTGCCTTTGGTCAAAATCTGTAAGCAACATGGTACAGCCATGAGAATTGGGACCAACCACGGATCTCTTTCCGACAGGATTATGAGCAGGTATGGAGATACCCCATTAGGGATGGTAGAGTCAGCATTGGAGTTTTTGAGAATCTGTGAGGATGAAAAATACCACGACATCGTCATTTCCATGAAGTCTTCAAATACCCAAGTGATGGTTCAGGCCTACAGATTGCTTGTCCAAAAACTTGATGAAGGAGGATTTAAACCTTATCCCTTGCATTTAGGAGTTACAGAAGCTGGTGACGGCGAAGATGGAAGAATCAAATCAGCAGTTGGTATTGGCGCATTATTGGAAGATGGTCTTGGGGATACTGTGAGGGTTTCTTTGACAGAAGACCCTGAATTTGAATCACCTGTCGCACAGACAATGGTGGATCGTTACAATACCAGATCTGCGCATGCACCTATCGCACCTATAAAACATTATCCAATCACTCCTTTTGAATACAATAAAAGGGAGTCATTAGAAGTCTTCAATTTTGGCGGAGGGAATGTACCAAGAGTAATTACGGATATTTCCGTTTTGTCTGCTGTGGAGCCTAAGGAGATGAAGAGCATTGGGCATTTTTATCTTCCTGAACTTGACAAATGGAAGATGAATGATCAAGGAAGTGATTATGTTTTTTCCGGAGCTAATCCCATACCTTTCATGCTTCCTAATGGGATGAAGGAAATTCAATATTACCCTATCTGGAAAGGTCAAATTGACAAATTGAATAAATTCCCTGCTTTTTCCTTAGCAGAATGGACGGAAGCTAAGGATTTTCACTATGGCTTAAACTTTCTACTACTAGAGGATATTGAAGTTGAATCAGCTATTCCTTATTTAAAGAACAGAAAAGACTGTGTCATCATTTTGCACAGCAAAAATACCCACCTGATGCCAGCTTTGCGTAGGGCATTCGTGGCACTCATTGAAGAAGATGTCAGAGTACCTGTAGTAGTAAAAGTCACTTATCCAGTGCAAAGTCAGGATAAAACAATGCTTTATGCCGGAACTGATGTTGGAGCCCTCCTCGTAGATGGGCTGGGAGATGGGATAATGCTTGGAGTGGAAAGCTATCAGACTGCGGAACGATCCAGCGTTTTAGAGCAAATAAAGCTACATAACTCTGTCAGCTTTGGAGTACTTCAAGCTGCTAGGACAAGGATGTCCAAAACAGAATATATCAGCTGTCCTTCCTGTGGTAGGACGTTGTTTGATCTCCAAGAGACCACAGCGATGATCAGAAAAAGAACCGATCACCTTAAAGGTGTGAAAATCGGTATCATGGGCTGCATTGTTAATGGTCCTGGAGAAATGGCTGACGCAGATTATGGATATGTGGGTTCGGGCAAAGGAAAAATCACACTCTACAAAGGAAAAGAAGTTGTCAAAAAATCAGTATCCTCAGACAAGGCCGTTGATGAGCTTATTGAAATCATCAGAAAAGATGGAATGTGGATTGAACCGGAAGTCCAATAATAATGTAAAGTAATAAGGATCAAATAAGGCAGATATGGCTGGCAATAAAGTAAAGGAGTTTTTCCAATTGGGTGAGGTAGGGAATTATTTTTTCAGGGTTTTCAAAAAAGGAGACCCCGCCCAAAAATCCAATTTTAACTTGAGAATGATGCATGGCATCAATAAGATCTCAATTATAATATTCCTGTTAGCAGTGCTCTTTTGGATTTTGAAGCGAGTGTTGTAATTTACCGTGAGACAATAAAGCTTCACTTTAAAATATGCAACTTAGCTATTTCAGGGATTATTGTATCTCCAAGCCAGGAGCCACTGAAGACACACCATTTGACGAAGAGACACTGTGCTTCCGGGTTGGAGGTAAAATTTTCGCAATCACTTCAATTGCTGAATTTGTGTCCGTCAATTTAAAATGTGATCCAGAGCGTGCAGTAGAGCTTAGAGAGCTTCACCCTGAAATCTTGCCTGGATTTCATATGAACAAGAAGCATTGGAATACCATCCTTACCAATGGCAACTTACCTGATAGCCTTCTTTTGGAACTGGTAGATCATTCATATGAACTTGTTTATGTAAGTTTACCAAAAAAGGCCAGAGAAGGCATGAACCGAATATGACCTTCTTAAGGCTTACAGGAATTCAAAAAGCGTATCAAGAAGGCATTCCGGTCCTACAGGATTTTTCTGTCTCAATTCCCAAAGGGCAGATCCTTGGTCTCATTGGTGAAAGTGGCTCAGGCAAAAGTACGCTGTTGAAAATCATTGCAGGTTTAGAAAACAGAGATCTAGGAGAAGTGTTTTTGGAGGATCAAAGAGTAAAAAATCCAAAAGAAACACTGGTCCCAGGACATGAAGAAATCCAACTCGTCCATCAAGAATACCAGCTGTACCCAAATTCAACAGTTTCAGAAAACATAGGACGACCTCTTTTACTTTTTGATCAGGACTACCGACAAAAACGTCTTCATTTTTTACTGGATCTTTTTGGTTTAAAGCCTTACCAAAATATGCTACCAAGGCAACTCTCAGGAGGACAACAGCAAAAAGTAGCAATCGCTAGAGCGCTGAGTATGGAACCTAAAGTCCTGTTGTTGGATGAGCCCTTTAGTAGCCTTGATTCCATACAAACAAGGGAACTTATTGATGAACTTAGGGAAATGTTCCGTCTTTTGGATGTCACGGTTCTTTTTGTGACACATGAGCTGACCCATGCACTCCAACTTTCGGATGAATTATTGATTCTCCGGAAAGGCAAGATCATACAAAAAGGGTTTGCCGAGGATATTTATGCCAAGCCTAAAACAATCTATGCTGCCAAATTATTTACTCATTTGAATGCCATACCTGATAAGGCTAAACAATATATACGACCTTCAGCCATCAAACTTTTGCGGAGTAATGGAATCCCGGCAAAAGTGGTCAATAAAATCTATCTGGCCAGTCACAATCAGCTAACGGTAAACCTCAATCACAAAAAAAACCAATGGATTGTCGAGGACAGGTCTAGAAAATTTGAGCTTGGGGACAGGATATTTTTAAAATACAACGAGGCAGATGTATTGATTTTTTAATTTAGTAGGACAGCTTACGTCATTTCCTTTTTTTTCTCCTGTAAAGGGGTTGTTTTGTAATTCAGTTTTCTACCATGTCATCAAAACCTTTCATCATTTACAAATCTTCTGCTGGGTCGGGTAAGACCTATACGCTAACTATGGAATACCTTAAGCTTGCGCTAAGGAGCCCTGAAGCTTTTCAGCAGATCTTGGCAGTGACATTTACGAATAAGGCTACTCAGGAAATGAAGGAGCGTATTCTAAAAGAGCTTAAAAGATTGAGAGTCACAGTAGATCCTTCTCAAAAAATGGATGGTGAACTGATGGCTACTTTAAAAACTACAGAAACTGAATTAATGGCTAGGGCATCTATGACACTTACAGCCATTTTGCATCAATACAACCGCTTTTCAGTAAGCACTATAGATAGTTTTTTTCAGAAAGTAGTTCGATCATTTGCAAGGGAAATGGATCTTAACGCCAAGTTTGAGGTTGAACTTGATCAAGATGCTGTTCTGGACAAGGTTGTAGATCGGGTCATCATGCAGGTAATGCATGATCAGGATTTGCATAAATGGCTCGTAGATTATGCTGATGAACAGATCCAACAAGGTAAATCTTGGGATATCAAGCGTAATATTAAGGGTCTTGGCATGCAGATCTTTGGAGAGGAATTCAAAAAATACAGTAACGAGATCCGGGAATTTTTGAAAGATAAGGAGCAGGTTCAAGCTTTTAGGGATTTTGTAAAAAGCGAAAGACTGCGGCTAATCCAAATTGCTCAGGATTTAAAAGATAAGGCAGATGTGATCCGTCAGGAAAATGGCCTGGAATGGACAGATTTTAAAAATGGGATCAATGGTATAGGCCCCAAGTTCGGCAAATTGGGACAATCCAAAATGCCATTCCCTGAATTGACAGCCTTACAAAATCAAAATTGCAACAATGAAGAAGAATGGTTTGCCAAATCATCCCCAAAGAGAGATGCAATTTGCAATGCTTTTCATCAGGGCTTATATAGGATTATAGTACAGTTTCAACCTCTCAAACTCGAATGGGATACCCTTCAGGCGATATCCCAAAACATCTATGTGTATGGTGTCTTCAGGTTTTTGTTAGAAGAGTTAACCTCCTTAAAAGAAGAGGAGAATATTTTGCTCATATCAGACGCCAATGAATTTCTTAAAGAAATCACCAAAGAGAATGAAGCACCATTTGTTTATGAGAAAGTCGGAAATCAATATCGGAACTATCTGATTGATGAATTTCAAGATACTTCAGGTTTTCAATGGGCCAGTTTTAAACCTCTATTGGAAAACTCACTTGCACAGGGGAATACCAATCTTCTTGTAGGAGATGTAAAACAATCTATATACCGATGGAGAGGTGGAGAGATGAAACTCTTGCTTGACCAAGTTGAAGCTGAGATTGGTGCTCAGCTTGTGGAGAATCGGAACTTAGATACGAATTTCAGGAGTTTACCGAATGTGGTAAACTTCAACAATATCCTTTTTGGGCATTTACCGCGGTTGTTTGTAGAAGCTTTGAGCAAGAGCTGTGGCGCTACTGATTCAAAGATCATTTCGCATGCCTATGCGGAAGTAGCACAGCAGGTTTCTTCTAGAAAATCCGGACTACCATTTCAGGGTAAAGTAAAGGTTGATTTTTTTGAAAAAGAGCAATTGCAGGAAGATGAGGACGGGGAATTGCTCAATGCCCAAGCATATGTATTAGCCAAGTTGCCCCAAATGGTGATGGATTTGCAGGACATGGGATACGAGCCCAGAGACATCGCTTTTTTGGTGAGTAGAAAGGTAGAAGGAGAGTGGATAGCTGATGCATTAATGGCTTGTGCCCAAGATGTGGAACTCAGCAATTACTGTTTTGATGTGCTTTCTGATGAATCCATGTTCTTATACAAAGCCGCATCTGTTAAAGCTCTAATAGCTGCATTGGGCTATCTGCATGATCCGGAAGATAAGGTAAAGTTTAAGTCTATATGGTACTATAAGGCATTGCTCTTTGGACAGGAAGTGGATCATGAGTTATTTACCATGACAGATATGCCAGAGGAACTTAAGGCAAAGGCAGAATCCTTCAAATTGAAGGAAAAGCACCTGCTACAATTGCCGCTTCTGGAGTTAATCGAAGAATTGATGCAGGACCTTGAATTTCACCTTTTGGCTTCTGAAAAAGCTTATACATCTGGTTTTAAAGAAGCTATATATGATTATACCTCAAAAAACCGGGCGGATTTAGCGGGTTTTCTGGAATGGTGGGAAGAGCATCAGCAAAAGAGGACGGTTAAGATTCCTGATGGGCATAATGCTATGCGTATCCTGACAATCCACAAATCTAAAGGCCTTCAATTCAAAGTGGTTGTCATGCCATTTCTTTCATGGAAAATTTTTGACACAACTAAGGGCAATGTACTTTGGGTACCTTTTGAATTGAAAGAAAAAAAGCTTGAGGCTGTACTTCCATTGTTTCTTTCCAAGCTGAATCAGACACATTTTAAGTCTATCTATGAAGAAGAGGCAATATTGGCCCACCTTGATAGTCTTAATATGTTGTACGTAGCGCTGACGCGTGCAGAAGAGGTATTGTGGGCTATCTCCCCCTATAAATCCGGCAAACCAAATGATATCGAAAGTCATTTGCTCACTGCATTGTTGAAAATGGGTACGCAAGAAGGCTCGGGATTTTTTGATCAGGATAAGTTATGTTACGAGTTAGGGGATTGGCCTGAGCAAATAAAAGATACAGCTCCAATAGAGGATATTAAGCCGTTGAGGTGGTCCTACAGACAGTGGGAATCACTCCTGTCAATCAGGAGCTATGCAAATGATTTCTCCGCTGAAGGCCTAGCACAACGGAAAAAAAGGGATTTTGGGGTTCTGATTCACGAACTCCTAGAACAATCCAAATCAAAAGCGGAAATCCATTCTAATCTAGAAAAAATGAGATTTGAGGGAAGGTTAGATGCCCAAGAGAGGATTGAAGTCGGGCTGCAGCTTAACAGGCTATTTGCAAACCCACTTTTTGCTTCTTGGTTTCAAGCAAAAGAAGTGATATTGGCAGAACAGGGTATTCTCCTTCCAAAAGGTGGACAGAGGAGGCCGGATCGGATTTTATTAGGGGAAGATAAAGCTGTGATTGTAGATTTTAAGACAGGTGAAATGAGTGAGCGGTACTTCAATCAAGTCAGGGAATACATGGATTTGGTAAACAAACTTACCGGCAAAAAAGTGAGTGGATACCTTTGCTATCTTGAATCAGGAATTATAGAAGAAGTATATGCATAGTTTCCTCAAACAGATTGCAGCCGAAATTCTTGATAGTCAAGTTGACCTTAGAGAGGTGGTCGTGGTATTGCCCAACAGACGGGCAGGATTGTTTTTTACACAGCACCTAGGTGAACTGATCCAAGAGCCTGTTTGGATGCCTGAGGTCAAATCCATAGAAGATGTTTTTTATGGGTATGCGGGCCAAAGGCCAGCAGATGACCTTACCTTGATTTTTTCACTTTATAGGGTTTATCAAAAAATCCATCCACTTGCGGAGAGTTTTGATAAGTTTTATTACTGGGGTGAAATGATCCTGAAAGATTTCAATAATCTGGACCAGTTTCTTGTAGATGCCAAAAAACTATATCTTCATCTGAATGAGATCAAAGCATTAGAAAGTGATACCAGCTACCTTACGCCGGAGCAAATTGAGCTCATCCGTCAATTCTGGAGCAGTTTTCAGCAGCAGGATCTCAAGCACCAGGAGAAATTTCTGAAATTTTGGCAAATTTTGAGTCCCCTTTATCAGTCTTTCCAAGCTGAACTTGAAGTGAGTCAACTTGCATACAGCGGTCGGCTCTACCGAAAAGTTGCCAATTCATTAGGGGATATTCCCAATCCCAACAAAAAAATAATTTTCGTAGGCTTCAATGCATTTACTGCTTGTGAGGAGATGTTGATCAAACATTTCATAACGGAATTTGGAGCTGAAATCCGATGGGATGTAGATGCATATTATCTTGAAGACAGGCATCAGGAAGCTGGGCTTTTCTTTAGGGAATATCAGAAAGACCCTGTTTTCGGGCCTACTTTTCCTAGTATTGTTCCGCAGAAGATTGTGCATCAGCAGGCAAAAATTAAGTCTTATGCCATCCCACTGAAAGTAAACCAGGCAAATTTGGTAGGAAGTATTCTTGAGCAGGTAAAAGGAGAAGAATTTTGGGAGGAAACAGTCATTGTATTGCCAGATGAGCAACTGCTTTTTCCCGTACTTCATAACTTACCAGACGCTATAGAAAAGGTGAATGTTACGATGGGCTACCCCATCAAGAATGCACCTATTTATGCTTTTCTTGAAGCTGTCCTTGAGCTACAACGGTATGTGAAAGTAGAAGATGGGAAAGTGCTTTTTTATCACAAAGCAGTTAAAAACCTACTTGTGTCAAGTTATCTTAAAGGGTTAAATCCTGGTTTCGTCACTGAGATTTTGGCTAGAATCCAAAAGCAGAACAAGATTTATCTTCAACAAGATGAACTGCAAATTGGTGGGGACATGTTCTCACTCATCTTCAGGAGAGTATCTCCTGAGGTCCTTTTCTCCTATCTTTCAGAGATGATGGGGGCTTTAGCTACGAGTCTTGAAGAGGATCTTTTGCAGCGAAGCTACCTGTATCAATGTTTCAAACAGCTCAACAGATTCCAAGAAGTGTTCGAAGAACAAGGTTCAGTCAAAGTAGATCTCGAATTTTTCATCAGGCTGTTCAGACAGGTTTTTAGGGAAACCAAATTGCCTTTTGCAGGTGAACCTCTGAAAGGGTTGCAGGTAATGGGAGTTTTAGAAACGAGAAACTTAGACTTCCGGAGAGTGATCATTTGCAATATGAACGAAGATGCTTTTCCGCCTTCAGGGTCATTGAATTCGATGATCCCATTCAACCTTCGACGGGCATTTAGGTTACCTGTTCAAGAGCAGAACGATGCCATTTATGCCTATACTTTTTACAGACTGCTGCATCATGCAGAGGAAGTACATTTGATCTATACAACTGCCTCAGACCAAGGTAAGGCTGGGGAAAAAAGCCGGTATATCCAACAGCTGATGGTCGAACTTGGCCGTGAAATCGAAGAGGAGGTGGTCTATGTTCCTGTGGATCTCAAGACTCCCGAGCCTATCATTATCCAAAAATCTGCTGAGGTGATGAAGCTTTTGATGAATTATGTGCAAACAGAAAAATCAGCAGCCTATCAATCCCTTTCGCCTTCTGCATTAAGTGTTTATTTGGATTGTAGGTTAAGATTTTACTTGCAATACCTAGCCAAAATCAAAGAAAAAGAAGAGGTAAAAGAAGAAGTTGACCCGGCAGTATTTGGCAATCTTGCACATTACAGTATGGAGTTTCTGTATGGGGGATTTATGGAAAGGTCCAAAAGAGAGTGGGTTGAAAAGGAGGATTTTGACAACTTGAGTACTAACTGGGTTTTCCCTGCAATTGAAAAGGGTATTAGAAAATTCTATCATCTAGAAGATGAATCAGATACCAAGTTAAATGGACAAATGGCTATCGTAAGGGATGTTTTACAAAAATATATCCAGCAACTACTGAAAATAGATCAAGCACATGCCCCTTTCAGACTGCTGGGGATGGAAAAGGAATATTACGCCGAATTGGCTACTAGTAAAGGAAAGGTCAAATTAAAAGGTGTTATAGATAGGATCGATGAGCAAAATGAAGTGATCCGTCTGATAGATTATAAGTCAGGCAAAGACGGCAAATCTTTTTTTGATATTCCTAGCTTATTTGATAGGCAAAACAAACAAAGGAATAAAGCTGCCATGCAGACGCTTTATTATGGGATGGTCTATCAGGCAAATCATCCAGAGAATACACTGCCTCTAAAACCTGCCTTACTTAACTTTAAGGAAATATTTCAGGAAAACTTTAATCCTTATTTTCAAATTAAATCGCTTAAGGCAGAAGTGACAGATTACCGACGATACCAAGAAGAATATGAATCGGGATTAAAAGCTTTACTTGAAGAAATTCTTGATGAGCACATTCCATTTGACCAAACCGATGACCTTCAAAAATGTCGAAACTGTCCTTATGTGCAAATCTGTGGAAGATAGTACTTGATTTTACGTTAACAACTGACTTCCACTTAATGCATGGCCAGGTGGGAGCTGAAACACGAAATAAATAGTATCTCCGCTCCCATACAAGCTATGGCATTGGCAATGCTGAATCCCAGATACTTTTAAGATAATGAACCTGATAGGTGTCTTTGAGGCCCTGTGTTAAAATATTGTCATAAGGTACTGAAGGAAAAACAATATCAGTGGTGACCAAATCTCCTTCATTGATGAAAATTTCGATAGAGGATCGGTCAATGAAAATTCTAAGGCTCTCAATTTTCAAACCTTTTAAGGGTACTGTGTGGACAGCTCCAAAACTTTCTTCAAATCCAGTTTCTCCTGATAGGCTACGGTTGAACTGAAGTTCATCTGCTTTTTTGTCTATCAGGACTTTTTCTCCTTTTTGATTTCCAATGGTGATGGTGAAATTCTCAGCTTCAGGTGTAAGCTCAATTTCCACAAGTTCATTATTCAACCTGATGTCATTTCCGGTACCGTTGATACTTACTTGGCGAAGCTGCTTGAGTTCCTCAACTGGCCGCGAGGCAATTCTAGCACCATGTTCCGTATTGTAAAGTTCCAAACTACGTGGTAATGTCATGGCAGATCTCCATACCTCGGTAGGGACGATATTGGCATAGTTCCAGTTGCTCATCCAGCCAATAAACAGCTGCCTTCCATCTTCTTCCCGGACATTTGACCATGTCACTCCGGCGTAATTGTCTGCTCCATAATCAATCCAGAGAATCTCTTCATTTTCACTGGTAAATGTATTGTCTTTAAAATCCCCAATGAAGTATTGGGTAGCAGATCCTCCTTGAGGGCCTCCTGGATTGATGCTGACTAAAAGAACCCATTTTTCATTTCCGGCAGAATCTTTAAGTTTAAAAAGGTCAGGGCATTCCCAGACTCCTCCATATGCTGCCCAAGATGGATTGAAATCACTTTCATGTTTCCAGTCCAATAAATTTGGGGAACTATAAAAACTGATCTTGTCAAGTACAGCCAAGGCCATAATCCATTGCCCTGATCCATCTGCTTGATTTATCCAGGAGACTTTTGGATCTCTAAAATCCTTAATTCCTGGATTAGGGAGAACAGGGTTGTTTTGGTATTTGGTCCAAGTTCTTCCTTTGTCAGTGGAATATGCTATTCCTTGGGTTTGGAAATCATTTCTTTTGTCAGCTTCACCCTGCGGGTCATGATAAGTATAGATGGCAACCATGGCAGGTGATTCTTTGGTCCCAAGACCGCTTGTGTTGCCCCAGTCTACTACTGCAGACCCAGAGAAAATGTAACCATGCTCATCGGGTTCTAACGCAATTGGCATATGCTCCCAGTGTACTAGATCGGTAGAAATCGCATGTCCCCAATGCATCGGTCCCCAGGTGTTGCCCTCCGGGTAATGCTGGTAAAACAAATGATATTCTCCATCCAAATATACCATGCCATTTGGATCATTCATCCAGTTTTTGGGCGGGGAAAAATGAAATTGGGGTCTGTGAAGCTCGTTAAAATTAGTTCTCATCGAAGAATTTTCTGGCGTTTTCTGGCATCCACCTGTAAATAGAAGGAAGCTGACCATTGTCAGTGTCAAAATATTTCTCATGTTCATATTTTTACCTTTTTCAAATCTAATCCACCGCCAGGAATTTTTAAATGGAATCTAATTTAACCTCCAAACCTGATTTCAAGAGTGTTGAGTCAAAAAAAATAGCAAGAATGAGTTGTATTGTCATTTATCTGCAACATATTTTCCGTGTTTTGGCACTGCTTTTTCCTTAAAATTATGAGCTAATTTTTCTAACCCTTCCTTTAACATCTCACCTTCCAAAACCCTTCCATGACCTGTGACGGCAGTGTTTGGGTTCAAGTAACTTAAAGATTTGACCGAAATGTGTGCGGCATTCCAGTCGGTTGTGAGATATACAGGAGGTCCATATACACCTTCTTTTTGCACTAAGACATTGTATAGGGAATCTTGTTCCACTGCAATAAATGCATCTCCTACCAGCATCATCCCATCTTTCTTTCTAAAAAATGAAACATGACCCGGTGAATGTCCAGGTGTATGCACCCAAGTCCATTCAGGGAGATGGGGTAATGTGTTGTCTTCTGGAAGTTTTTGGAGATTGGGGGAGATGTCTATTGGGTCAACAGGATATATAAATGATATTTTGGCCAAAAAACCGCCTGCAACACTTGAGTCTGGGCTAGGATAGCTTTGGGATCCATTTAAAAAAGGGAATTCTAATGGGTGAGCGTAAACAGGAACGTTCCATTTTTCCAAAATCGTGATCAAGCCACCTACATGATCAAAATGGCCATGAGTCAACAAAATTGCTTTAGGGGGATTATTTTTGCCAAATCTTGCTTCGGCAACTTCAATGAGTCTTTTACCTGATTTGGGCATTCCTGCATCTACCATCACCCAATTCTTTTCTTTGGGTTTCCCTATCATGATCACGTTTACAATCTGATTGGTGTAGCAGAATATATCATCACCGATTTGCATTTCATTGCCGCTATGGATAGAAGTCATCGGGATGAATTTATAATCTTCGCCTTCTTTGTATTCTGGTTTCATATATATTCCCGAACCAGAACTGTGCTAGAAAAGTAAAGGCCTATAAAAGCTGAAATTCTTAATGGAAGGAATTTTATTCAGATTTAATGAGCACAGGCCGTTACTGAATAGTAACGGCTTGTACTTATAAAAACCAGAATCGGAGTTATTTTTTTCTCAGCTTTTTGATTTCTTCAGAATTGGCAACTTTGAGACTGATCGCAAAACCTCCTCCAGGTGCAGCATGCTGTTGAATCGTGCTTTTGCTGTCCACAAGCGTTTTTTTAATGGTATACGCCTGAGGGTTGTTTCGGTAATGAGCATCTGGTGCGTCGGCATAGATGGTGGCTACATATTGTGTCCCAGGTGCTAGAAAATCAAATTTAAGCTTGGTTGTTCTTTTTTCAATTCCATTGACATTGCCGACATACCAATCATCGGTGCCTTTTGCCTTTCTTGCTATAGTCAGGTATTTTCCGGGTTCGGCTTCCAAGTATCTGCTTTCATCCCAATCCAAGGCTACATCTTTGATAAATTGAAATGCATCCATAAACCGCTCATAGTTTTCGGGGAGATCTGCAGCCATCTGCAGTGGACTGTACATGGTCACGTATAATGCTAGCTGATTGGCAATGGTGCTATTGACCCAGGAATTGTTTTCAGGATTCAGTTTGCTGATGTCCATTTCAAAAATACCTGGAGTATAATCCATAGGCCCACCAATCAGCCTAGTAAATGGCAGAATAGTCACATGGTTTGGCTTGGATCCCCCAAAAGCTTGATATTCTGTGCCCCTGGCTGATTCGTTGCCGATCAGATTGGGGTAGGTTCTTGCAATACCTGTAGGTCTTACCGCTTCATGTGCATTGACCATGATTTTGTATTGAGCAGCTTTTTCCAAGGCGTATTGATAATGATTGACCAGCCATTGACTATAGTGATTTTCCCCCCTTGGAAGAATGGCTCCAACATATCCACTTTTTACGGAATTGTAGCCGTTGTCCTTCATGAATTGGTAGGCTGCATCCATGTGTCTCTCATAGTTGCGTACTGAAGAAGAGGTCTCATGGTGCATCACCATTTCAACACCCTTACTTTTGGCATAATCCCTCACTGCCGGAAGGTCAAAATCCGGATAGGGTGTAAGAAAATCAAAGACATAATCTTTAGAATTGCCAAACCAATCCTCCCAACCTATATTCCAGCCTTCAACTAGAACACCATCAAATCCATGCTCAGCTGCAAAGTCTATGTATTTTTTGACATTCGATGTAGTAGCGCCATGTCTGCCATTTGGTTTGGCTTTATGATAGTCTGTCTGTCCAATTTTTACTGCAGGAAAATCATCTGTATAGGCCCAAGTGCTTTTTCCTGTGATCATTTCCCACCAGACACCCACATACTTCATTGGCTTGATCCAAGAAGTGTCCTCAATTTTTGAAGGTTCATTCAAGTTGTAGGTGATTCTGGATGCTAAAATTTCTCGGGCATCGTCACTGACCAAGATAGTCCTCCAAGGAGATTGCGTTGGAGCTTGCAAGAACCCCTTGTCACCGTTGACATCTGGTGTAAGCCATGATTCAAAAATAAGGTTTTCGTCATCCAAGTTGAGATGCATAGTAGCATAATCAATTAATGCCGCTTCATGAAGGTTGATGTACAGACCATCGGCAGATTTCATCATCAATGCAGTCTGAACACCTGTCGGTGAAAATGATGTTTGGGAAATGTTTTCCGTAACTGCATCTTCAAGCAGCTCTCTTATTTGACTTAATTTTGATTCTGTGTAATCATATTCTTGTGTGTCATAGTCTCCAGGAATCCAAAATGCATTGTGATCCCCACTCATGGCAAACTGTGTTTTCTCTTCTTTGACTACAAAATGTGCTAGATTTGGCTGTAATGGGAATTCATATCGGAAGCCAAGCCCGGTATCAAATAGCCTAAAACGAATATTGATTTGTCTGTCAGTTTTTTCCTGAAGCAAACTTACCAGAAGTTCATTGTAGTGGTTGCGGATCCTACTTTCTTCTCCCCATACTGGTTGCCAAGTCTCATCTAGGGATGCAGTCGTTGAATTGCTTATCTCAAATCCATCGAGTAGGTCTTCCTGGTTCTTGATTTCATAACCCAAAGAGCTTGGTTTGATTACTTGTTTGCCTTTGTAAGTAAGCTGATATACTGGCTTTCCTGCTTCAATATTAAAACTCATTTCCAATTGTCCATTGGGTGAGCGTAAGCTTTGTGCCATCGTTTGCCCAATTTGCAAAAGGATCAGTGTAAGGAGTATAAGTAAGTTTTTCATTTAATTAGGGTTTATATTTTTTTATTTTAAGATCCATTCAGCTTTATGGAGGTTAGTCTTTACGCTTAAATACCATCCATTTATAAATTTCTGTAATCCAAAGAACCAAAGAACTCAGCGCCACCCAACTTATGAATTCCAGTGCTGGTACTGCTCTAAAATCAAATAATGAAGCTAGAATAGGGATTTCAATAATGGCAATTTGTATAGTTACAGAAGCAAGAAGAGCATAATTGACCCACTTATTGCTGAACAGACCCACCGAAAATGAAGAGCCCTTAAGGTTTCTCATGTTGAAAACATTGAACAACTGGCTGAAAGCAATAGTGATAAAAACCATCGTACGTGCTTTTTCAATACCTTCAGTTTGGTAATATACAAAGGCTAAAATTGCCAAGATGGTCATGATTAACGCATTGATCAGTAAGAAAGGGAGAATAGACCGGTTAAGAATATTTTCATCGGGATGAATAGGAGGTGATTTCAATTCATAGCCCCGGCCTTTTTCTGTAGCCAAAGCTTTGTCGCAAAAACCATCCGTCACCAAATTGATCCACAGGATCTGTGTTGCAGTCAAAGGCATGGCCATTCCCATAGATACGGCAACGATCAGTGTCAAAATTTCCGCGAAATTAGTAGTCACCAAGAAGAAACTGGTTCTTCTTGCATTGTTGAAAACTATCCTTCCCTGCTCAATGGCATTGACTATGGTAGCAAAATTGTCGTCAGCAAGAACCATCAGCGAGGCATCTTTGGCAACATCTGTACCCATTATTCCCATGGCTATACCAATGTTTGCTTGCTTTAAAGCTGGAGCATCATTCACTCCATCACCTGTCATCGCTATTAGTGCTCCTTGCCTCTGTAAGGCTTGGGCGATCCTGAGTTTGTTTAAGGGAGTAAGTCTTGAAAATACATCTGCGTCTAACACAGCCCTGTCTAGCGCTTGATCGTCCATTGCCTGTAAGGCACTATCTGTATATACCTGTTCTTTACCTGGTCTTGCAATATTAACTTTCTTGGCAATGGCTAGTGCGGTTTTGGCATGATCACCCGTTGCCATGATGACTCTTATTCCTGCATTGTGACAAGCAGTTACCGCTTCAGCCACTCCAGGTCGAGGTGGGTCTACCATTCCTGCTATTCCTACCCAGATGATCTGTTCGCTTGATTTTGAATCATTCCATTGTTCACGAGCTACAGCTAAGACCCTGAGACCTTCTTCTGACCAAGCAGAAATTTTTTCTACTAGTTTGGCTTTTTCTAAATCAGACAATATTTGTAGGCTATCATCTGAAGCACCTTGGGAATTGCAAATTCCCAAAATGGCTTCAGGAGCTCCAAGGTAAAAGCGGGAAAATTTCCCTTCTTTTTCTACTAAAGTGGATCTGTATTTCAGTTGTGAATCAAAAGGAAGGTCTTCGAGAATTGTAAGTTTTTTTTGCATCCCTGCCTTATTCCCCAAAACCAAAAATGCAGCTTCCGTAGGGTCTCCGGTAACTTGAAACTGCCCTTTCTCATTTTTTTGGATTGCTGCTGCGTGGCAGTGAGAGGCAATTTCCAAAAGATCTGCTAGCCCTTCAATATCTAGATTCGACCCCAATAACTTTCCTTCACTTTCCCAGCCTTCACCTGATACGTTAACTTCCCCGTAACCATGTCTTTGGACTTTTTGGATCGTCATTGTGTTTTGGGTGAGTGTTCCAGTCTTGTCTGTGACAATGACACTTACAGATCCCAGGCTTTCAGTAGCGGTAGTTTCCCTTATGATTGCTTTCACCTTTGACATGCGGTAAGATCCTATGGCAAGAACAAGTGATAATACAGCAGGGAGTCCTTCTGGAATAGCAGAGACCAATGCAGCAATTGAAATCAACAACAGTTCACTAAAGGGTATATTTTGGAAAAAATAGCCTACTAAAAAGAGCGTTACTGCGCTTGCAATGGCGATATAAGCCATTTGTTTAGCCAATTTTTCTGTTTTGTTTTGAAAATTGGTCTTGGCTGGGACTATAGTAGTCAGTGAATCGGCAATTTGGCCAATTTGTGTTTTTTGGCCTGTCCCTATGACAATAGCCTTGATAGCTCCGCTTGCCAAAAAAGTCCCTTTCCAAACCATGTTGTGGCGGTCTGCCAAAGGAGCATCTATTAGAAGTGCGTTTGAGTCTTTTTGGACAGGAACAGCCTCTCCTGTTAGGGAGGATTCTGTGCATCTTGCGTTTTTTTGGCTAAGGATCCGTGCATCTGCTGGCACACTATCACCTTCTTCCAAAACTATAAGATCACCAGGAACAAGTGTGCCGGCATCAACTGTCTGCAATGAGCCGTTTCGAATGACTTTGCATTTCGGAACCAGTAGGCCTGCTAAGGCGGCTATTGCACCTTCTGCCTTGTATTCTTGCACGAAGCCAATGGCAGCATTAATCAGAATGATGGCAAGGATCACATATACATCAATATAATGGCCAGTAAAAAGTGAGATCAAAGCTGCAACCAGTAAGATGTAAACCATCAAGTGGGTAAACTGCTTCAGAATGATTTTCCAAATCGGTTTTCTTTTTGATCCTTGAATTGAATTAGGACCAAATTGTAGTTGTCTATGATCTGCTTCTTTGGAAGTTAGCCCTTCTTCGCTTGTTTGAAGCATTAGGGCTACTTCCTCAGCTGAAATAAGGTGTGGCGCTTCAGGGACTTTTATCATTTTTCTAATGCTGATCTTACCATCATGAATTCTGAAATATTTTCTTGATCAAGAATTCCCGTAAAATGTCCGTTTTCTATAACAAATGCTACTTTCTTTTGGTTGGTTAACATCTTTTTCCAGGCATCATCCATGTCCTGTTCTGTCTCAATGCGCAAGGGGTTGAGGTCTGCGACTTGATCCACAAGAAGGTGTTCCCCGCCTTCCTGCAGCCCCTTAATGATTTCATTTCTGCTGAGTGTACCCACTGGGACATCATCTTTGACTACTACAAAATGGGTGGATTGGCTGTTGAGTAGTTTTTCGACTGCTTTGGAAAGAGGGGCATCAAATGCGATGATTTGGAATTTCATCATCAAGGCATCTTTTACTTTGAATCCTTTCAGTAAGCTTTCATTGCGGGTTTGACTGACTTCTGTGGCTGCGCCTAGGAAAATGAACAGCCCGATGAGAACCATTATGGGATTGTTGAACAATCCATAGAACACGAAAAGAATGGCAAGAAACTGCCCTATGTTGCCTGCAATCTGTGTAGCCTTCGCTCTAGGTAATTTGATGGAGAGAAATGCCCGAAGTACTCTTCCGCCATCCATAGGAAATGCAGGGATCAAATTAAAAATCGCTAAAATCAAATTTGCAGAGGCAAGATAGGGTACAATGGTGCTCGCCCGAATCCCAAAATCTTCAACTTCATGCATTTCAAAACCTGAGGCATACAGATAGATGCTCAAAAGTATAAACAAAACAATATTCACCAAGGGACCTGCTATAGCCACCCATAGCTCCTGCTTCGGGTCTTCCGGAAGTTTCTCAAGTCTGGCAACACCTCCAATTGGGAACAAGATAATATCACGAGTCTGAATGCCGTATCGTTGGGCAGCAAGTGCATGGCCAAATTCATGTAAAATGACGCAAAAGAAAATTGCCAATACAAAAAGAACCGTCCAAATCACATCCGCAGTAGGGACACCTGCCCGTACATTGGAGATGATGATCCACAATAACAGAAGGCTAAAGGTCCAGTGAATGAACACTTTGACATTCCTATATGAGCCAAGGAAAAGCGAAAATTTCATAGTTATAAGGCCACTGCCGGTTTGGTTAGCTAGATGAATATACGTGATTTAGCCCTTTTCACCTAAGGAATTTGGGTTTCGAATACATGACTTTTAGCAGGATAGCTTAAAATTAATTCCAGAC
>DAIPZN010000089.1:0-19512 GCA_036782195.1 Cyclobacteriaceae bacterium | reverse complement strand
GGAGAACTTCTCCGCCATCGGATCCACCACAAACCACCTCCCGATCGCAGCATCGTATAGCCTGAAGTCGAAGAGGGAATATTACTTATATAGAGGTGACTGCTTTAACTAAATGTAATTCCTATAGACTGGAATTGCAAGTTCTGAAAACATATGTTTACAAACACCGCCAAAAAAAATTATAGATTTCATTTGTCCCAAAAAGTGCGGTGATGAAATTACTTGGTACTTGGTACTTTGTACATTGTACTTTTTTACAGTGTATGAAATCCCACCTTTTGCCTCTATTCTGCTACTTGCTATACAATTCCTTTTTGCGCTCTATAAAATTTAAGCTATTTTTAAAGTTCAAAAACCTATTTAACCTATGAAAAAACTACACATGCTTATGCTTGGCGCAGGTGCTGCGTTTTTGCTCTCCTGCAATCCGCAAGACAGCAATCAAACAGAGGAAGCTACAGAGGAAAGCCCATTTTTGAATGAACCACTTGTCAGTGACCTCTACACCGCTGACCCTTCTGCACATGTTTTCAACGGCAAGATCTATATCTACCCATCCCATGATGTCGAATCTGATGTAAAAGAAGACGATATGGGCTCTCATTTCAACATGATGGATTACCACGTATTTTCCATGGAATCTCCTGATGGACCGATCAAAAATGAGGGGAAAGTACTCGGGGTTGAAGATATCCCCTGGGCCAAAAGACAGCTTTGGGCGCCGGATGCAGCCGAAAAAGACGGCAAATATTACCTCTATTTCCCAGCCAAGAATGCCGATGATATCTTTAGGATCGGTGTTGCGGTGGGTGATTCCCCAACAGGACCTTTTACCGCACAGCCTGAGCCGATGAAAAACTCCTTCAGCATTGACCCTGCAGTTTTCGGAGATGACGATGGTGCGCATTACATGTACTTCGGTGGCATCTGGGGTGGACAACTACAGCGTTACCGCAACGGACAGTATGCCCCTACCGGCATGGGACCGACTGACGGTCTTCCTGCGGATGATCAGCCTTCCCTTATGCCTCAGATCGCAAAATTAAGCAGTGACATGTTGGAGTTCGGGGAGACACCAAGAGATGTACAGTTACTGGACAAAGAAGGAAATCCCATTTTGGCAGGGGACAATGAGCGCAGGTTCTTTGAAGCCGCATGGGTTCACAAGTACAATGGCAAATACTACTTCTCTTACTCAACAGGAGACACCCACTATATAGCTTACGCCACCGGTGACAGTCCTTATGGTCCTTTTACCTATCAAGGTGTGATCCTGAACCCTGTTCAGGGATGGACTAACCACCACTCTATCGTGGAATTTGAAGGCAAGTGGTACCTCTTCTATCATGACACACAGCTGTCGGGCAAAACACACCTCCGCAACATCAAGATGACGGAGCTGGTACACCAGGCTGATGGAAGCATTCAGACCATCGAGCCAATCAGGAAGTAAATCCTTATTGAAAATTAAAGCCCGTGCAGCAGTCCTGCACTGGCTTTTTTCGTTTTATCACATTAAGTCCCTTTCCATCCCCTCCTCCTGCCAGACAGTTTTGAATGGGATTAGGGAATTCAAGGCTTCTTCCTCCCTTTGCGAATAATAGCTCCAGGCAATAGTGGCCGAAAGCATAAAAGCCTTCTGTTTCTCGCAAAGACCCAAGGGCGCAAAAGCACTGCTATTACTGTTCAGCATTAAAAGCTTAGCGTCTTAGCGTCCCAGCCTCTCGGCAGGCAGGATTGCGTGAAGTTTTTTTATACCTTTCTCAGCATAAAAAAACCCGGCAAGATGACTTACCGGGCTGATATGACTTTGTTAATTATGCTCAGACAATGAACTCATTGAGCAGGTTCTCATACAGCTCCTGCTTACCGCTGGTTACCTTAGGTTCACCGGTAGCCAAAGCATGGGCTCTCAGGTCTTCCAAGGTCAGTTTACCTGTTTCAAACTCCTTGCCTTTACCGCTGTCAAAAGAGGAGTATCTCTTCTTTCTAAGCTCAAGGTAAGCTGAGTTCTCCAGGATCTCATTGGCAATCAACAATGCCCTGGCAAAGGCATCCATGCTGCCGATATGGGCAAGGAATAGGTCCTCAAGATCAGTGGAGTTTCTTCTGACTTTTGCGTCAAAATTTACACCGCCACCCTGGATACCACCGCTTTGCAGGATGACCAACATGGATTCAGTAAGTTCCTGAAGGTTCAAGGCAAACTGATCTGTATCCCAACCGTTTTGGTAGTCACCTCTGTTGGCATCGATAGAACCGAGCATGCCGGCGTCAGCAGCCACCTGCAATTCATGCTGGAATGTATGGCCAGCCAAAGTCGCATGGTTGACTTCTATATTGAGTTTGAAATCCTTGTCCAGACCATAGTGTCTCAGGAAGCCAATCACTGTGGCCGAATCATAATCATACTGATGCTTGGTAGGCTCCATAGGCTTTGGCTCAATAAAGAAGGTACCTTTGAAGCCGTTTTTGCGTGCATAGTCACGGGCCATGGTCAGGAACTGCGCAAGGTGCTCAGTCTCTCTTTTCATATCGGTATTGAGCAAGGACATATAACCTTCTCTACCGCCCCAGAACACGTAATTTTCCCCTCCTAATTTGATGGTCGCATCAATGGCATTTTTTACTTGGGTTCCCGCCCAGGCAACCACATCAAAATCAGGGTTGGTAGAGGCTCCATTCATGTACCTTGGGTTGCTAAATACATTGGCAGTACCCCAAAGCAGTTTCACACCTGTTTCTTCCTGCTTTTGTTTGGCATAGTCAGTGATCTGCTGCATTCTGCTTTCATATTCTTCAATGGAAGCACCTTCATCTATCAAATCCACATCGTGGAAACAATAGTATGGTGCCCCGATTTTAGTGATAAATTCAAAAGCCGCATCCATTTTATCTTTGGCACGCTGAACAGCATCTGCGTTGGCATCCCACTCGCGTACGAGGGTTCCCGGTCCAAATGGATCTCCCCCTGTACCGCTGAAGGTATGCCAGTAAGCAATGGCAAACTTGAAATGTTCTTTCATCGTCTTGCCCGCCACTACTTTGTTTTCATCGTAATACTTAAATGAAAGCGGGTTTTTAGACCCCTTGCCTTCAAACTTGATCTTTTCAATGTTAGGAAAATAGGTTTTCGACATATTTGTATAGGTTTAATAGTAATTGCATTTTTAATTCAAACTTAACACATTATTGGACTTTAGCCAATGCTTCGGACCATTGTGCATAGACTGCAGCATAGGCATCCTTTAAGGATGGATTTGGTTCGAAGGCATTGATGCGGTCAAGTCCACTGAATGCTTCCTGTGCGTGGCTAAATATTCCTGCACCGATACCGGCACCTCGCGCTGCTCCTTGTGAACCGTCAGTATCATACAATTCCAACGTCACATCATTCATGTTTACAAATGCCTCTCTAAAGAGTGGGCTGAGAAACATGTTGGCTTTTCCTGCTTTCACAGTGTTCAGATTAAGCCCCATCTCCTTCATGATCTTGAAACCATACGTCAATGCAGACACAATGCCTTCTTGACCTGCTCTAAGCACATGACCGCGATCATGCTTCAGGAAATTCAATCCCTGAAGGTGAGCTCCAACGGGCTTATTTTCCATAATCCGCTCCACTCCATTGCCAAAAGGTACAAAAGACAAGCCATCGGCACCAATAGGTACTTGGGCGGCCAAATCATTCATTTCGGGATAACTGATTTCTCCTCCTAGCAATCTTTTCAACCAGCTGTTTAAGATCCCGGTACCATTGATGCACAGCAGCACCCCATACCTTGGTTGCTCCTTTTGATGGTTGACATGTACAAAAGTATTCACTCTGGACTGTGGATCAAATACCGCTTGTGTACTGACCCCATATACAGTACCGGATGTTCCAGCTGTGGTGGCCAACTCCCCTGCTTCCAATACATTCAATGAAAACGCATTGTTGGGCTGATCTCCTGCCCTATAGGTAATGGGGATGCCAGCATCTATACCTAGTAACTCGGCAGCTTTCTGGGAAACTTTTCCTTGATGTGAAAAAGAAGGTACGGCATCTGCCAAAAGGTTTTTGTCGATGCCATAGTAGCTAAGCAATTGGTCTGAAACAGCGTTGGCTTTAAAATCCCAGAATATCCCTTCTGAAAGACCTGTTTCTGAAGTAAGGATCTCTCCGGTAAGCTTCATGGCTATAAAATCCCCGGGCAACATGACCTTGTGGATTCTTGCATAAGCTTCTGGCTCATGGTCTTTGACCCACTTGAGCTTGGAAGCAGTGAAGTTGCCAGGTGAATTCAGCAAATGGCTGAGACAGTAATCAGCACCAAGGGCATCAAAAGCTTGTTTGCCAAGACCTACAGCCCTGCTGTCGCACCAAATAATGGAAGGCCTGATGACTTCCTGGTTTCTGTCTACCAGCACCAATCCGTGCATCTGATAGGAAATACCTATGGCCTTGATTTCACCTGACTTTACAGCTGCCCGGCTGACAATGACACGTGTGGCTTCCACGATGTACTTCCACCACATATTGGGATCCTGCTCTGCCCATTCTTTCTGCGGAGAATCTATTGGCATTTCTACTTTTGGCAGGCCTTCAGAGGCTACTGCTTTGCCAGTATCTGCATCAAGCAAAGTGGCTTTGACAGAGGAACTTCCTATGTCAAAGCCAATTAATAATCTTCTACTCATGTTTTTTTTACCAGAATACTATGTACAATGCGGCTGTAATTCCGGTGATGACTAGTGCACCGATTTTAAAGGCAAAACTGGTCTGGAACAAACTGCTGTTGATCTCTATGCTCTTAGGATGGTCTTTGCCTTTTCCTTCTACCAAGCTGATGATGATCATCAGGGTTGCCAACACCAAAAATACCACGCCCATCCTGTCAAGGAACGGCAATAGTGGGAACACAACTTTCAATACGATAGAAAGCGGTATACTCAGTGCAGCTGCAGCCAAGGCAGCATTGGAAGTAGTCTTCTTCCAGAACACACCGAAAAAGAAAATTGCAAAAACACCCGGGCTGATAAAGCCAGTATACTCCTGGATAAACTGGAAAGCCTGGTCAAGTTGTCCAAGTGCAGGGGCAACTACGGCTGCTACTAAGAAGGCAACTACTGCAGTAAGCCTACCTACCCGAACCTGTGCGGTTTCTGAGGCATTCTTACCGATGTACTTCTTGTAGATATCCATGGTGAAGATCGTAGAGGTACTGTTGGCCATGGAAGCCAAGGAAGACACGATGGCAGCTGTCAGGGCAGCAAAAGCCAGACCCTTGAGCCCTACCGGAAGCAACTGGAGCAAAGTAGGATAAGCCCTATCCGACTTGATAATGCCTGTTATGGGATCTTTCATGGATTCCACAAAACCCACATCAATGCCGTTTCGGACAATCACCAAAGCGGCAATACCTGGAATCACCACGATCAATGGCATGAGCAACTTCAAAAAGCCGGCGAAAATCATCCCCTTCTGTGCCTCATCAAGAGACTTGGCAGCCAAGGCCCTTTGGGTGATGTATTGGTTGAAACCCCAGTAACTTAAGTTAGTGATCCACATCCCACCTACCAGTACACTGATACCTGGAAGATCAAGATACGCGTCACGCACTCCACCCTGACCATCGGAAATCATCATTTCTCCTCTGGAAAGGATCATGGAAAAATGTCCGGGAACCTCCTTTCTCAAAAGGCTAATTCCTTCCCAGGCATCTCCCCCGCCTACCATCTGTAGCGAGATGTAAGTAGTAGCTAGTCCACCGGCAATCAGGAAAAATACCTGTACCACATCTGTCCAAGCTACAGCCTTCAGTCCTCCGTAAATGGAGTAGATCATGGCAAAAAGCGCCAACCCGATGATCCCATAGACCATGGGAACGTTCAGGATGGTATTGAGACTCAAAGCCCCAAGATAAAGCACTGAAGTCAGGTTGACAAAGACATACAATAGCAACCAAAAAATAGCCATTGTGGTCCTGACACGGGTGTCATACCTATCCAATAGGAAGCCTGGCATGGTATAGATGCCCTTTTTAATATAGACCGGCAAAAAGAAAATCGCAATGACAACCAATGTGATGGCTGCCATCCATTCATAGGTAGATATGGCAAGTCCCAAGGCAAAACCGGAACCTGACATGCCGATAAACTGTTCGGCAGAGATATTGGAGGCGATCAGAGAAGCGCCGACAGCCCACCAAGGAAGGGCTTTGGATGCCAGGAAGTAATCTTGGGAATTTTTGATATGGCCTTTTTTCTCCCTGGAGACAAAAAGACCCATACCGACGATCAGCAGACAGTATCCTACAAATACCGCAAGGTCTAAAGGTTCTAATAGCATAGGTTAATACAATAGGTGAGGGTTTAACGTTATTTTGATAGGTTTCAAAGATAAACTTTTCAGATTAGGAATTTATAGTTTTTTAAGAATTATCAGAAGGAGCTAAGATTCAGGGCATTTTTTTTGTGAAGACCCAAAGCTTAGGGCTGTTTTATCTCTCAAGACACCAAATAGGCTGTGATTTTAGTTAAATCTTTCGATTACACCACTGGGGTGCTGGTCTTTTTTTATAAAAGATCATTATTGGGATTGGGTTGTTAGTGTTGGACAATTTGTCTAATTTCGGTATTTGAAACAAATATCCTTAGCCTCAGCATGCAGCTGTAAATGGATAATCTTTTCTTGATCTTATGCGAAAAATTACGATTGTATTTTTGATTTACCTCGGTACTGTTTGTGCTGCCTTCAGTCAGTCCTCAAGGGATTTTATTGGAGTAGGCTTTGGTACAGGCATGACTTATGGAGACAACAGTGTCAATCCAAGGCAATTTCAGTTCAAACTCCAGCCTTCAGTAACAGTCCAATATGCCAAACAGCTTGACGACTACTGGGACCTGCGCTTCCATGCAGGAACCCAATTCCTTAACAGTGGAGAATACTACCACATATCCATGCCCATAGTAACCGAATGGGGTGAAAGTGGACAAGCTTACTTTTTTAGAGGAAATGCTTATTTCCTTGATGTCATGCCCGTTTACTTCATCAATCCCAACCTTTCAAGTGTAGGTGAAACAGTCAACTTCTATGTTGGTGCGGGATTGGGAGCCTTGTATTCCGATCGTTCACAACGTGTCTTGACAGAATCCCAGTTTGTGAATAGGGTATTTGTAAGTGGGAATGTGATTCGAACCAAGGAAACTCTGGTGACAGGTTATATCCCTATTAAACTTGGAATCACCACCAACTTCGAATACAACTGGGACTTAGCAGTGGAATTTACGATGATGACCCTTTTCAGTTCAAGCCTTGATGGCAATAATATCAAAAACAAATTGTTCCAGCCCGATGCCATTTTCAATGGTCAGATTGTCTTGAAAAGATACTTGGGCAGGTATTAAATTTACTTTTCTAAGCAACAAGAGGTGGTTCTTTCGAACCACCTTTTTTTTTGTTTTCCTTAAACATTGCTGAATTGATGGGCATATATGGGATTGCTTTGCAGAATCATGCTTATATTCAAAACCAAGAACCTATTAATAAAAAAACCTAATCAACCATGCGTCAATTAATAATCACAGTTATTCTGTTGTTTGTTTTTTCAGCCAATTATGCCAATGACGGCTATAAGCTCTGGCTGCAATACCAGCCTCTCCAGCATAATGCACAGCAATATAAGAGCTACCTACAACAAGTGCAGCTAGTAGGCACCTCCCCTACCCATGATGTGATCAAAAAAGAGCTTGAGCTGGCAACAGCCGGTTTCTTTGAAGGAAAGTTGGATCCTAAAATCAGTAGCGGATCGAATAAAGCAAAACTGTGGATAGGACTGGACAAAGATTTGCCAACAACTTTAAAAAATCAACTGCAAGCCAAAACTGAAGCAATTGTAGGAGATGGTTACCATATCCGAACCCAGCAAGGCAAAGTCTGGCTTACGGCTAAAACAGAAGTAGGCTTGCTGTATGCTACTTTTGGACTACTAAGGCAAATCCAAACTGGTCAGCCTCTGGGAAATCTTGATATCCTGGAAAATCCAGCCATACAGAGGCGGTTACTCAATCACTGGGACAATCTCAATAGAACCGTAGAAAGGGGCTATGCAGGTTTTAGCATCTGGAACTGGCATAGACTGCCAAAGCATATCGACCAACAATATATAGATTATGCCAGAGCCAACGCTTCAATTGGCATCAACGGAACCGTATTGACCAATGTCAATGCCAATGCGCTTGTACTTACTCCTGAATACCTGCACAAAGCAGCTGCATTAGCTGAAGCGTTCCGACCTTATGGCATCAAAGTTTACCTGACTGCCAGGTTCAACGCACCCATGATTCTCGATAAGCTCAAGACCGCAGATCCCCTTGACCCAGAAGTACAGGCATGGTGGAAAAAGAAAGCAGCCGAGATTTATTCCATTATACCTGATTTCGGAGGATTTGTGGTCAAAGCCGATTCAGAAGGTCAGCCCGGCCCACACAATTACGGCAGGACACAGGCTGATGGGGCAAATCTTCTTGCAGATGCTGTTAAACCTTTCGGGGGCATCATCATGTGGAGAGCATTCGTCTACAATGAAAAAACACCCACAGATCGGGCAAAACAGGCCTACGATGAATTCAAACCAATCGATGGCGTCTTCAGGGACAATGTGATCGTGCAGGTAAAAAACGGTCCTATAGACTTTCAGCCAAGAGAGCCTTTTCATCCCCTATTTGGCGCTATGCCCAAGACTCCACTCATGATGGAATTCCAGATCACCAAAGAATACCTGGGACAGGATACGCATTTGGTATATTTGGCCTCTATGTATGAAGAAGTACTCCAAACGGATACCTATGCCCAAGGCCCCGGCTCCACAGTCAGCAAAATTGTCTCAGGCAAGCTGGATGGTCATCAGTTGACCGCCATGGCAGGCGTAGCCAACATCGGCAGTGACCGCAACTGGACGGCACATCATTTTGCCCAGGCAGATTGGTTTACTTATGGCAACCTCGCTTGGAATCCAGATGCAGACATCAGCAAATTGGCTGAGGACTGGCTGAAAATGACCTTTTCTGCAGATCCTGAATTTGTCTCCACCGCAAAAGAAATGATGCTCAAAAGTTATGGCATCCTTGTTGATTACATGACTCCATTGGGACTTCACCACATCATGGCCAGAAGCCACCATTGGGGACCAGGACCTTGGGTGACAGGCGGAGAAAGAGAAGATTGGACATCTACCTATTACCATAGAGCTACAGAAAAAGGAGTAGGCTTTGACCGTACTGCTACCGGAAGCAATGCCTTAGGCCAATATGCCCCTGAAATCCAAAAAGCTTGGGGAGATGCTGATCAAATTGATGAGGATCTTTTGCTTTGGTTTCACCATGTACCTTGGGACCATCAGATGGATTCCGGAAGAACCCTTTGGGACGAAATGGCTTTACGCTATCAAAGAGGGGTGGATGGAGCCAGATGGTTGCAGCAGACATGGGCATCATTGGAAGGAAAAGTAGATGAAGAAAGATTTACGCATGTGGCTTCTTTTCTTCAAATCCAGGTGGATGAAGCTGTTTGGTGGAGAGATGCCTGCTTACTCTATTTCCAACAATTCTCTAAAATGCCGCTTCCTTCAGGTGTAGAGCCACCTGCTGAAACTTTGGATTACTATCTCAAATTCCATAGGAACTTTGTACCAGGAATATAAAGAGCAGCTAAGTCATCAACGGGAGGTCCACATTACTACAGTTATTTGGCATTAATTGCAGATAATAGGATTTAAGGAGCAAAATATATTATTTTTGCATATTCATTGGATGACGTTTATGAAATGGCTAATTACAATTGTTTTATTTTTGGTTTGCTTCACACAGGTTGTTTTTGCCCAAAACGGGCGGCAGTATATTTCTATAGGTGTAGGTCCTTCGATGATCTATGCAGATAACGCCGGAATATATAGCCAGTTTGAATTCCAGATTCAACCTGTGGTGACGCTTGCCTACAATCATCCTATTACTTCGGAGTTTGATCTAAGATCTACCATTGGCGGACAGAAGCTCAATAGTGGAGGGTTTGACCCCTTGGGTTCCTATAGGGTAGCCCAATGGTCCGAAAGAGGCCAAGCTTTTGATTTCAAAGGAATGGCATATTTTGCCGATGTTATGCCAACGTACATCATCAATCCCAATACACCTGGAAGAGCTGGGGAAATAGTCAATTTTTATGTGGGACTGGGCTTAGGCGTAATTCATGTGCAGCGCGAACAGCAGACCTTGCGTGA
Source organism: Cyclobacteriaceae bacterium (assembly GCA_036782195.1). Classification (GTDB taxonomy): domain Bacteria; phylum Bacteroidota; class Bacteroidia; order Cytophagales; family Cyclobacteriaceae; genus DAIPZN01. The sequence goes on along the minus strand of DAIPZN010000089.1, from coordinate 9,256 downwards.
TCCAGTGTATGTCAACAATGTGTTCGTCAGTGGGCGTATTGAAGAGGGAAAGGCCAACAACACTGCATTATATGTACCTTTGAGGCTAGGAGTCTCAACCAATCTGGAGTATGACTGGGACGTGAGTTTTGAGTTGTCTGCCCTTACGACTACTAGTTCAAAATTAGATGGAAACACCTACCAGTATAAAAGCATCAGGCCAGAGCTATTGATGCAATTCCAGATCAACATCATCCGCTACTTGTCCAGGTGGTAAGGATATGTTGATTAAAAAAAAGAGAGGCTATCAGATTAAATTCCGATAGCCTCTCTTTTGTTCAATTCTTATCTTCAATTACTTCCTCATGGATTTGTATGCATTGATCAATCCATTGGTAGAGGGATCATGATCGGTTACTTCCTGCTCATCCTGAAGTTTGGGAAGAATGGCATTGGCCAATACCTTACCCAACTCTACACCCCACTGGTCAAAACTGAAAATATTCCATATTACGCCCTGCACAAAAATCTTGTGCTCATAAGCAGCGATCAGCTGTCCTAGTGTATAGGGGGTAATTTGCTTCACCAAAATGGAATTGGTAGGTCTATTCCCCTGAAATACGCGATGAGGAGCAATTGCTTCTATTTCTTCTGGAGACTTACCTGCTTTTTGCATTTCAGATTTTACGGCTTCTAGGCTTTTGCCGTTCATCAGCGCTTCTGTTTGGGCAAAGAAATTCGACAACAACTTCACATGATGGTCTCCGATTGGATTATGGGAAATCGCAGGAGCGATAAAATCACAAGGTATCAGGTGCGTGCCCTGATGGATCAACTGGTAAAAAGCATGTTGTCCATTTGTCCCAGGTTCTCCCCAGATAATAGGTCCTGTACTGTATCCCACCTGCTCTCCTGTTCTGCTGACATATTTACCATTGGACTCCATATTTCCTTGCTGGAAATAAGCTGCAAATCGGTGCAGGTATTGGTCATAAGGCAGAATAGCCTCAGAAGTAGCTCCAAGGAAGTTTGTATTCCAGATACCTATTAATGCCAAGAGAACGGGGATATTTTTGGCAAAATCCTCTTCTCTGAAGTGCTGATCCATGCTATGGGCACCTGAAAGCAGTTTTTCGAAATTGTCAAATCCTATAGCACAGGCAATAGGCAGTCCTATAGCCGACCAAAGCGAATACCTACCTCCTACCCAATCCCAAAAAGCAAACATGTTTTTAGGGTCAATTCCAAATGAAGTCACACCTTTTTCATTGGTGGAAAGTGCCACAAAATGTCTTGCAACAGCTTGCTCATCACCAGCATGCTTCAAAAACCAGTTCCTGGCAGTATGCGCATTGGTCATGGTCTCCTGCGTGGTAAAAGTCTTGGAAGCAATAAAGAAAAGTGTGGTTTCAGGATCTAACTGCTTCAATACCTCAGCAATGTGGGTACCATCGACATTGGAAACAAAATGTATGTTAAGTTCAGGGTTTTGGAATGGTTTCAAGGCCTCTGTGACCATCACCGGACCTAAGTCCGAGCCTCCTATTCCTATATTCACCAGAGTTTTAATGGGTTTTTGGGTATAACCCAACCACTCACCGCTATTGACCTTGTCTGCAAATGTCTTCATCTGAGCCAAAACAGCATTGACGGCCGGCATTACATCTTCTCCATCAACCAGAACAGGAGCATTGGACCGGTTCCTAAGTGCAGTATGAAGCACAGCACGACCTTCTGTCCCATTTATAACCTCTCCTACAAACATGGACTCAATGGCCTCTTTCAGTCCAATTTCCTTTGCCAGGTCCAATAAAGTAGCCAAAACCTCATCCGAAATTCTGTTTTTGGAATAATCCAGCAGGATGTCCTCAATCTGAACGGAGTATTTTTCGAATCTTGAAGTGTCTGAAAATAATTCTTTTATCTGAATGTCTGCCTGCTGATCAGCCAGCAGTTGCAGTTTTTTCCAAGCCTGTGTGGTAGTGGGATCAATATTTCTCATGTATAACAAATCGTTAAGCCCTGCAAAAATAAGATTTTAAATGAGGGGAGGAAAAGAAATCTACGCCGCAAAAAGCCGCAGTCTTATTTTATTTACTCAAAATAAGACCATCAGACAGGTAATCAGTTGTTTATTATTTTGCCGGAAGCACTTTTCCTTCCACTTCCCCAAAACCTACTCTTATGTTATCCTTTTGGCTAAAGCCTCTCATCATAATGGTATCTCCATCCTCAATAAAGGTTCTCTCACCACCTTCTTCCAGCTTAAGTGGTTTTGTCCCTTTCCAAGAAAGCTCCAAAAGTGAACCATAGCTGTCTTCCGTAGGTCCAGATATTGTCCCTGAAGCCATCATGTCTCCCACATTGATGTTGCAACCATTACTGGTATGATGTACAAGCTGTTGGGCAATATTCCAGTACATATGCTTAAAGTTGGAGGTACAGATTTTTGTAGGTTTCAGTCCTTCAGGCTTTAGGTACACTTCCAATTGGATATCGAAAGCATGGTCTTTTTGACATTTGAGGTAGTCCAAGACTGGGTCTTGTTGAGGCCCTTTGACCCTAAACGGCTCCAAGGCATCCAACGTAACAATCCAGGGAGAAATACTTGAAGCAAAGCTTTTGCCCAAAAATGGGCCAAGTGGCACATATTCCCATGCTTGAATGTCACGTGCAGACCAATCATTGAAAAGCACAAAACCAAACACATAATCCTCAGCATCCTCTGTACGGATACAGTCTCCCATTTTGGTGGGTTTTCCGGTTATAAAAGCCAATTCTAGTTCAAAATCTAGCCTCCTGCTCGGTCCAAACTCAGGAAGGGGCATGTTGGCTTCTTTATATTGGCCTTTGGGTCTGATGATGGATGTTCCTGATGGCACAATGGATGAAGACCTGCCATGATAACCTACCGGAAGATGTTTCCAGTTTGGCAATAAAGCATTTTCAGGATCCCTAAACATCATACCCACATTGGTCGCATGCTCCATGCTGCTGTAAAAATCAGTGTAATCACCGACTTTGACTGGGAGCAACATCTGCGCGTCTTTCTTAGTGACCATGGCCTTGCCACGGCATTGATGTTCTTTGAGGTTGTCATTTTCCTCCTTCAGCAGATCCTGAACTTTATCCCTGACCTTACGGGTAAGATTTTTTCCCAAACCAATAAAGTCATTGAGTGAATCCCTCAAAAAAATATCATTTGGTAGTTGCGTGAGTTCTGAGAAAAATCCCTCATCATGCAATACCGATAGATCTACGATTTTATCACCTATAGCAATACCTGCACGTGGCGAAAGCCGCTTACTTTGAAAAATCCCAAAGGGCAAATTGTAAATGGTGAAATCAGAATCTTTTGGAACGGTTACCCAGCTTTTGAGCGGAGCAGTATTTGGGTTACTCATTTGTAAAAATTTATTTGCTGCCAAAGTTATGCCAATAGAAGTTCAAAAAAAAATCAGAATTACACAGGAAAATGTCAAAATTTACAGATGACGTCTGCAAAAGGCCGTAATAATGCAGGCTAAATTCCATGCTCTCATAGAGATAAGGTATAGCAGCTAAAGGAGTAAGGGCAAAATTACTGCTTTGCATGGCCACGGTGCCAAGAGTTTGCTGATTAAATTATTCAGTCCACTCGACTTTTTCTCTTATTTTTGCACCCCTGAAGTCCTAATCAATTTCTCCCTTATGTCATTAGCTACAAAATACAGTCCTGAAGCAGCAGAATCTAAATGGTATGCCTATTGGATGGAAAATGGGTATTTCAACTCACAGGTAGATCCCAATAAAGAGCCTTATACCATTGTCATTCCTCCTCCAAATGTTACCGGAGTGCTGCACATGGGTCATATGCTCAACAATACCCTCCAGGATGTATTGATCCGTAGGGCAAGGATGCAGGGCAAAAATGCCTGCTGGGTCCCTGGCACAGACCATGCCTCTATTGCTACTGAAGCTAAAGTTGTGGCCATGCTCAAAGACATGGGCATTGATAAAAAATCCCTTTCAAGGGAGGAATTCCTGAAGTACGCCTGGGAATGGAAAGAGAAATACGGAGGCATCATTCTAGATCAACTTAAGAAATTGGGGGCTTCCTGTGACTGGAACAGGACAAAATTCACCATGGATACAGACCTTAGTGATGCTGTGCTATCGGTTTTCGTTGACCTTTACAACAAAGGTAAAATCTACCGTGGTGTCCGCATGGTCAACTGGGATCCTCAGGGAAAAACTGCGCTTTCGGATGACGAAGTCATCATGAAAGAAGTAGCAAGCAAACTCTATTATATCAAATATGCCATCGAAGGTGCTGAAGGTGAATTCTTGACCATCGCCACTACCCGACCAGAAACCATCATGGCCGACGTGGCCATCTGCATCAACCCAAATGATCCGCGCTTTACCCACCTCAAAGGAAAAAAAGCGCTGATCCCATTGATCAACAGGGCCATACCCATCATTGAAGATGAGTATGTGGATATGGAGTTCGGTACAGGTTGCCTCAAGGTCACCCCTGCCCACGACATCAATGACTATGAATTGGGAATCAAGCACAAACTTGAAGTCATCGACATCCTCAATGATGACGGCACGCTCAATGAAAAAGCTCACATCCTCGTAGGAGAAGACCGTTTTATTGCAAGGAAGAAAATAGGCAAACTGCTGGACGAGGCAGGTCAGCTGGAAAAGATAGAAGAATATAAATCCAATGTCGGACACTCCGAAAGGACCAATGCCGTAGTAGAGCCTAAACTCAGCCTGCAGTGGTTTTTGAAAATGGAAGAGATCACTAAGCCTGCCTTGTCTTCAGTAATGGAAGATGTCATCCAGCTCTATCCACCAAAATTCAAGAACATGTACCGGGCATGGATGGAAAATGTCCGTGACTGGTGCATCTCCCGCCAACTGTGGTGGGGCCACAGAATCCCAGCTTACTACCTGCCAAACGGTGAATTTGTCGTAGCCAAATCAGCTGAGGCGGCTCTGGAAATTGCAAATCAACAATATGGGGACAAATATACCCTTACTGACCTCAGACAGGAAGAGGATGTTCTAGACACCTGGTTCAGCTCCTGGCTTTGGCCAATTTCGGTTTTTGATACAGAGGTGTTCAGTACCGGCAAACAAAATGAAGATCTGAAATACTACTACCCTACAAATGACCTGGTGACCGCACCTGAAATTTTATTTTTCTGGGTGGCTAGAATGATTATAGCAGGCTATGAATACACAGGTGAGAAGCCATTCAAAAACGTGTATCTCACAGGTATTGTAAGGGATAAATTGGGCCGAAAAATGTCCAAATCCTTGGGAAATTCGCCTGATCCACTGGATCTGATCCGGGATTTCGGGGCAGATGGCGTCCGCACAGGCATGTTGTTCAGCTCCCCAGCAGGCAATGACCTTCCGTATGATGAAAAACTTGTGGAGCAGGGAAGAAACTTCGCCAACAAAATCTGGAATGCCTTCCGCTTGGTCAACGGCTGGGAAGTTGACCCACAACTTGACGGTGGCAGCAATGCAGCGTCTATCGCATGGTTTGAAAGCAGATTTCATGCAGCATTGGCTGAAATCAATGAGCACTTTGAGAAATTCAGGATTTCTGATGCTTTGATGGCAACATACAAATTGGTATGGGATGACTTCTGCAGCTGGTATCTGGAGATGGTTAAGCCTGCATATCAGCAGCCTATAGACAGCGCTACTTATAAGCAGACAGTCGCATTCTTTGAAGATATCCTCAAAATCCTCCACCCTTTCATGCCTTTCCTTACAGAGGAACTTTGGCATCAGATAGAAGCACGTACACCTGATCAGGCTTTGATCATCAGCAGCTGGCCATCTCTCAAAAGCTTTGACAGCCAATTGATTTCTGAAGCAGAGCAGGTATTTGAGACGGTAACACAGGTCAGAAATATCCGGGCTTCAAAAGGCATTTCTCCAAAAGAGGCATTTGAACTGACAGTCAACACCTCCCAACCGCAGCTTTACACCAAATTCCAGGCGGTGTTGCAAAAGCTGGCCAACCTGTCGGCACTGCATTTCGGTGAAAAAGTGGAAGGAGCGATAAGTTTTGTGGTCAAAGCTGATGAATGCTTTATTCCCGTGGCCGGACAGGTCAATGTGGAAGAAGAAAGGGAAAACATCCTCAAAGAACTCGATTATACCCGTGGCTTCTTGACCAGTGTCACCAAGAAGCTCAGCAATGAGCGTTTTGTGGCAGGCGCGCCTGCACAGGTTGTGGAAATGGAGAAGAAAAAGCAGGCCGATGCAGAGGCTAAGATTAGGGCTTTGGAAGAAGCTTTGGCAAAATTGGGTTAAAATCTTCAGAAACCCGGAAGGAGCTAACTGACTTCCGGGTTTATTTTAATGATTCATGTAAATTGGACTATAATATTTTTTGGTTCATTTGTAAACACTAGTGTTGAATACCGAAAAGAACAGATGGTTATACCGGTTTGATAATTATAAAAAAGCGTTGTCAAAACTAGAAGAAGCGGTTCATCGAATAGCTTTAGATTTTCCGTTTGACCATAATGGTAGGATCAACCAGGATGATTTTTTAGTTGATATTATAAAAGAAGGTGTAATTCAACGATTTGAATACACACATGAGCTTGCCTGGAATGTGATGAAGGATTTTCTGAATCAAGCTGGCAATACCAATATTTTTGGATCAAAAGATGCTACGAAGGAAGCGTTTGCTGCCGGGTTATTGTCTAACGGCGAAGTGTGGATGGACATGATCAAAAGCAGGAACAAAACTTCATATACCTACAATGAAGAAACTGCTGATGCCATTTTTATAAAAATCATTTTGGAATATGTAGATGAATTCTCAAAATTCAAACATCAAATGGAGGAGTTGCAAGATGGAAATTAAACATCAAGTTTCTGAATTCGGATTGAGTCATCAAACAAGGGAAGCTATAGTTTCTGTATTTGAGAAGTACAAGCAGGTCGAGAAAGCAGTTTTGTATGGTTCCCGGGCCATGGGAACATATCGGAATGGATCTGATATTGATTTGACATTATTTGGTGAACAGCTGGACTTATCCATTTTGCATTTGATTGAAGATGAGCTCGATGAACTTTTTCTTCCTTACAAGATCGATCTTTCCTTACATGACCATATCAACAATGCTGCACTCAAGGACCATATTGCCACAGTAGGAAAAGTCCTTTATACCAAATCAAATTAGATTCAATTTCAAAATCTTTCAATTGGCAAATCCGAATCTAATAGCTGACAACTGGAGATAGAGGTAATAGGGGGATATTTTTTTGAATCTCTAGCCAAGTATCCACTTAAAAAATTGGTTACATTTGGTTGAATCATCCCTTTACTTTTATGAAAATCACCCCTATCCTTCTGCTGATCCTTATGGTAGTCATGTCCTGTACATCAAATCAATCCCGATATGACCCAAATTCACCACTCCACGCATATTTTTCCACGGCACCTGTCGTTTCCAAGAATGCCAGTATCAATGTTTCTTTAATCAATGGGGCTGTATTTTCGGCCAAATCCAGTTCTGAAGATTTTAGCATCCATCCAAATGTTAAAGGGACTTGGGTCAGATTAGGCGAAGATGCTTATGTCTTTTCCCCTGAGACCTCTTTAAAATCAGGCACTCAGTATACTATAGAAATCAAAACCCAAGGGATAGAAAACATTCCAAAAGAATATCCAACGCATTACCTTCAGTTTGAGGTTTTGAGTCAGGATATAGAGTTGGTCACTTCTCCATTAAGGACAGATTTGGAGCATACCGAACCTGCTTTTTTTCTGGAAGGAAAAGTATTTACCGCAGATGCCTCGGATTTGCAGGAAATAGAACAGGCTGTAAGCTTTTCTTCTGGACAGCAAGCCTTATGGACAGCCGTCTCTCCTACTGAGTATTTTTTCATGGTCAAAGGTATCCCCCGAAAAGTTTCAGCTTCTATATTATCTGTTCAGGTCAATGGTAAGCCTTTGGGTATTGACAAAAAATCCAGTCTCGACATCCACATTCCCGGACTTCAGGATTTTGAAGTGATGCAGGTACAAACCACCTCAGGAAGTTCCCCCATCGTGTCCGTATTTTTTTCTGATCCAGTAGCACCCAACCAGGAATTAGCCGGTCTCTTGAAACTTGAAGGTGAAGAAAATTTAAGATTGGTCACTGACCAAAATGAAATCAGGATTATTCCCCAGGGTCGAATTTTGGGAAGCAGGATGCTGAGTGTCCTCCCCGGAATCAAAAACAGCTTTGGCTATACCTTGTCGGTAAAACATGAACAACTGGTATCATTTGAAAATCCAAGCCCAGAAATAAAATTGATAGGAAAAGGCACCTTGCTGCCTTCCGGAAAAGGCCTTTATCTTCCATTCGAAGCTGTTGGCTTAAAGTCTGTTCAAGTCAGGGTCATCCGGATTCCTGAACAAAACCTCCCCTTATTTCTTCAAACGAATGAATTTGACGGTGACTACCAAATGGTCAGGTCGGGTAAACTCGTTTTCTCAGGTCAAGTTGATTTAAAGAAAGACCAGGTGTCACTTGACAACTGGAACAGGCATCATTTGGATTTAAGCACCCTTTTTGAAGCCGAAAAAGGTGCACTCTATCGTGTAGAACTGAGCATGCGTCCATGGGATGCTTTATCGGATTGTTTTGAAGATGAGGCCATTCGACAAGAACAAGAAGGGGTCGGTAAGGATTGGAGCATTTACAAAAATGACGGTTTTTCAGCATGGGGCAACTATAGCAGCTGGTATTATCCCGAAGGATACAACTGGGAAGAAAGAGACAATCCCTGCCATGTTTCCTATTACAACTATACCCGGACAGTGGCGACAAATCTACTTGCCACTGACATTGGCCTGATGGCAAAAATCGGATCCGACAACATCCTGACAATCATCACTACATCATTAAGCACCGCTGCGCCTATTGCTGCGCAGGTTGAGGTACTGGATTTCCAGCTTCAGCGCATCACGCTGGGTAAATCAAATAAAGACGGTTTTCTTAAATTGGAGGCAGACAGAAGACCCTTTCTGGTCATTGCCCAAGCAGATGGCCAAAAGTCCTATCTCAAATTAAATGACGGCCTGGCCCTTTCCACAAGCAACTTCGACGTTTCCGGTCAGCAGATCACCAAAGGACTTAAAGGCATGATCTATGGGGAGCGGGATGTTTGGAGACCCGGTGATGCAATCTTCCTTAGCCTCCTGCTGGAGGACAAAATGAAAACACTCCCGGACAATTACCCGATCAGCTTTGAATTGCGGGAC
>DAIPZN010000088.1:0-19725 GCA_036782195.1 Cyclobacteriaceae bacterium | reverse complement strand
ATCTTATACTTTTTCTACAAAAATGAATCTCCTATCAATTTTAATAACCACACCAAAAAAAATGCTCCATTAACCAAAGATCCACTAACCGAAAAAATGCCATTTGCAATGTCAGACGCGAAACCTATAGAAAGGCGTTCTTGAATACAGGTCAAATAGGTCTTTTCATTTTCTTAAAGACGTTCTTCCAACCTCACCACCTGCCCATCTGCTTTAAGCCTGGCATTCAGCTTGTCATAGGAAACCTCCTGTACAGCAAGGTCGTCATCGATGGCCAAGGCAGCCGCGGTGGCAGCGGATTGGCCAAGAATCATAAATACGGGTTCCATGCGGATGGAGCCAAAGGCAGTATGGGAACTGGACACGCAAACAGGCACCAATAGATTCTGACAGTCCTGCTTTTTGGGAACTATAGTGCCATAGGATATGCCATAGGGATATTTTGGCTTGACGCCAATATCCCCTTCATTCTGCACATAGCCTTCCTCAGTGACAATGCGCTGGATATTGTGCGAATCCAGTGCATATGATCCCATTCCTATGGGCTGAGGGACTTCTTTGGCTCCCAATACATCATGTTCCGTCATCACATAATCCCCGATCATTCTTCTTGCCTCCCGTACATAGAGCTGATGTGGCCAATTCCCGTTGTCAATAAATTCATCTTTGGCCAGACCCAATTTGGCCATTCTTTCCCTGACCGGTTCCGGAACCTTCGGGTCATTGGCAAGAAAATACATCAGACCTTTTTGATAGTCCTCATGTGCTTTGATGATGGCTCTCCGCTCTTCGTAGCTGGCTTCGGGATAGGCATAATTCTGACCGATGTAGTCCGTACTGAAGGGCCCATGGTTGTTGGTATCGGTTTTTAGGTTGGGAATTGGATCATATTTGTCAAAGGTCTCGTCCCACCCGGCTGCATATATCCTTGCCAACAGCTCGTACCGGGCAGGATCATAACCTTCAGGTTTGGGAAAAGGAACCCTGTTATCCGGATGCTGGCTCAGGCACATCCTGAAGTTATATGCCTGAACCTTGTCATCACCTGTGCCATTTGGAGCCAGTGTGGCATCGGAAATCTCCGGAAGCAAACCACTGGAAGGATCGTCAGCAATAAGATATGGGCTAATTGGCTTGTTGAAATAATGTCTATGCTGAAATACCCCAAATTGTACCCCGTTCCAGGTTTCACCATAGGTGGCATTCGATTCCCTGCCTACATGATAACTAACCCCAGCAGCAGCCATCAGATCTCCCTCATAGGTAGCATCGATAAACATCTTGCCTTCAAAAGTCTTTCCTGATAGTGTGGTAATGGAATGTATCCTTCCATTTTCCAGTTTTACGCCTTTTCCCCGGTCAAGCCATTCATCCCTAAAAATCTGAATGTCATATTCCCTGACAAAGTCCTCAAAAACCTTTTCTGCGGCATGGGGCTCGAAAATCCACATGGTGCGGGCATCGCCATCTATGGCGGGAGTTCCCTGTCCTACATTGCCATATGCTTCCTTTTGCTGCCATTTCCAGTTCTTCTCATCCTGATAATGCAGGTAGATACGGTGATAAAACTCCCGCGCCAATCCGCCTATCACGGATTTGTCACCTGTGTCGGTGAATCCCAACCCTCCGGATGATAAGCCTCCCAGGTGCACATCCGGGGAAACGACAATAACCGATTTGCCCATTTTCTTTGCCTGAACAGCTGCAGTGATGGCCGCGGAGGTACCGCCGTAGACGATCAGGTCTGCTGTGAAAATCTCCGAGGAACTTAAACTTCCCTGATTGGAGCAGGAAACCATTATAATGGACCAACATACCAATAAGGATCTGAAAACAGATTTTTTAAGAAAGGTCGGGGGAGAAAGTTGAATGTTTTTCATAGTAAGGGCAGGCTATCAGCATGAATATACAATTTTTTGGCTTGTGATGTCTAAGTCAGTCCAACCTGAAATCCACCTTTTCTTTTTCCCTCATCTTATTCAGAATTATTGCTTTCAGTTCTTCATAGGAAATTCTATATGGGCTAAGTTTCACAGCTGCTTGCCAGATTGCTGTCTCAAACTCCTCTTTGGCTAATCGGATTTTTCCATCTACGGCGTTGAACTGCAGTTCATCGGGGGTATACCCCATATACGCCAATTTCCAATAATCAATAGCCCGGGGATTGGCTGGAAGTTGAATGCTCCTGAGGATTCTATCCGTTTCAAAAAATGTGGTATTGACATTTACGGTAACTTTTCCAACCATGGCTTCGCCTGCTGTCACCACCACTTTCAAAATTTGTTCCCTGCTCATTTTAATCATCTCATACCAATGAAACACAGGAATAACCAGCTTACAGCTACCAGTAGTGAGTGCATAGAGTTCTTTGACAAAACCCTGCCCAACCAGCTGAATTTTCCCATCAAGAACAGTAATTTCTACTCTGGTAGTGACTTTCCAGAATTTTGCAGCAGTCAGGATCCGTTTGATTTCGGCAAAAGCCTGTTGGGCATCCTTGGTATCCAATTCAAATACAACCATAGCTCAAGATTTCCCGAAAGGTAAACTTTTCGACCCACAACTATCTGCGCACCAGCAGTAAGCGACGTGAATTGTCTGAAAATGATTTAGCTATAGATCCTCCAACTGCATGGTTTGAAACCAAAACAGATTTGTTATTTCAACTCTTTTTTCAAAAAAGCCATCACCTTTTCCCTGATCATCGGTTCGTCAAACATGGCACCAAAGTGCGGGGCATCAGGTACTATAATCATTTCTGATTGCACACCCTTTACTTTCAGCCAGGAGTGTAGCAAATGTGAGTGTCTTGGAGAGACCATATCGTCTTTTTCACCATGGATGAGCAAAAATGGCGGGTCATTTGCATCTACATAGCTGACTGGACTTGCTGCTTTGGCCAGGTCAGGCCTATCAAGAGGTGCAGCTCCGATCAAAAGTCCCTCGGGAGACTTGGGGTCAACAGCCCCAGGAAATAATGTCAAATCAGCAGGTCCGTAAAAATTCACGACAGCTTTGATTTCAAAACCCCTGTTGGATTTTGGAAAGAAGAATTCATCAACTCCGTTATTCTTCGATAGTCCTACCATAGCAGCAAGATGTCCTCCTGCTGAAAATCCCATCAGGGCAAACCTTTTTTTGTCAAGGCCATAATAGTCGGCATGTTCATAAAGAAAAGAAATGGCATCATTGCAATCCAACATTTGGGCGGGAAAAACGGCTTGAGTACTCACTCTGTAATCGATAGAAGCCAAAGCATATCCGGCATTTATGATTTCTGCTATGGTCTCTTTCATATAGCCCATGTCACCATACTTGTCATTACCCAGCCAAGCTCCTCCATGAACCCATATCACCAATGGCACCTTCCCTGTTGCTTTTGGCGGCATGTAAATGTCAAGTAAATGCCTTTTTAAAGTATCTCCATGATATGGCAAATCGGCATGAAGCCGAGTACCCTCTGGGAAAATGTGCATCATGGGATTGGTTTGAGCATTAACAGAAATCCAAAAAAGGGAAATTAAAATGAAAAGAAAGTTGAATTTCATAGGTTAGCTTTTTATCAAGTTATGTGGCTGTGATGGAATAGAGAGGCCTTTAATCAGTTGAACTTGTCTGCATGATATCCGAAATGGTCATGAGTAACACAATATCAAAAACCTTACTTTTTCTTCCGTTGTCCGGCCATCCACTCCATGATGGTAACGGGCTTGCCATTGAGCAAAACAGGTGTGCCATCAAATCCCGTGCGGGCAAGGTTGGCGTGGCTATAGATCCAAGACCAATGGTCATTGTACCTAAATGCTTCACCACCATAAAAACCTGTAATGTCGCTTACATGGTCATATAGGGTAAAGTGAACATTTTTGGCCCCAGCAGCTTTGAGCCTGTTGTAGACAGGAATGGCTGTTAGATCAGCTACTGTAGTAGGGTCATTTTTAGCATGGATAAACCACATCGGCACATCTTTGATCCGCTTGATGTCATTGTCGGTGATGTATTGGGACTGATATGCAAGCGCACTGATATAGGCAGCTGCAAAATAATCCGGTTGAAGCAAAATCAACTTCAGCGCCATATAACCGCCATTGGAACAGCCTCCCACATAAATCCTGCTGGCATCTACCTGAGGATTGGACGCAACATAGGATTTGATCAGCGCCATTAAACCTTCATTGTAAATATCATTGTCAGCTCCTTGAGTCATTTGACCTTTTGTATTTTGCATCCATGCTCCCGGACATTGCGGAGCCAGTACGAAGGCCTCTCCGAAATGGGCCTGAATTTCAGGAGATGCATAATTTGCGGCCCGATTGCCCAATAGTGCAACTGTAGGATCAAATCCACCCTCTCCTCCACCATGCAGCCAAATGATAAGCGGTACTTTTGCCTTACTTGTTTTTGGAGTGTAGACAGCGTATGACATGGTCAAACTTTCGTTATGCTTGTATTTTTTAGTGAGGTCAAAGCTATCCACCAATGGCATCAACTTCCCAATGGCTTTGTTCCATACAACTCCTGAAGTGGTATTGATAATAGTAAGTTTATAATCTACCCAAAAATTCCCTCCTCGACCATCAATCCTGGTATAATGAAAAGGAGATCCTAGAGGGTCTGTTGGGTTGACTGCAAGAATCAAAGTTAGGTGCTTTCCTTCGGCAACTCTATTTCCTGATACATCAGAAACATAGGCATATACCACGGCACGTGTTCCTGATGCAGATGATGCAGGTATTGTTGTTCCTTCCAAACTTCTATTGGCAAAGACCTGATAGTGGGCTGGATTGGCTTCTTTTACTGTTTCATCCAGACTTAATATCACCTTATTCACTGCTGGCCCCCAATCAAAGCCTTCCACCACCCACCGGTATTCCCCGGCAGCAGCTTGAACAGTGGAAAAAGGTAGAAATGCCAATATAGAGGCAATCGATAAATACAACAGGCGCAATTTGGTTATCATGGCAAAGAGGGCTGATTAAAGACAAAAAATAGAGAATTTAAAGGACACTCTTTTCAAAAATTATAGGAATGGGGAATAAATATTTCTTTTAAACCATAGCCATTGGCACTAACATACCGATCCGATTCTTCAGGAGTAATTTTGACACTTACCATAAATGAAAAAAACGCCTTCGGGCGTTTTTTTTCATTTATTTAGACTGTTGATCCATTTGGCGATCTTAAGTGCTTCTTCCCTGGGCACATGGCTCATGGGAGGCATGGGGGTCGCGTATTCGGGCCAGTTCTGTGGCTTGGGGGTGTGGATCAATTCCACGATCTCTTCAGGGGTATAATTTCTTTTGGCTATATCCACATAGGCCGGTCCTACCTGCTTCGTGTTGGTATTGTGACAGGCAATGCAGGTGTTCTTGGCCAATAGCGGTTTGACCACTTCAAAAGTGATGGCTTCTTCTGTTTCTTTTTTGGACGCAGCGGCCGTCGGCTTTGCAGGTGTGGTATTTTTGGCTACTGGTGGTTTCGTTTGCTTCGGCTCTTCCTTTTTCACCCTTGAATCATATGTACTTAGACCGGACATGTTCAATTTGGCTCCTGAGGGAATGTTGTTCAGCGTATAGTAAGCAGAGGGATGTACCAGCGAATAGGAATTTTCCTTTTCCCTGACACCTTCAAGGTAAAGATGGTGAATGTAATATTGTTTCAAACCGTCAATGACCAACCTGACTTTCATGCCGTCTTCAGAAACCTGTACGCCTTTGACTACAGCTTCGGTGTTGTCCACCGGTGGGCTACCGTAAACTGGGTGGTATTTATAGATAAATGAGGATATCGAGTAAGAAGCAAGGTCCTCTAGTGACTTGGTGTCTGCTGGACTGGTAAATTCCACCTCAAAACCGTCTGGCATGGCTTTGACTGACCTGATTTCAAAAGGCACTTCTCCTGTCCATACCAGTCTTTCCAGACCTTCATTTGCATCACCTGCTGAACCCCAGCCCCTGTTGGTTTCCCCTACAAACAAGGAACCGTCTCCGGCCCAGGCCATCCTGAGTACTCCACTGCGGAATCCGCTGCGGAAGTCTATGGACATGCCTTGGTATTCTCCGTTTACTTCCTCCATAAATACCCGCATGATCTTGCTCTGACCTTGATCTCCTACCAGGATCTGCCCGCCAAACGGTCCCATGTTGTCCTCGGGGATTTTGATAGGTTCTGAGGTAGAGATGCCGTGGAGGCCATAAGGGAACCATACTGCCGGCAACTTGAGATCTGGCAGCTGTTTTTTGGCTTCGAACATGGTCTGATGCTGTTCGTCCACCACATTCTCAGGTTTGATCATCCTGCCTTGGTCATTGCGCTCCTGACGGGGATTGATCACCTTGTTGAATTCTTCAGTGGTAAGTTTGAGTGGACTATTGGGTAGACCGGTCCACTTCAGGCCAGCCGGATGCCCTGCAAAAGTTCCTTTGGTCATATGCCACATGCCGCCTGAGCCCATGTAGTCACCTTGGTTTTCGGTATAAAAGAGCTCACCGTCAATCACGCCTAGGCCTGCGGGAGACCTTACCCCAGTAGCCCAAGGCTCCAAGGTACCGTCTTCGTGGATCTTCATGATCCAGCCCCTGTAGGGGACACGGCTTTCGCCTCTCCACCATTCCTCGTTACCGAATGCCACATTGCCGGAAACAAAATATTCACCTTGCGGGGAAAGTACCGGTCCGAAGCTATACTCATGGTAGTGACCTGATACCGGCCAGGCATGTATGGTTTCGTAGACATCAGCCATACCGTCATGATTGGTATCGATCAATTTGGTCAACTCTCCGCGTTGTGCACAGTAAAGCGCACCGTCTTTATACAGCAGTCCTAGGACTTCATGAAGACCTGAGGCAAATTTCCTGAAGTACGGACGTGAACTGGTGGGATTTTCTACGATATAGATATCCCCTCTCCGGGTGGATACGCCGAGGTTACCGTTGGGCAGCATGGCCAATCCGCCCACTTCCAAGAGGGTACCTTCCGGGCTACTCACTTTCAATATTTTATAGAAATCCTCCTCCATTGGTGATTCCTGTGCCCACACCGTCAGGTTGCTTACGCAAAGCAGCATCAGGAATAGGGTTATTCTGGAAATTCTTATTTTCATAATCCGTATATTTAAAACAAAAGGGAGTAAGTGATCTGGCCTTTAACGGGAAGGACCAATTCGGATTTTCCATTTACCTGACGGATTTCAGGCTTGCCACCTGTGACCTGTAGGTAATATACCTTGTCGTCTATTAGGTACCAGCCAGCTTCGGTTTCCGAAATGGCATCTCCTTGAGCCAGCCTGAGTTGCAAATCTGCCGGAGCACCTTGGACGGCAATGGTCCTTTTGAGGCCTTGTCCATTGGACAGCAGTTCCAATTCATCCGTCACCTGGGCACCATGAATTTTGTATTGAAATGCAAGGTGGTTGGGTGCTCCCATTACCTTATAACCTTTGGGCTGGAAGCCTGTGCCTGTGGAATCGCTTACCCAAGCTGCATTTTGGTTGTCCAATTTTCCGAGAGCAAATGCAGGCTCACCCAGATGGTGGACTGCTCCGGTAGGTCTCGAAGAACCGTCTCCCCGGCTGTTCCACATCGGTGTGGCATCCAGAAAACCACCTCTCCAGACCTGCACCAAGTTGCCGTGATCCAAATCATAGGTATAGTGCACTCCTGCTTCTGAGCCGACTGAGATGGCATGGGTGACACGGTTTCTGCCGGGAAGGTCCATGAAACTTCTTAGCACTGGCTGTTCCCTGGGATCCACCAGTATGGGATCGGTGGTGCCCCTACCTGAATTCGCCTGCTGGCCATATGAGACCGGACGAAGTCCCTGCCCGGATAAAGTCAGGCCTAGAGCAGGACTCACCCAATCCTGGATTTTGGCATAGACCACTTCGATGGGATGCTCTCCTGCAGTCAGCTCCACTGAGCCCCTACCGTTATCCTGTCCGGGAGTGATGACAGGCTTGCCGTTGATACTTACACCACCTCCACCACCTGCGGACTGAAGGGCTAGCTGATATGTACCAGGTTCCTGTACCCGGATTTTACCGGTGTACCGGATAAGAAACTGCTTGGATTTGCTTCGGATATTGCCTGTCAGTGTCGGTGAATTCCCAGTTGCTGCAGGGGTAAGGTTATTGAAATCAGGTAATTCCTGAAATGTACCTTCGAACAGTTCATATTGCAAGTCATAAATTTCTGGTTTGGGGCTGTCAAATGTGGTGATCCGTATGTTTCTGAACGCCACGGGTCCATGGTCTCCTTGGATGCGGATGGGACCTTTGGCCAATTCTTTGTCGTACATTGCCCCACGGGTTGGACCTAGCAGTTCCACATTTTCATGGATCAATACGCCGTTGAGCTCCACACGGAGCATGCGGGCATTGGCGATTTTGTTGCCTTCGTTGTCAAATTTAGGTGCCTGAAAGGACACCTTCAGCTTTTGCCATAGCCCGGGTGCTTTGGTTGCATTTTGTCTCGGCGCATAGCCTTGATAGCCTTTCTGGCCATCTGGCTTGCTGTCGTCCCAGCGTTCGTATATCCCGCCGTTGTCGCCGGATTTTGGCTTGCCGCTTCCCCAGCTGTCTGCCAGCTGGATTTCATACATGCCTTGAAGGTAAATTCCAGAGTTGGAACCTTTTGCCATTAAGTATTCCAGTTCCAGATCGATATCCCCGTAAGTTTCTTTGGTAATTAGGTCTTTGCCTTGTTGTTTTTTGGTCGGAAGGTTGGCCAGGATGCCTGTCCCGCTTTTTTCTTTCAACACGTTGTTGTCCTTGAGTGAGGCGGACACATCCCCTACTATGGTCCAGCTTTTGGCAGGACTGTCAAATTGGTCCAACCGGTCCAGGCTGATCCCACTTTGGGCATAACCTTGGGCACCGATCAGGGAAGACAGCAGCAACAGTGTCCATTTTTTGAAACGGCTGCCGTCATTTGAATTGCGCTTGTGCATGTATCTGGTGTTAATAATAATGGTGGAATGTATGGTCAATCAAAAGCTGTCCCGACCGCAGGCAAACCGAATTGCTCCTTGGTCAGAACAGCCTAGTTAAATCATTGGGATCAATAGCCCGGATTTTGTATTAGGTTTGGATTGGATACAACCTGGATATCAGGAATAGGAAACAGTTCTCTATTGGGGTCATTGGACGGCTGATGGTCCCACCAAGTGGCTGTGGTAAATTTGCCAAAGCGGATCAGATCAGTCCTTCTTTTTCCTTCGAAAATGAATTCCCTACCTCTTTCTTCCAGCAGTTCATCCAAGGTAAGTGTAGCGGTGGTGTAAGCCACTGAAGGCCACACAGCAGGATCAAATGCTCTTTGCTTGCTGGCATTGATCAAATCGACTGCCTCTTGGTTGGCAGTGCCGCCGTTCTGCCGCATCAGTGCTTCAGCTTTGTTGAAATAAATTTCTGTCAAGCGATAGATGATGTAGTCATTTTCCCAATAGTTGGGATCTGTAGATCTTCCAGAACGGTATTTGTGAAACCTGGCCCCGCTGTTTTCCTCACCTCGGGTCATTCCCCCTTCTCCAGTTTCACCTTCGCTGTTGCGACGGATGCTGTTGACATAGACTAAAGGCTGACCCTCATATTCTTCTGTACCGAGAATGGGCTCCCCTGTATTGATGTTGGTCAAAGGACCATACAGGAACCATTCCTGCTTTCTCCTGTCGTTATCTGCATACTTGTCAAAAGCAGAAGGGATGACCACAAAGGCGTTCCATCCGCTGTAAGTGACACCCAAGGCCAAAGCTGTGTTGCCATACCCGGACATGAAGCCGCTCCAGTTGAACGTAAACCCTCCTTCCCTGCTGAATGCAAACTGGAAGATGTTTTCCGGCGAAAGGTGGTTGGTATTCCGAAATGGTCCGAGGATATCCGGATCAAGTTGCATAGGGCCGTTCAGGCTGCCTCCTTCACCGTTGATGACTTTGTCACTGTAAATGATACACTGGTCATACATGGGTACACCTGCCCATTTTTCTGCATTGAGATAGAGTTCGGAGAGCATGGCATATCCAGCGGCTTTGGAAACCCTCCCTACCATGGCCTGAGACAAAGGTTGCAACAATTCCACATTGGCTTCCAATTCCTGTCTTACAAATTCAAACACCTCTGCTCTTGGAGCTGTGGGTGGATTGACAGGTGTTCCAACAGTGGTGACGATGGGAACATTGCCCCACATATCCATAATCCTGATGTAGTGATAGGCACGCATGACCCTAATTTCGGCTAGGATAGATTGCTTATCTGCCTCAGTCATATTGGCTTGGGCAAAATCCAGACCTTCAAGATCTTCCAGTATGGCATTGACATAGCCCAATCCACTCCACATCAGTGCCCAGGCATTCCGCATTCTCGGCTCCTGGGTTGTCCAAGTATGGTAATGGAGTCGGATATGGTCTCCTCCGTCAAAACCATGACGGCCTTTCTGCGGCCAAGCCTGCTGGTCAGCAGCCATTTCTGAGTGGTAATAGAATCCGTTTTGGCCAGTAGGAGCCAACCAAGCCTGCATGTGGGTAAATGGTCTCAGCACACCCTGCATGATTTCGACTTTGTTGTTGTAAAAGTTGTTTTTGGTCAGCTGGTTGTACACATTCTCTTCTAGGTCCACACATCCTGCAGAGAAGGCGACAAGTCCGATGAGCATGACTGCTATTTTATAATGAAGTCTTTTGAACATAGTTTCTGTGGTTTAGAATCCGACATTGAGCCCTACAGTGAATGAATTGGTACGGGGATAGAAGCCTCTACTGTCTATACCGGTAGTGAAGCCGGTATCCTGCAGTTCAGGATCCAGTCCAGAATACCCAGTAAATGTCAACAGGTTCCTTCCAGTCACATAAAGCCTCAGGTTCCGTACATAATTGCCCTGAAAATTGAAGTTGTAACCCAAGGTGACGTTGTCCAGCTTCACGAAATCACCTCGCTCCAGGTAATAATCCGAATACTGCGGGTTGTCGTTGAGTTCGGCATGGGTGGTGATGGCAGATCTCAGAAGGTTGTTGGGCAACCATGCGGAGTTACCGAAGTACAGGTCCTGAGTATTGAGGATGTCAAACTTGAACTTGCCTCTGAAAAACAGCGTCAGGTCGAAGTTTTTATACCTGAAATTATTGGACCACGAAGCCATGTATCTAGGCACTCCGTTTCCGATGATGGCGAGATCCTGCTCTGACAATTCCGAAGCAGGCCCAGTAGTGCCGTCTGCCTTGTGGAAAAGCCACTTCCCGTCATCCGTAAATCCAGCAAAGCGTTTACCGAAGAAATTGCCCACAGTTCCGCCTTCTACTAGCCTGATTGCGTTACCGAGGTTACCCGGGGAAGGTAGTCCACCGAATTCCAGCCAGGAAACGGTATAGACTTCGTTGGAAAGCGAAGTCAGCTTGTTGAACTGGGAGTTGGCCGCAATGTCCATGCTCCACCTGAAATTCTGCTTTTGCATGACCAATCCGCTCAGGAAAATTTCCACGCCACGGTTGTTGATGCTACCCACATTGGTATAGATGAGGTCCCTTACAAAAGGAGGCTGCTGTGCAGTATAATTGTGCAGTAGGTCTACAGTGTTTCTGTTGTATACATCAAGTGCACCGGTGATACGGTTGTTGAAGAGGGCGAAGTCAAGACCGAAGTTCCATTCCTGCTTTTTCTCCCACTTTAGATCCGGATTGGGATTTCTTGCGGGACCATAAGTCTGATAAAAGACACCTTCCTGAGGATAAACCCCACCTGTACTCAGGGTCACGAGAGACTGGTAATTGGGGATGCCTTGGTTACCGGTAACCCCATAACCTACCCTAAGTTTCAATACATCCACCTGACTGATCCCTTGCATAAAGGATTCATCTGCAATGTTCCAACCTACGGACATGGCAGGGAAATTACCCCACTTGTTGTTGGCGCCGAATCTTGAAGAGCCTTCCCTTCTCAGGATAGCCTGGGCAAAATACCTGTCTTTGAAGGCATAGCTAACCCTACCGAAAAAGGCAATGAGCGTATTGTCCTGCTTGGAGCTTCCCATGCCCGGCCTTGGCAGCAAGGTATTGTTAATGGCACTTCCTGCCCCAAGGTTCCAATCCAAAAACGCATCGGTGGTGAAGCCTGAGTTGTTGACATTAAAAGCTTCCTCTGTGAAGTATTGGAAGCTGTATCCGCCGATAACATCAAAGGAATGGTCTCCCATGATCCTCTTATAGTCCAAAGTGCTTTCAAGCGTATTGTTCCATGAAAGATAGTTGCTCTTGGATGCATAACCGGTTCCCTGCCATTGGCTATTTGGACGCTGTTCGAAGTCGGTCATGGCACGGTATTGCCGATCGTTCCAGGTATTGCGCTGATGTGCTCCGAATATGGAAAAGTTCAGACCTTCAATGATCTCATAGGTCAACTTTCCGTCAAAGGAAAGTGTGGTTTGATTGCGTTGGTTGATCCTGTTGGCAAAACGGGAGAGCGGGTTGTAGTTGTTGAATGCCTCTGTCTCTACAAAGCCACCATCCGGACGGAATACCGGAGCTGTTGGATTCCGTTGTATTGCCTGTTCGAAATCACCTCCACCGCCGCCAAGCAGGTTGGCATCGTTGAAATTGGTCGCCACATTGGCTTGTAGCAGGAGTTTTTCATTAAAGCCCCGGTGGTTGACACTGACACGGCCACCAATCTGTCTTCTGGAATTCTCTCTGGCTATACCTTCCGCGTCATTCAGATAGAGGGAAATCCTGTAGTTGCTGTTTGCACTACCACCTGAAGCGGCAAAATTGTGATATTGGCTTAGGTTGTTGCGGTTGATCAGCTCCTCATATAGGTCAGTGGAGCTGCCAAGGTCATTCCCTTGCCCTATCCTACCCTGTGCAATCAGTTCACGGTATTCTGCGGCTGAAAGGAAATCAGGTTTTCGGTCCACTACTTCCCGCTGGAAATAATTGGAGTAATCAAATCTAGGAGTACCCGCCTTGCCTTTTTTTGTTGTGATCAGGATGACCCCATTGTTGCCCCTGGTTCCATAGATGGCAGCAGCTGAACCGTCTTTGAGCACATCAAAAGATTCAATATCATCTTGCTGTAGGAGGTCCAAATTACCTCCAGGGATGCCGTCAATGACAATCAGAGGCTCAAGGTTTCCTGTTAGGGAGGTGACACCCCTCAATTGGATCGCAGCACCGGCATTGGGGTTGTTGCCCTGTGTACGGGTGATGCTGAGTCCCGCTACTTTACCCTGGATAAGGTCCAGAGGGGATCTTACCCCACCTTGGTTGAACTCTTCCACCCCTACTGTAGCAACTGAGGAAGTAATTTCCCTTTTGCGTTGGGTGCCATAGCCAATGACTACAAATTCATCTAGCGATTTGGAATCGCTTTGGAGCTGTATATTGAGGGTAGTTTGATTGCCAACAGCCCTTTCAGTCGAAGTCATGCCAATAAAGCTGAATACCAATACGGATTGGGGAGACCTAACCGCTATGGAGTACCTGCCGTCAAGATCCGTGACAGCGCCGTTGTTGGTTCCTTTTTCTAAAATAGTAGCTCCGGGAAGTAGCTCCCCGCCTTCATCAGATACCACCCCGGTCACCGTAATGGTACCTTGTGCATGAACCGGATCGGAACCCAAAAGGATCGAAATCAGAAAAAGTACAGTAGTAAGTGTTTTTCCAAATTTGATTTTTGGTTTAGGTTTAAAGTTTTTCATAATTGTTTTGAATAATGGAAAATCAGGTTGAACAATACATCAAAACCCTCTCAGGATCTTGAAGGAAAAATGACAGATGTTACATAGGCAAGAAAGGCTAGTTAGATTGGAATAAATGTTCATGTAAAAATCTTGGAGAACCTGAGCAACGGATAAATAGTAACTCCTTGATTGATAGGGTCAAAAAAATGCCTACAGTATTAATTAATCTATAATTTTTGATAAATATTTAGGTTAATAAAAAATTAATTGCATAAATCACCAATAATATTTTTAATTGCCTAACCTTACCTATTGAACCCTTTTGCATTTGCCCTCTATCGCATTTATGGTATTGAATTGTTATATGGTGTTGAAAACTAGACCTGATGAGAATATTTATCTTACTCCTATTTCAGTTTATCCTGCATCCATCTGGCTTATTTGCCAATGAACATCTGCATTCCGGCTTGCATTTTTTTTCCCATGAAGTCAATCAGGATCTTCGGACCTCTTTACATCTAAATGCTGAGAAACCTTTCCATTTTCCAAAAGGTTTTTCAATGGACTTCGACATCAATTTCAGATCAGGGGATGGAGATTTTGGATATGTCTTTAGGATATTAAGCAGCAGTGGAGCCAACTTAGACCTGGTCGCGAATCTCAACGCAGAGCAGACAAATTTTTGGTTGGTATATAAGGAAGAGACCTTATTGGGATACAAATGGGAGGACATTGGGGGTGCTGTTTTAGCTCAATGGATCCCAATAAGGATTAGTGTTGATCCTTTAGCTGGCAGAATCACACTAAGCATCAATGGTCGACAAAACAGCATAAAACATAATTTTCAAGTGGATGAAAGAGAAGTTTTTGAGGTTTTTTTTGGTGCCCATCAATCAAAGAAATTTGTAAGTGTCGATGTGGCACCGATGAAAATACGAAATCTTTCCATCACAGATCATGAAGGAAAAATAACAGCATACTGGAAAATGGACAGGCACCAAGAGCATGCTGTTTTGGATGAAATAGCTGGCTTAAAAGCGGTTGTCCGAAATCCACAATGGGAAATTGACAAACACCTCAATTGGGACAAGGACTTAGACATACATTTGCCAAATATATTGGGAACAGTATACGGAGAATCACATCTATATGTAATAGGGGCTGAAGAAATTCAAATCATCGATCTGCTAAACAGTACCATTTCAAGTCATCAATACCAAAAAGGGAAACCATACAGCTGTAGGTCAAATCCATTTGTTTTTGATCCAATAAATAATACAATTATTTCTTATTCCTTTGAAAACAGCAATTCCAACATCTTGGACTTAGCCAAAATGGAATGGTCCCAAAATCCTGGACCATGTAACCTCCCCAAATACTGGCATCATAACAAAGTCTTATTTGGCAATGAGCTATTTACATTTGGGGGCTATGGCTTTTTTACCTACAACAATGTACTGCAGCATTTAAACCTTGATGGCAAGCCTTGGAAAGTCATCTCAGCAAATGATCAAATTCTTCCAAGGTATTTGTCTGCAGCAGGGCAAATGGGGCCTGAGGATTGGTACATTTTTGGGGGATATGGCAGTCGGTCCGGCGCACAACAACTTGCTCCCAAAAACTATTATGATCTTCACAAGATCAATTTAAAAACGGGCAAATCTGAAAAGCTTTGGGACCTTGCAGGACTGGTCAAATCCAATTTTGTTCCTGTTGATGTTTTGCTGCCAACCATGGAAAAAGATGGGTTTTATACGCTTGTTTATGACCATACCAGGCACCAAACTTATTTGAAATTAGCCAAAATATTCCTGGACGGCCGTAATGTGGAATTTATTGGAGATTCTATTCCTTATAATTTTCGTGATACACATTCCTGGAGCAGCTTCTACTTTGAGCCGAAGCATGAAAAATTGGTAGCAATCACTGTTTCCGGAGGCAATCTTGACATTTATAGCCTAGCATTTCCTCCCCTTATTCCAGAACAAACGAGACAGTCACCTTTACAAGCTAAGAGAATAAACAATTGGCAGGCAGTTGTAATGATATTGGGGTTTGGAATCATTTTAATCTTTGGATTCTGGATCGCCAAAAGGAAAGCTGGTGTAAAAATAGAGGAAGACAGTAAAGAAGATCCAGAGAATGAACAAATAGAGACGGTCCACATTCGACGCAAAAAATCAGCGCTTTATTTTATAGGTGGATTTCAAGCTTTTGATTGTGAAGGGCAGAATATTACAGCAGAATTCACTCCTACTCTGAAACAGCTATTTTTGATTTTATTCTTCTATTCCAGTGGTGATAAAAAGGGAATAACTTCAAATAAATTGAATGAATTTATATGGCCTGACAAATCTGAATCCAGCGCCAAAAACAACCGAAATGTCAACATCAGTAAACTGCGGCTCCTTCTCGAAAGAGTCGGAAACATAGAAATAAACAATGAAGAGGGATATTGGATAATTAAGTTGAGTTCTGATGTATATGTCGACTATAATGAAACTTTAGAGATTATTGGTCAATTGAAGCAAAAGACCTCAATTCCACATCATAGTGTCATTAGACTGATCAACTTACTTTCATATGGTGAGCTTTGTCCCAATATGCAAACAGAATGGATGGATAGCATTAAAGTACACTTTGCCAACTTAGCCATTGACACCCTTTTCTCTATCATTGGGGATGGCTTGATCACAGAGCATCAATACTCCCTTCAACTTGCTGTATCAGACACATTACTTATTCATGATATCCTAAATGAGCAGGCCCTCAAGAACAAATGCAGAACGCTTATCAAAATGGGGAAAAATGGACTTGCTGTACAGACATATGAAAAGTTCTCAAGAGAATATGAAAAATTAATGGGGGTACCATACGATCATAAAATCAGCGAAATCCAGAACTGGTGAAGATAAAGTGATGATGCCGGAGTTTGATTGCATCACATTCTCTCCGGCATCCTCATCTCATTACCCAATACTTATTCTCAAGACTGTACCAATACTATCGGCATCACAACACTGATTTTTTCCCAGGACAATACAAGATTGACACGTCCATCCTCAGCTTGTTCCAGTGAATAAGTCAATCTTTGGGTTGGGATTTCGGACTCTTCAGGCACTGCATCTACACGCACCACATCGTTGGCCTCATCATATCCTTCAGCCAAATGCATGTCATATTCCCTATTTAAAATAAGCGTCCAAGTCTCTTTGCCAGGAATGGCAAAGAAACCGTAGGTTCCAGCTGGCACCTCCACGCCCTGAATGGTCACTGCGTCTGAAAAGGTAACAGCTGTAGCCCAGTGGGAACCTGCTACCCATACCTGATCGTAAGAAACTAACCCATTCCAGATTACCCGGCCTCTAACTCCTGGTGAGCCATAATTGACTGTAATCTCTGTTCCATCAAAATTCTCCTTTGTCTCTCTTCTTGCGCTCCCTTTGAAGGTATCTTCTAGAAGGCCCCTATTGACACTATCTGCATAGCTGACCATTTCTAGTTGGTGCTCTTGTTCAAGCTTTGATCCTGTCTCATTGTTTTCAGTATTTGTCTGCTTATCGCAGCCAAAGAAAGCTACTATGCCAATAAGTAAAAGTAATTTGGTATTTTTCATGGTATTAAAATTTGATTAAAACTCGTTTTTAAATTCGGTTAGTGCCGCCACACCTAACCCCTTGCATCTTTAAGACAAATGGATACCTCTGGGAAATCACTTTCCTTGTCAGCCAGCACCATCATTTTGTCTCCCTTTTTTATTACGGTAGAACCGCCGGGACGGATATATTCTTCACCGCGTTTGATCATTACAATAAATGCCGACTTGGGAAAATCAAGATCTACTATCCTTTTATTGACTGCATAATAATCCGGAGAAATTTCAAATTCCTGAAGGGAGGATTTAGGAAAATCTGCAAGAATCTTGTCAATTTCAGAAATGGGTTTGACCTTCTCCGGAAGGGCTACTTTAAACCATCTGGCAAAAAGACCTATGGTGGTTCCTTGGATCAAAACTGATGTTACAGAAATAAAAAACACAATATTGAATATCATATTGGCCTTTTCGATACCAGCCAGTAGCGGATATGTAGCAAAAACTATAGGTACAGCCCCCCTTAATCCAACCCAAGATATGTAGAGCCTTGACTTGGTACGCATCCTGAAAGGTAAGGTACTTAGAAAAACACCAATGGGCCTAGCTACTAGAATCAGAAAAACTGAAATCAAAAGCCCTAATCCAGCAACAGGAAGTACCTGAGAAGGAAAAACCAAAAGACCTAAAGTCAAGAACAAAACGATCTGCATCAACCAAGCCAAACCATCAAACATCTTGAGAATTGTGACCTTATGGATAAGCTTTTGATTGCCAAGGTAAACCGCACAGATATATATGGCCAAGAAACCATTGCCCCCCACAAAATCGGTAGCTGAAAAAGTAATAAACATCAAAGCTATCACTAAGACAGGATAGAGCCCTTCAAAGTCCAATTTGATTTTATTGATAATTAAATGGCTGAGCTTACCAAATCCGAATCCCATGAATCCACCCAGCAACATCTGCTGCAGAAACAATGGAATCAGGGAGAGAAAACTTTGGTCTTGGTGGATGACGAGGCTAAGAAATGCAATTGTCAAAACATAAGCCATTGGATCATTACTTCCACTCTCCATCTCCAGAACAGGTCTTAAATTAGATTTCAGAGCAAGGCTTTTTGACCTGAGAATGGAAAATACAGCAGCGGCATCGGTGGATGAGACAATGGAACCTAAGAGCAGACTTTCGTAAATGGTAAAATCAGTGATCAAGCAGACAAAAGTACCTAATGACACTGCAGTCAACAATACACCTAAAGTTGAAAGTGCCAAACCTTCTTTGAAGATGGGCTTGATAGACTTGAAATTGGTATCCAACCCCCCGGAAAAAAGGATGAAATTGAGGGATACAATCCCAATGAATTGGGCAAGTTTGGGATCGTCAAATTGAATCCCTCCTATTCCGTCAGAACCCGCCAACATACCTATTCCCAAAAAGAGCAATAGTGTAGGAACTCCAAATCTATAGGATGTTTTACCGGCTATGATACTGATAAACAACAAAAGTGATCCTACTAAAAGAATATTCTCAATGGTCAGGTTCATGTCTGCATTACTTTCTACCCAAAACACAAAGATACACTTTTCGGATCAGCGGTCCCGACAGTTCCACCGACTGATTTACCACTGATCCCATTATGGCTGAAAACATATAGGTTTTCAATTGTTCAGGTTGAAAAAACAGAAAACCTGATGCGGAATTATAACCTCACCTTCCTGCCTATGCGGCAATTGTCCCAAACAGGCTGAAAATCAAAAAGGGTTATACCGGCAGATCCCGATAGAACCCTTCTTCAACTCCATACAAAATTTACAGATTGAATTTGATGCCAGCTGCAATAACGACTCTATCAAAATCCCCAATGATGTATTTCAATTCCCCAAATGGCAAGAAGTTTTTCCCAATGTTGAAATTAGCTCCTAACCCGAGGTTAATGCCTAGCTCCCCTGCATTGGTTGAGATATTCCCGATACCGATGGAAGACCCGTCGAATTTAGCTCCAACGTTGGTATAGTTGATCCCTCCCAGTCCATAGAACTCCACCTGATCATTGGTGACAAAATGGTAATTTAAATTTCCATTGAGTTCCCATGCTGTCTGCCTGAGAAAGGAATCTCCTTTTGGAAAGTAATAGCTGAAACTCGGGGCAATTACAAATTTGGGTGCAACAGGGAATTCGGCAACTAGGCCAAGACCGGGAGTATCCAAGCTTCCGCTGTACAACAGTTGCCCACCGATACGGGAGCTTTCTTGGGCCATTGCTGAAACTGTACCTATCAGCAACACAAACATCAAAACGTAAATATTTTTCATAAAACAATAAATAAAATGGTTAATAAAGTCCGCAAATAAACAAAGTTTTAGAATTAAATAGTTTATATGAACAAGAAATAGTTATATACCGCAATCTCGTTTCTATTTTTTCACTAAATTTTCCTGTATTTATTTACGATACAAGTTTTCTATCTT
>DAIPZN010000087.1:0-19967 GCA_036782195.1 Cyclobacteriaceae bacterium | reverse complement strand
ATATTTAACATTATTTAATTCACTTTTTAATAGTTTAATCAATTAACCAAACCTAAAATGCAGAAAAATTTTACTCAGCTAAAGCTATTGTGCTTTTCCGTGCTACTGTGTCTGATGACACAAGTCGCATTTGCCCAGTCGCGTCAAGTCAGCGGGGTGGTCATCTCAGGGGAAGATGAGCTTCCATTACCCGGTGTCTCCGTATTGATTAAAGGCACGACAAAGGGAACAGTGACTGACATTGATGGCAGATTTACTATCGATGTCGGTGCAGGTGACCAAATTTTGGTATTTTCCTTTATTGGCTTCGCCAGTCAAGAGATGCCACTTACCAACCAGAATACTTACAATGTCCGATTGGAGCAGGATCTTCAATCTTTAGGTGAAGTCATTGTGGTAGGTTATGGTGAGCAGAAAAAGGAAACAATCACAGGATCAGTAGCTACAGTAAAAGGCCAAGAACTTGTACGTTCTCCTGCCATGAACCTGACCAATTCCATAGCTGGAAGGATGGCAGGTGTAGTTGCTGTCAATAGAAGTGGAGAACCAGGCTATGACGGTGCAGGTATCCGTATCAGAGGTTCCAATACTCTAGGCAACAATGATGCATTGATTGTAATCGATGGTATTCCTGCAAGGGCAGGTGGTATAGATAGGCTCAATCCAAATGACATAGAGTCAATTTCTGTACTTAAAGATGCCTCAGCGGCAATTTATGGAGCAAGGGCCGCAAATGGAGTTATCCTCGTTACAACCAAAAGAGGCCAAACAGGGAAACCCGAGCTTTCTTACCAGTTCAACCAAGGTGCCGCACAGCCAACAGTAATTCCACGCTTGGCAAACGCCGCCCAATATGGGGAAATGCTCAACGATCTCAGTGTCTACGAACTTCCTGTATCTGAATGGAGGGCCGCCACGGACGCCTTTAGGAATACCGGCTCTTACACAAGACCCAATGGTCAAGTAAGAACTGCACCATTTAGCCCCGAAGCATTGGCTAGGCATCGTGCAGGGGATGATCCTTGGAACTATCCGGATACAGACTGGTATGACGCCACCTTAAAACCTTGGTCTCCTCAGGTCAGACACAACCTGCAGCTCAACGGTGGTAATGAAAATATCCGCTATCTGGCTTCAATCGGATACCAAAATCAGGACGCCTATTACAGAAACTCTGCAACTGGCTACAAGCAATATGACATGAGGTTGAATTTGGATGCCAAAGTCAATGATTACATCGATCTGCAGATCGGTGTATTGGCCAGACAGGAAGCCAGATTTTTCCCTACTCGCCCTGCCGGTGCGATTTTTAGAATGCAGATGCGTGGCAAGCCAAATGAACCTGCTTTCTGGCCTGATGGAAGACCTGGTCCTGATATCGAAAACGGTGAAAATCCTGTCGTCATCACTACAAATGCTACAGGCTATGACAGAGATACCAGAGATTATTTCCAAACCAATGCAGCGCTGAACATCAAAATTCCGGGTATTGAAGGGCTGAAATTCCAAGGTACAGCAGCCGTAGATAAATTGAGCAGATTTACCAAAAGATGGGAAACACCATGGATCCTTTACCAAAGAGGAAACGGTTTTGAGGCAGATGGTGTAACACCCATTTTGATTCCTACAGAACGAGGTCCAGCAGAGCCTCGCCTGACACAAGGCAATAACAACCAGCTCAACATCCTTCTAGGAGGGGTATTTACGTATGACCGCAACTTTGGTGACCACAATCTACAGGTACTGGCAGGTACAAATAAAGAAACCGTATCAGGAGACAACCTCTTTGCCTATAGAAGATTCTTCATTTCTCCTGCCATAGATCAGATGTTTGCCGGAGGAGATAATGAAAAAGACAACGGTGGTGGTGCTTTTGAACAAGCTAGGATGAACTATTTTGGCAGAGTAGCATACAACTATCAGGAAAAATATCTGGCTGAATTCCTTTGGAGATATGATGGTTCTTATATCTTCCCAAGAGAGACCCGCTATGGCTTTTTCCCCGGAATTATGTTGGGATGGGTAGTTTCAGAAGAAAACTTTTGGAAAAACAACATTCCTGCAATGGACTTCTTCAAAATCAGGGGTTCTTGGGGACAAATGGGAAATGATCAGATTTTCTTCAATAACGTCCTTCAGGAATACCAGTTCCTCTCCACGTATGGATTTAGCAGCCATATTTTGGAAGGCATAGAAGCCAAAACCCTATTTGAAACCAGGGTTCCCAACAACAACATCACCTGGGAAGTGGCCAACAACTCCAATATCGGGGTTGAAGGTCAGTTGTTCCAAGGGAAGGTCTTCTTCGAATTTGATGCTTTCTATAACAAAAGGACCAATATCCTCTGGAGAAAGAATGCATCAGTGCCCGAAACCACAGGGCTTGCAGCCCTACTGCCAGCAGAAAACATCGGCATAGTGGAAAACAGAGGATTTGATGTGGTATTGGGTCACCGCGGAACCCGTGGTGAATTCACCTACAACATCAGTGTAAACGGTGGATACGCCAAAAACAAAATCCTCTTCTGGGATGAACCTCCAGGAGCACAAGAATGGCAAAGAAGTACGGGAAGACCTATGAATGCCCCAGGGCCGATGTACATCTATGATGGGGTCTTCAGAGATGCCGAAGATATTGCTTCCAACCCCCTAAATTATAGTGCCATCACCAATGAACTCCGTCCTGGAGACATGAAATTCAGAGATGTGAACGGAGATGGAGCCATTACTCCAGAAGACCAAGTTAGATTGGATCGAAACAATATTCCAAGATTTCAAGGTGGGATGAACATTACTGCAGGTTACAGAAACTTTGACCTTGCAATTTTATTCCAAGGTGCCGCAGGTGCTGTAGCTTTTGTAAGTGCAGGTGAGTCAGGAAACATCGGCAATTACCTGCTTGATTTCTATGAGAACAGATGGACTATTGACAATCCAAGCAGCGTTCATCCACGCATCGCCAACAGGAGTGACCAGTATTTCTCTTCCAACAACACCTATTGGTTCAGAAGCTCAGATTACATCCGTTTGAAAAACCTTGAAATCGGATACACGCTACCTCAGCAGCTTGGACAGAGAGTAGGTATCAATAATCTACGCTTCTACGTAAATGGCCTGAACTTACTTACCTGGGACAAACTTAAAGTGTATGATCCTGAATCAGACAATGCTACCGGACAGTACTACCCTCAGGCAAGAGTCATCAACGCTGGTTTTACAGTAACATTCTAAACATTGCGCGCTATATGAACAGCTATAGAAAAATAATTGCAATAATAATCTCACTTCCCCTTATGTTGGGAAGTTGTAACGACGATTTTCTGGATACACAGCCACTAGGTGAAGTTTCAGAATCAGCAGTTTGGACCGATGCAGGTCTTGCGGAAGCTTTTGTGACCGGAATCTACCAAGGTCTGGGTATGGGCGGATTTGACGAGCAGATGCTAGCTTCACTCACAGATGAAGCCATCTTCACACATCCCGGCCGAAACATCAATACGGTAACCGAAAGTAGGTCCAACCCTCAAAATCCCGGCTGGATCAGTGGAACACGCAGCTGGAACAACATGTACAACCGACTAAGGTCTTGCAATATTGCGATTGAAAACCTGAGCGATCCTCAGTTTGAAAATACCAATGGAATTGTAGAGCGCTTGCTTGGAGAAGCTACATTTATGCGGGCTTATTACCACCACCAGTTGCTCCGCAATTATGGTGCTTTCCCAATAGCTGACAGAACTTATGGCTTGGGTGAAGATACCTATGAAGTTCCGCGCAATACTTTTGAAGAATGTGTGAACTTCATCGTTGCAGACTTAGATCGAGCAGCAGAGCTTTTGGCTGGACACAACCTTGTAAGAGGAAGAACCAATCAGGCAGCTGCGTATGCTTTAAAATCCCGGGTTTTGCTCTATGCGGCTTCGGATTTACATGACATCCCAACAGCATCAGCCAAATCAACTTTGATTGCAGGTTTTTCTAACCCTGAGCTGCTAGGCTATGTCAGTGGAAACAGGACAGAAAGATACCAAAGAGCTAAGGCCGCTGCCGAAGCAGCTTTGGCCTTGATACCGGGAAATGAGCTTGCACATTCAGCACCAGTAGACCCTGAAAGAGCTACAACTATCTATATCAACAACTCCCTTTCAAGAAGCGGCGGGGAGCAGGAAATGATTTTTGGAAGGTATTTCTTAAGCGCCAAACCCGAGGCAGGGGGTAGACAAGGTCTTTTCAACGGGCCTAACGGCTACAACAACTGGGCAGGAAATACCCCTGTACAACTCTTGATCGATGATTACGAAATGATGGACGGTAGCAGGTTTGACTGGAACAATCCACAGCATGCCAGTGCTCCTTATGAAAATCGGGATCCGAGATTCTATGCCACCTTCCTCTATGACGGTGCCCAATGGAAACCAAGATCTCCAGCCAATCAGGCAAGAGACCCACTTGGTCAAATCCAAACTGGGACTTATGAAGTGGTCAATAGCGCCGGAGCAAGAGTGACCCACTTCGGATTGGATACCAGACAAAGCCCGATTGAAGACTGGAATGGTTCTTACACCGGATATTATGTTCGGAAATTTATAGAACCAGATCCGGGATTTGTAGATCAGAATACCTGGCAGGAAATTCCTTGGCCGGTAATCCGTGCTACTGAAGTAGTCCTAAATCTGGTTGAGGCAAGTCTTGCTTTAGGCCAGGAAGAAGAAGCAAGGACTTGGTTGAATAGAATCAGATTCCGTGCAGGAATGCCGGCAATCACAGAATCCGGGCCGGCTTTGCTGCAGCGCTATATCAATGAAAGACGTGTCGAGCTTTCCTTCGAAGAACATAGGTACTATGATACCAGAAGATGGATGATCGCTCCACAGACCCTCGGACGACAAGCCAATGGCATTCAAGTCAGGGGAACTTTGAGACCTGGACAGAGTGTATCCGTCTATCGCTATGATCCAACTATTTACAATTATACCTATTCAGTCTTCCAGATAGACCCAGGAAAAGAAAATAGACTGTGGCTGGATAAAATGTATTGGATGCCGATCCATTTTGATGAAATGAACAGAAACGACCAGTTGGTCCAGAATCCGGGCTACTGATTTTAATCTCATATATCTTTAATTACTAGGCAACTTGGCTTATTATAGGCCAAGTTGCTTCTTTCTAAGAAGCCGCTTTAATAAATTGCTTCATGATCCGAATTTCAGTACTGCTTTTCATCCTACCTCTAATCTTGATTCTCCTCTCTTGTAGCAATCGGGAAACCAATATTCATGTGCCTGAAAATGAAGAAACAGATCCTCTTTTTACACTCATTCCTTCAGCAAGTACTGGCGTTGATTTCACCAACCAACTGACCGAAGGTCTCAATACCAACGTGTTGATCTATGAATATTTTTATAATGGAGGAGGAGTAGCAGTCGCCGACTTTGATGGTGACGGGCTTGAAGATTTATATTTCACAGGCAATATGGTTGCCAATAGACTTTATCTCAATCGGGGGAATTTATCCTTTGAGGATGTTACCCAGACAGCTGGAGTTTCAGGCAGAGAAGGTCCTTGGGCTACAGGTGTCACTATTGTTGACATCAATGCAGATGGACGCCCCGACATCTATGTTTGTTATTCAGGGAATCTGTCCCCACAAAACCGAACCAACCAACTCTTTGTCAATCAAGGTCCAAATAGTGCGGGAATCCCAATTTTCAAGGAACAAAGTCAAGCCTATGGTTTGAACATTGATTCCTATTCTACTCAAGCAATCTTTTTTGACTTTGACCAGGATGGCGACCTGGACATGTTTCTACTCAACCACAACATCAAATCCTTACCTGTATTAGATGAGGCAAGTACCGCCGAACTGCTCAAACATAGGGATCCTTCCGGTTCACAACTTTTTAGGAATGACAATGGCATGTATAAAGAAATCACTTCTGCAGCAGGAATCGAAAATTCGGCCTTATCCTATGGACTGGGTGTAGGTGTAGCTGACCTCAATGGTGATGGCTGGCCGGACATTTATGTCAGCAATGATTATACTGCACCAGATTACCTTTATTTTAACAATAAAAATGGCACATTTACCCAAGCAAGCCATTCAGCACTTGGACACATGTCCCAGTTTTCAATGGGTAGCGATCTGGCTGACTTCAATAACGATGGGTGGATCGATATCTTAAGTCTGGATATGCTTCCTGAAGACAACAAGCGGCAAAAGTTGTTAATGGCTCCTGACAATTATGAGAAGTATGACTTCATGGTCAAAGCAGGTCTCCACCATCAGTACATGCGCAATATGCTCCACCTCAACAACGGAAATGGAACATTTAGCGAAATCGGACAGCTTGCAGGAATTTCCAATACAGACTGGAGTTGGGCAGGACTCTTTGCAGATCTCGACAATGACGGATGGAAAGACCTCTACATTACCAACGGCTACCAGCGGGACTATACCAATCTGGATTTCCTGAAATATATGGGAGATTATATTCAGACCCACCAAGGAAATCTCAAAAGACAAAATATCCTTGAATTGGTGGACAAAATCCCAGCTTCAGATATTCGCAACTATATTTTTAAAAACAACCGTGACTTGTCCTTCACGGACCAAACCCAAAAATGGGGACTACATCACATCTCCAATAGTAATGGCGCTGCCTATGCAGACTTGGATAACGACGGGGATCTAGAGTTGATCGTCAACAATATCAATGCTCCAGTGAGCATTTACCAAAACCTAGCTTCTGAAAAGCTCAACACTAGTTTTCTTAAGATAAGCTTAACCGGAGAAGGTCAAAACTCCATGGGTCTGGGAGCAAAAGTGAGCATATATTATAATGGAATGAGCCAAAAACTTGAGCAGATGCCTACAAGGGGTTACCAATCCAGTGTTTCACCAATTCTCCATTTTGGACTAGGAAACAGCAATAAAATAGATTCCATCATCATCACCTGGCAATCTGGTAAGAGTCAAATGCTGCGCAATATTAGTCCAGGCCAAACCCTGGAGCTTCGAGAAGAAGATGCTGGTCAAATAACACAAATTGCTACTCCAAAACCCATTTTCTCCAAAGCCAGAACAGCAATTGCACAGCAACCTGTACGCAGGATCAATGACTTTAAACGCCAGGCTTTGTTACCTAATCCCATATCAGGAACCAAGGCTGCTTTGGCAATAGCTGATGTCAATCAAGATGGTATTCTGGATATGTATGTAGGAGGCACAGCCGGCATTTCGGCTCAGCTGCTTTTTGGCCGCGCTGATGGGACTTATTCCTCCCCTCAACAGGCAGACCTGATGGCTGCTTATCAGGATGCCGAAGATACCCATGCCTTATTTGCAGATCTCAATGGTGACGGCTGGTTGGATTTGTATGTTGGCAGCGGTGGGTATGGAAATTTTACCTCTGAAGACAGTTTATTGCAGGATAGGATTTATTGGAATAACGGTAAAGGTAAATTTACGCTTGATCCAAAAGCACTTCCTCGCATGTTTACAAGTACTGCTACAGTCAGTGTCAGTGATGTGAACGGGGATGGACTGCTTGATATTTTTGTAGGAGGAAGGGTTGTACCCGGTCAATATCCCTCCGCACCGCAAAGCAGAATCCTGGTCAATCAGGGAAATGGGCTTTTTGAAGATCTGACACAAGCTTGGGCGCCTGAACTTACCACTATTGGCATGGTCACAGATGCAGCTTGGGTAGATTTGAATGGAGATGGTAAAGAAGATTTAATTGTGGTTGGAGAATGGTTGGCGCCGACTGTCTGGCTGCATCAAGGAGACCGTTTAGCCATTCAAGACCATCATTATTTTGGAAAAAATTTGACAGGATGGTGGAATTGCATAACAGTAGCAGACATCAATGATGACGGTCAGCCCGATCTTTTGTTAGGCAATTATGGCTTAAATAGTCAGATCACTGCTTCAGAAAAATATCCCGTCGAACTGTTCTACAAGGACTTTGACGGCAATGGATCAATTGACCCTATGCTCACATTCTATATCCAAGGGAAACGATACCCATTTCTAACAAGAGATGAACTCCTAGAACAGTTTACAATTAAAAGAGCCAAATTCCCGAGCTATGGGAGTTATGCCGAAGCCGGACTCGAAGACGTGTTTTCACCAGAAGAGCTACAGGATGCGGGACAACTTGCAGCCGTTAGGTTAGAATCAGGGATATTACTTTCCACATCTGACAAAGGCTATCGGTTTGAAGCCCTACCTCTTATAGCGCAAGCAGCGCCTATCTATGCCATACATGTCATCGATTATGGAAATGAAAAGCTTCTCTTGACTGCAGGGAATATCGGCACAGGCAGGTTGAGGCTAGGTAAAATAGACGCCAATCATGGCCTTGTGCTCCGAATCGATAGCAAAGGAAAATTGAACCCAATACCGCAGCAGCTTTCGGGAATTTCCATTCAAGGAGATGTACGAAATATTCTTCCAGTCTCACCAAATAGGCTTGCCTATCAAGTAGTGGGAGAAGGAACCAGATTTTATGATTTAAATCTTCAACAATGAGCATCAGTGAATCCATATTTCCACGGATATTGTCGATATGCCTACTGATCTTCATAATTGGATCATGTCAAAGCACCTCCCAATCCTTAGAAGTACAAGCTGAAGAAATTGCAGATGTGATGGCTGCTATGACAGATATTATGGTACATGATGTCACCAATCCGCCTTTGGCTTCTAGGTTTTTTGCCTATACCTGCCTCTCAGGCGCTGAGGTGATGCGTGGTTTTTCCCCAAGGATTGATACTCTTTTGCAAAAGGTAAATGCTTATCCCCGCCTGCAAATCTATACTACTGACCTGAAACAGGTACATCCACAATTAGCGGCTCTTTATGCCATGTATCTCACAGCAAGTAAACTTCAGCCATCGGGATTTGAGCTGGAGGAGAATCTGCAAGCTTTAAGTCAAAGATATATTGAGAAAGGATTGTCGAAGAACACAATTGAAGCTTCCTTAGCTTATGGCAGAGAAGCCAGTAAAACTGTATTGGCTTATGCCGCATTGGACCGTTACAATCAGACTAGCAATTCGGTAAGGTACACTCCAAGTGATTTTCCAGGCTCGTGGTATCCCACACCTCCTGGCTATTTCCCCCCGGTTGAACCCTATTTTGGGACCTTAAGACCATTTTTACTGGATACAGTGATACAAATTACTGTACCTGTTCCAGTTCCTTATGCTGAAGATGAGGATTCACCTTTCTTCTTGATGATGCGTGAGGTGTATGAGCTTGAATTGGATCAGGAGAAAAAAGAAATTGCCTCATTTTGGGACTGTAACCCATTTGCTCTCGAAGACAAAGGGCACCTGATGATCGGTCTCAAAAAAATATCTCCCGGAGCACATTGGGTAGGGATAGCCAATATTGCTATCAAAGATGCCGGATTGGATTTTGCTGATGCACTAGAAATCAACACAGCCTTGTCACTTACCATGCATGATGCCTTTCTTTCATGCTGGCGAGAAAAATACAGCAGCAACAGGATCCGACCCGAAACAGCTATCAGAAAACTCCTTGATCCAAAATATGTACCCCTACTTCAGACGCCTCCTTTTCCAGAATACTTGAGTGGCCATAGTGTTGTTTCTACAGCATCAGCAGTTCTATTGACCAGTTATTTTGGGGATAATTTTGCCTACACAGATACAGTGGAGGTCAAATATGGATTGGAGGCCCGCAGCTTCCAATCTTTCGAATCTGCTGCAGCTGAGGCTTCCATCTCCCGACTTTATGGAGGCATCCACTTTCGGGATGCCATAGAAGAGGGGCAAAACCAGGGAAGAGCCGTTGGGCAATATGCGGTCCAAAAAATCGACCCGCCTTTGTTAATCAAATAGGCTTCATTGATCAAACAATCCTTTACATACCTTTTTATTTTCTTTTTATTGTAAATTATACCCTTAGAACCTATGCCTATGCTCAAATACGTCAGCTTATTGCTCCTAGCCTTCTTCATTCAAGAACAGCCAATAAAGCAAAACTTAGCATTTGAAGCCTATGTCCAAACCATTCCGGATGCTCCGGTCACTTTTGCCATGACGCCAATTCCCGGAGGAAAATTCAAAATGGGGAGTAGCAATGGGGCCGAAGATGAAAAGCCTGTGCATGAAGTTGAAGTTTCTCCATTTTGGATGGGTACCCATGAGGTGACTTGGGACATTTTCGAATTGTTTTTGGACAAAAACTACGAGCTGGCCATTGCCGAAAAGCCCCTTCCTGACCATATTGACGGTTTAAGCAGGCCCAGTATGCCTTATCTGGATATGACCTTTGGAATGGGAAAAGAAGGCAAACCCGCCATTGGAATGACCCAGTATGGAGCTATTCAATTTTGCAAATGGCTTTATTTAAAGACAGGAGTATTTTATAGATTACCCACCGAAGCAGAATGGGAATATGCATGCAAAGCAGGATCAGATGCAACCTACTTTTTTGGGAATGATGCTGCGCAGCTAGACCAATATGCCTGGTATAGTGCCAATAGCGGAGGAGAGACGCATCAGGTAGGGAAGAAAAAACCCAATCCTTTTGGCCTTTATGATATTTTAGGTAATGTCATGGAGTGGACTTCTGATCAGTATGAGCAGGATCTTTATTCCAAAAGAGCAAAAACAAAAGCCAAAGATCCCGCTGTCACAGTAAATCAACTATATCCAGGAGTGATCCGTGGAGGAAGTTTCAAAAGTGAAGTCGGTGATTTGAGATCATCAAGAAGATTGGTCTCAACACCGGAGTGGAAAAGAATAGATCCCCAGATTCCTAAGAGTCAGTGGTGGTTTCCTGAAGCTCCATTTTTAGGGCTCAGGGTAGTCCGGCCGATGAAGGCTCCAAGTGAAGAAGAAATAATGGCCTATTACAATCAGGCCCCAATTGCAGATTATTAACCATTAACATCATAAACCATGAATAACCAAAAAACAAACCCCAGAAGGGATTTCCTGAAGACTTCTGCCTTGATCACAGGGGGAATGCTGGTTCACCCGTTTATGCCGGGTGCCTATGCAGCAGGAACAGATCAAATCAAAATAGCAGTCATAGGATGTGGCGGTAGAGGCACAGGAGCAGTATTTCAAGCCTTTGAAACAGGTCATAATATTAAACTCGTGGCAATGGCAGATGCATTTAGAGACCGCATTGACAAGAGCTATAAACCGATTTTGGACAAGTATGGAAAAGACAAGGTAGATGTACCAGAGGAAAGAAAATTTGTAGGCTTTGATGGATACAAAGAAGCGATTAAGCTTGCCGATGTAGTCATACTTGCAGCACCTCCTGGATTCAGGCCAGATCATTTTGAGGAAGCCGTGAAGCAAGGCAAGCAGATTTTTATGGAAAAACCTGTAGCTACAGATGCAGTCGGTATCAGAAAGGTGCTTGCTGCTGCAGAGGAAGCCAAAAAGAAAAAACTAAACGTGGTAGTAGGCCTTCAAAGACACTATCAGGACAACTATAAGGAAACCATCAAGCGTATCCACGACGGAGCCATAGGTGACATCATTACGGGTCAAGTGTATTGGAATGACAGTGGGGTATGGGTCAATCCTCGACAGGCAGGTCAAACAGAAATGGAATACCAGATGCGCAATTGGTATTACTTCAACTGGCTCTGCGGTGACCATATTGTAGAGCAACATGTGCACAACCTGGATGTGGCAAACTGGGCTAAAAACAGCTATCCGGTAAAAGCAGAAGGCACCGGCGGAAGAATGGTGCGTACAGGAAAAGACCATGGCGAAATTTTCGACCACCACAGCGTGACCTTTACTTATGATGATGGCTCGGTGATTTTCAGTGAATGCCGCCATTTCCCGGGAGCACACAACAGGGTGGACGAAAGCTTCCAAGGCACCAATGGCAAAGCCTATCTAAGCGCGGGAAATCATGGCAATTTGACCGATAGGTCTGGAAAGCAACTGTATACACACAACAGAGACAACAATGCCAATCCCTATCAGGTAGAGCACAATGAGCTCTTTGATGCTGTGAGTAAAGGTGAGTATCGATATGCTGATGCAGAAAACGGGGCCAAAAGCACCATGACTGCTATCCTTGGTAGATATGCGACCTATTCCGGCAAGGTAGTGACTTGGGAGGAGGCCCTGAATTCCAATATTAACCTCATGCCTGATACCTTAGCTTGGGATGCAAATCCAAAAATCCTTCCCAATGCAGATGGATTCTACCCCTATGCAATTCCCGGAAAAACCAAAGTCATCTAATCATGCAAAGAAGAAACTTCATCAAACAAATGAGCTTGGGAAGTGCGGTAGCTGCTTTTGCAGGCGTCTCCGCAGTTCCAGCTTGGGCCTCTCCTACAGCTAAGCCCACCTTTAATCTAGACTATGCACCACATTTCGGAATGTTTAAGGCACATTCTGGGGATGATCTGGTAGATCAGCTAAAATTTATGGCAGATCAAGGATTCAGGTCATTAGAAGACAACGGTCTTCTGGGCAGATCTGTACAAGACCAAAATAAAATCGGCAAAACCCTGGAGCAACTCAACATGCGCATGGGAGTGTTTGTGATAGATGCTGGCGACAACTGGAAAACTTCTTTAACTACCGGAAAAAAGGAATTTATAGATACCTTTGTGGATGTTTGCAAAAGATCGGTAGAAACAGCTAAAAGAGTCAATGCCAAATGGGCAACTGTGGTACCCGGATATTTTGAAAGGAAGCTGCCGATGGGCATTCAAACAGGTAATGTCATAGAAGCATTGAAGCGTGGTGCTGAAGTGCTCGAACCACACGGTCTGGTGATGGTACTCGAACCCTTGAGTGACAACCCCGACCTCTTCCTTAGATTTTCGGATCAGACCTATTCGATCTGCAAGGCAGTAGGAAGTCCTTCGTGCAAAATCCTGTATGATGTCTATCACATGCAGCGCAATGAAGGCAATCTAATCGCCAGTATGGAAAATTGCTGGGATGAAATCGCTTACATCCAAATAGGGGACAACCCAGGGAGAAAAGAGCCCGGAACCGGTGAGATCAATTATCTAAATGTATTCAAATACATTGACGATAAGGGGTACAAAGGAGTGATGGGTATGGAACATGGAAATGCCAAACCTGGCAAAGAAGGAGAACTCGCCCTGATTGAAGCCTACAGAAAAGTAGATGCATTCAAATCATAAATGAAAATAAAATACCAAATCCTGAGCCTTTGCCTCCTAGTAAGTGCAAGTGGATGCAAAGAAGAACATGTCAACCAAACTTATGAAGCCCCTACTGGTTGGGAGCTGATGGTCACACCAATTGAAGCTTCACTGAGGGGATTATCCCCAATCAACAGTGACATCGTCTGGGCAAGTGGCAGTGGAGGCACCTGGATGCGCACCATCAATGGGGGAGTAACTTGGGATTATGGTGTAATTGACGGACTTGATTCTGTTGAATTCAGGGACATTGAAGGCATTAATGCAGCTGTAGCTATAGCCATATCGGCAGGACAGCCAGCAGTGATCTATAAAACAGTCGATGGAGGAAAATCCTGGACCAAAAAATTCCAGGGACCTCCATCGGCTTTTTTTGATGGGATGGCCTTCTACAAGGACAATAAGGGTTATGTCATTGGGGATCCAGTAGATGGGAAATGGATGATATTGGAGACCAAAAATCAAGGTGAAACTTGGAATCTAATCGAAAATCTCCCCGCAGCAAAAGAGGGGGACGGATCATTTGCAGCTAGTGGATCAGGTATTATCGCTTCAGGCCACCAAATCTGGTTTGCAAGTGGAGGAAGACAAAGCAATATTTATTATACAGCCAACAGCGGATCCCACTGGGAAGAGATCCAAACGCCTATCATTCAAGGTGAGCCTTCTCAAGGCATTTTTTCTTTGACAAGGATTGGTGAAAATATTTTTGTAGCAGCTGGAGGGGATTATCTTAATCCAGAAGAGCATAAGCAAAACCTTATTATCTCTACCGATAATGGAAAAACCTGGTCCAATATCAAAGGCAATACCCCCTCCGGATACCGTTCAGGAGTGACCTATTTTCCTAGGACTCACTGGCTACTGGCAGTAGGCCCCGGAGGATCCGACTTTTCCAAAAACGGAGGTGAGGACTGGCAGCGATTTTCGGATGAAGGGTTTCATGCTGTATTTATGGATAAAGCCCAGACTAGTGTATGGGCTTCAGGCAGCAATGGACGGATTGCCAAACTTGCCTATTAATAAAAATGGGTGGTTTTTAAGCCTTTGGTGAATTATATCAAACATTTTTCTTTCACTTTGCCAAAATTTGGCATCTTGTGTTATCTTTATTAGTTCTAAAACCCGAGGGTTTAAGTTGTTTTTGACCCTAATGGGCTAAGTTTATTTAATATAGAATCTGAAATAGCATGTTTGATATTATACCCTCCATTTGGCTTATTGACGGAAAATGTGTCCGCTTGAAAAGAGGTGATTTTGCTACACAAGAAGTGGTGTCTCACAATCCTCTTGAAATCGCACAGGCCTTCGAAGACCACGGAATCCGTTGGCTCCACTTGGTAGATTTAGATGGCGCAAGAAGAGGCGAACCTAAAAACTACCATATCTTGGAAACATTGGCAGGTTATACCAACCTGCAGATTGATTTTACAGGTGGGATCACTACAGATGGTGATGTCCTCAAAGCCTTCGAACATGGTGCCAAAGCCATTACCGCTGCCACTGTTGCAGCTACCTTCCCAGAGCGTTTTTCGCAGTGGATCCTTTCCTATGGAAGGGAAAAAATCAACCTGGCTGCTGATACCAATCCTCAAGATCACCTCATTAAAGTAAGGGGATGGCAAAAAAAGACTCAAATCGATTTATTCGACCACATCGAACATTTTTACGAAAGAGGGCTCAAATACCTCAAATGTTCAGATGTCACCAGGGATGGGGTATTGGAAGGCCCTAACTTCAAGCTTTATGAAGAGATTGTAGAAAAATTCCCAAATATCCGCTTGGCAGCCAGCGGTGGCGTTCGCAATATTGATGATTTCAAATTGCTAAAAGATCTCGGGGTAACTGCTGTGGTGTTTGGAAGAGCTTATTTTGAAGGTCTGATCACCTTAAAGGACTTAGATAAGTTTATGGCCGAGCATGGCCAATAATTCATGGCCAATCTTATAAAACGCCTCTGATGGAATTGGAATCAGAGGCGTTTTTTTATTTGTAATCAAACATTAAATGCTTTAAATCAGGCACTCGGTCTTTTTTCCGTTGCAGCTCAAGCTGATACAGGTACTCCCCCAGTTCGGCAAAAAAGGGAAATGCAATGCTGTCATATTCATATTGATCATCATTGAGCGTATCATTGGCATTGGTGTAAATGACCGCAGAAACCAAAAATTCAACTCCCGTCTCAAAATCTACAAAATAGGAACCGTCTAGTACATGTCCATAAGCATTTCCGGTTTTGTTGAAAATTCTGAACCGATCAGGGATGGGTGAATGGTCAGTGCCAAACTTGAAGAATTTGGAATAACTGTCATAATAATCCGGTAATGCATAGCTAGGGTAATCACTTTCTCCAGGTAACATAGACATGTACTTCCTGATAAAGTTGAGATTATCCTCACTGATCTTGAACCGTTGCTCCACTGGATATGCCTCGGGGAATACAATCCGTTTGATAACACCATGAAGGTCTTCTAATCCATGTCTGTTTTTAAAGGTAAA
The DNA here is from genome assembly GCA_036782195.1 of Cyclobacteriaceae bacterium. GTDB lineage: Bacteria > Bacteroidota > Bacteroidia > Cytophagales > Cyclobacteriaceae > DAIPZN01. Next base: position 4,275 of record DAIPZN010000087.1, on the reverse strand, counting down.
CATCATGGGTTCCTCCACTAAATTTCCTTTTGCATAATAAGCTTTACCAATACTAGGCTCCCCCTGGTTGGCATACACTTCTTTTGCTTCACGGGCTGGTAATTCAAAAAGTACATTTCCACCCTGATCAAGAAAGCGGATCGGATTGAAATGCCTGTTTTCTTCATCTGCCATTGGCATACTCAGCCTGTGGTTGATGACAGTATGCTTGAGCCCTTTTGACTGGAGTTTGCTATTGATATAATCCTGCCCCAGCAGTTCGTACAACCTATTGTAGGCGTCATTGTCGCTGACGAGTAAAATCTTTTTGATGTAATGTGCAATTGAAGGCTTCAGGTCCTGTGCAGAACTGTCATAAAGTGCCGGCAACTGGGAGCTTCTTACAGAGTCTGTAAGCATGGTAGCATGAGCATCTAGACCTTCGACTCCCTGCTCTTGGAGCCACTCCAATGCTAGTATGGCTACAGGTAATTTGACCGTGCTGGCAGGATAGAAATATACCTCGTTATTGAGTTCAAATGGGAAATCTGTAAACTCAGGATGATTTTCCTTATCCCTGTCGATTTGGGTATACAAGATCTGGACCTTATACTGATCAGGTTGGGAAAGAACCTGCTTTAATACAGGATAGGTATCCGGAACATCCTGAAATGGCACGTTTTGCTGCTGGGAACAGGAGAGACAAAGGAAACAGATAATAGTATACCAAGAGTTTGTTTGTTTCATGAATATTGGATTTTGTTCCTTGATGCTCACTTAGAAATTAACCTTTTGATGATCAGCGCTCCTTAAGAATACCCGAAATGATCCGCATCAAAAGCATCTTATATACCAGCAACACCCTCTTGTAATCAGGTAGCGAAAATCTGTGATTCGTCCTGAAAAGATTTAAACTCCAGAGCGTTGCCACAAGGATCCAGAAAAAACATGGTGGCTTGCTCCCCAACTTCACCTTTGAATCTGATATATGGCTCAATCACAAACTCAATACCGTGATGGGTAAGTTTATCTGCCAAAGCATGCCATTCATCCCAAGGGAGAATGACTCCAAAATGTCTTACAGGCACATTTTTTCCATCCACTTCATTGGCTTTGACAAGGCTCAGTTCCTCAGGCCTGATATGGGCTGAAAGTTGGTGGCCGAAGAAATTGAAATCTATCCACTTGTCGGTATTTCTTCCGATCGAACAACCTAGTAGTCCTCCATAAAACGCCCGGGTTTCTTCAATATCCCGAATTGGAAATGCCAGATGGAAAGGCTTGAATTGGCTCATAATTGCGTAATTTCGTTTTCCGAATTTGTGAAGTAAGATCCGGTTTTCATAACATTTGTCAACAATGTGTAAAAAAACAGTATCATTGGTGCTTTCGAGTGGTGGAGCAAGGGGAATGGCACACATCGGGGCCATAGAAGCGTTAGAAGAACGTGGATATCAAATCGTCTCAATAGCAGGAAGTTCTGCAGGCGCCTTGATAGGGGGAATGTATGCAGCAGGACAAATGCCTGTATTTAAAGACTGGATCTGTAACCTCGATAGAATTGATGTTTTTTCGCTGATGGATTTTACTTTGTCCAGCAAAGGCTTTATTAAGGGTATAAAAGTTTTCAATGCCCTGAAAAACATCATTTCAGACTGCGACATTGAAGCACTTGAGGTGCCTTTTGTCTGTACTGCGGTAGAAATACCTTCAGGCAAAGAGCATGTATTCCGCTCAGGTAGCTTATATGCCGCGATCCGTGCCTCTGTATCGATCCCCACCGTACTGATGCCAGCCAAAATACAGGGCGTAGAATACATCGATGGTGGGATATTGAATCCCATTCCTTTTAATCTTTTGGAGGAATTGCCCCGTGGGGAATTGACCATAGCAGTAGATCTCAATGGACCCAAAGAGGTCTTAGTGGAGCCACCGGTTTTAGTCGAAAAAAAAGAATCCAGCCTATTGAAAATGCCCCTATGGCTCACAGAATATAGGGAGAAGTTTTCTGTTTACTTTTCTACAGAAGAAAAGGCCAAAGTGAAAGGCATGAGCTCTTTGGACCTTTTGAACTATTCATTTGACATGCTGCAGGACAAACTTTCTGCTTTGGTAATCGAAAAACAGCAAATAGATGTATTGGTAGAAATTTCCCGTACGCAAGCCGGTACTTTGGAATTTCATAGAGCATCGGAAATGATCGCAATTGGCAAATCAAAAATGGAGCAAGCTTTAGATGCATTTGAAAATGGACATCAACCGGTTAAATAGCCTACTTGGCAATATTGATATTTACCTCTTGGATCAGATCCTTAAAGGAAGGTTCAGTAAAGAAATGAAGATCTTGGATGCAGGCTGCGGTGAAGGCCGGAATTGCATATATTTTCTCCATCAGGGCTTCCAGATTTTTGGTGTAGATGCCAATCCAATTGCTATTCAGATGGCTAGGACCTATGCCCAGACCATACAGCCTTCCTATGATACATTGAGATTTCAGAAGTCGCTAGTAGAAGATATGCCCTTTCACAAGGGGGCTTTTGATGCGGTCATCAGCTCGGCTGTGCTTCATTTTGCCCAGAACAAATCTCAGTTTGACAGGATGATGGCTGAAATGATGCGGGTACTTAAGCCAGGAGGGGTGTTTTTTTTGAGAATGACTACTTCCATGGGAGGAATAAAGGAACAATCCCCAGAACTTGGAGATGGTGTCTTCTTGTTACCTGATGGTTCAGAAAGATTTTTGCTTACACCCGAATTGGAGCATGAGCTGATGCAAACGTACCGGCTCAAATACTTAGAACCTCCAAAAAGCGTGCTGGTGCATGGGCTTAGGGCAATGGGTGTATTTGTTTGGGAAAAAAGTCATTGATGGGGACCTATTGGCTGTCATATGCTTTAATTGCTTCCGCAAAAATTTCCCACATCAGTAGCAGGTTATTCCTTTGAAATCCCAAAATGATTGTAGATTTTAGCAGGCACATTCAGGGATCTTAGCTCAGTTGGTTTAGAGCGCTGCTTTGACAGAGCAGAGGTCATGGGTTCGAATCCCTTAGATCCCACTTTATTTTCCCCACACAATAAGCGGCTACTTTACGTAGCTTTTTTTGCCACTAAGACTCAAAGGTTCTAAAAATTATTTTTTGCTGGCAAAGGCTTAAATCAGCATTTCTATTTTTTGGGCTTGGAAGAAGGGAAGTTGGTGTTTAAAAATTATTGTCTGAACGGCATCTCAATAAATACAAGAAAAGTATTTCACTGACTTTCCATCTTTTTTCAAAAAGAAATAATTTTTTTCTTCTTAATGTTCGCTTAATCTTGACAAGCTTACTTTACAGCATAATCTAAAATAAAAACTTTATGAAAAAGCTAAGTTTGTTATTTGCATTTTTTCTTGTGGCCGGTTTAGCAACCGCCCAAACAGAAGAAACAAAAGAAGTAGAAGTCGCAAAAGCTGAATTGCCTGAGGCTGCAGCCAAGGGAGCTGAAATCAGTGAATTGGCCAAGAGCACAGAATTGGTGGGTAAAGAGAAAGGTAAAGCTATCTCAAGTGCCGCCAGAAGAAGTTCAATGCCAAATGAAAGAGCTGCGAATGGCAGGGCAAATTCAGCAAAAGGTATGGAGGCTGCTGAAGCAGGAAAAGCTAGATCATCACAGATGAGACCAGCTAATCCAGGAAGTGGTGCAAGACCAAATGTAACTGTGCCAGGTGCACGTCCTAATGCACCAGTGGTGAGACCAAACAATCCTGCTCCTAACAGACCGGTAACACCTCCAGGTGGAAGACCAGGCGGTTTATAAATAAGATTGATTGATATTTTTTTTCAGGTATCCCCTTGTCGGGATACCTGTTTTTGCTTACCACCCTCTGCAACAAACTATATGAAATATTTCCTCATTACCCTGATTTTCTTTTGCTCAGCAATGAGCTATGCACAGCAGGCTGATAGCATACCTGAAAAACAGAATTATGACTTTCTATTGATAAACAGCAGATACAACAATGCATTTACTTTTATCGGAAGAGATTTTGGGCAAACTATTCCCTTGCTTTCAACTGATCTGATGTATTATTCCAATTCAGGAATCTATCTGAATGGGTCTGCCATAAAATTTATGCAAGATGGCGTTCCATGGCAGTATTCAGGCACTGTAGGTTACTTAAAGGATCTTTCTAAGCGAATCGACCTAAACCTCTCTTACTCTCGGTTCTTTGTTCCCCGAAGCAGTCAAATAGCAGGTATACAGAATTTAAGCTTTCTTCAAGGCACAATTGGTTTGGACTGGACCATCCTCTAC
>DAIPZN010000086.1:0-19991 GCA_036782195.1 Cyclobacteriaceae bacterium | reverse complement strand
ACCGAGCTCTTTTATTAAATTCAAATCATTCTTAAACAGTCCAACTTTTGGGGGCTAGTCCATTTCTCAGGGGCCCCTTCGGATTATTTCTTAATTACTATTTTCTCTATTTTTTCAATTTTTTTGCCATCCACATAAGTGATTTCTTTTTTGATTTCCACATCTTCTTTTTCTTTTGCAAGGTGATGAGGGTTATCAGAAATATGGGGTGCAATGATCAAAGCGACAATAGAAGTTAATTTGATGAGGATATTCATAGATGGACCTGAAGTATCTTTAAATGGATCTCCTACAGTATCCCCAGTCACTGAAGCTTTGTGGGCATCAGACCCTTTGTATTCCATTACACCATTGATCAATACTCCTTTTTCAAATGATTTTTTAGCATTATCCCAAGCTCCACCGGCGTTATTTTGAAAAATACCCATCAGCACACCAGAAACAGTGATACCAGCAAGCAGACCCCCAAGTACTTCTGCGCCGAATGCGAATCCCACGATGATTGGAGAAAGTAGTGCAATAGCTCCAGGGGCGACCATTTCTCTTAGCGAGGCTTTAGTGGAAATTTCCACGCATTTTTCATATTCAGGCTTAGCTTTATACTCCATGATGCCAGGGATTTCCCTGAATTGTCTCCTCACCTCATTCACCATATCCATGGCAGCCCTTCCCACCGCAGCGATGGCAAGACTGGAGAAAATAAATGGTATCATAGCTCCGACAAATAAGCCCGAAAGCACATCTGCTTTATAAATATCAATAGAGTCAATTCCTGCCATTCCCACATAAGCTGCAAATAGTGCAAGTGCAGTCAATGCTGCGGAAGCAATAGCAAAGCCTTTCCCAGAAGCAGCTGTGGTGTTTCCTACTGCATCTAAAATGTCTGTACGTTCGCGAACTTCTTTAGGTAGTCCAGACATTTCGGCAATTCCACCTGCATTATCTGCAATTGGACCGAATGCGTCAATAGCCAACTGCATGGCGGTTGTTGCCATCATACCTGCTGCGGCAATAGCCACACCATAAAGACCTGCCGCAAGAAAAGAACCGTAAATACCTCCTGCTAATACCAAGATTGGTAAAACTGTAGATTCCATACCCACAGAAAGACCGCCAATGATATTTGTAGCATGACCAGTTGATGATTGCTTAATGATGGAGTTAACAGGTCTTTTACCCATTGCAGTGTAATATTCTGTTATGATGCTCATCAAGGCTCCAACAATCAAACCTATGACAACAGCACCGAAAACTCCCATTTTGGTAAAGGCAATTGAACCTCCACGTGACAATACCAATTGACCTTCAGGCAACATATAGTCAATCAGGAAATATGAAGCCGCAACAGTGAGGAGGATAGATATCCAGTTTCCTTTATTCAAAGCTGCCTGTACACTATCAGTTTCTTTATTTATTTTGACAAAAAATGTTCCCACGATTGAAAACATCAGACCCAAACCAGCAATCACCAAAGGCAACAGGACAGGAGCAATACCACCAAAATTATCATTTGAGACAATCTCTCTACCGAGTACCATAGAAGCAAGAATGGTGGCCACATAGGATCCGAAAAGATCGGCACCCATACCAGCGACGTCACCGACGTTATCCCCCACGTTATCAGCAATTGTAGCTGGGTTTCTTACATCATCTTCAGGGATACCTGCTTCAACCTTTCCTACCAAATCAGCACCTACGTCAGCTGCTTTGGTATAGATCCCTCCACCCACACGGGCAAAAAGTGCAATTGATTCAGCACCAAGAGAAAATCCGGCCAAAACCTCCAAAGCTGTCTGCATGGCTTCACCATTTACATCGCCACCTGTAGAGACAACAAACATATTATAAAACACTATAAATAATGAACCCATTCCCAGTACAGCAAGACCGGCAACACCGATTCCCATCACAGAACCACCAGTAAATGAAACAGAAAGGGCTTTTTTGAGACTAGTACGTGCAGCTTCTGTAGTTCTCACATTTGCTTTGGTTGCAATTCGCATTCCAAGGTATCCTGCAAAAGCCGAAAGCAATGCCCCGATAACAAAAGCAATGGCAATAATAGGGCTTGAAGTAGTTACCAATGTACCAGACCAAGCAAGCAAAATACCTGCAATCACTACAAAATAGGCTAAAATTTTCCACTCTGCTCTAAGAAATGCCATGGCTCCACGTGCAATGTGTCCTGCAAGCTCGACCATGTTTGCGTCACCAGTTTCCTGCTTGACAACCCAGGCTGATTTTACGGCCATTACAATCAGGCCGACAATTCCAAGCACCGGGACCAGGTATGTAAACATTTGTTCCATAAATTGATTTTCGGTTTATTGTTTGGTTTATTAATCCGACAAATATATTATTATTCAGCAAGCTGGCAACGAAAATAAGAAAAGCATATTTACCATTTTTAGCACATTAAACTAACAAAGCGGCTGATTTAAATTACATCCCTCATCATCTCATCCATTACCCAATTGGTGCGTGCAGCGGTATATCCAGTACTCGGACAACTTCCAAATCCCAACAAATCATCTACAATGGTTTGGATTAAGGGTTGCTGAATGTGCTTTGGAAGGTCGATTTGGACCAGCTGTCTACCTTGACCTGGAGTTTCCAGGTAAAAATCCCCTTTTCCAAACGTCTCAAAGCTTATTTTACCTTCACTTCCATATATAGCTATTTCATCATGATCTGCAGCTGCATTGAAACACCAATTGCCTGTACCTAGAACTCCTGACTCAAAAGCAAAAATCCCCACAACCATGTCTTCCGCAGGATAAGCCCTTGCCTGATTTGTATTGAATCCTTTAGCAGAGTTTATTTTTCCGAAGAAATAATCCAAAAGATCCAATTGATGTGAAGCCAGATCATAAAAATAGCCCCCACCGGCTATGTCCGGAATTACCCTCCAATTAGGTTCATCATTGAGTATCACATCCGCTTTGAGTCTTTGCTTCAATTCAATATGGACTGTACGCACTTCACCGATCATTCCTTCATCTATCAATTGTTTGATTTTGACGAAATGAGGAAGAGCCCTTCTATAGTAGGCCACATACAATGGCAAACCTGCCGAATCACAAACATCTACCATAGCCTTACATTCCTCAAAGTTTCTCGCCATGGGTTTTTCCACATACACAGGTTTGCCAGCCGCCGCTGCCAAGAGCGTAAGCTTCATATGCATATCTGGCGGAGTGGATATATATATAGCGTTGACTTCAGGATCATTGATCAACTGATTGGCATCAGTATACCATTTATCCACCCCATGTCTTTTAGCATAGTCTTTAACTTTGGCTTCATTCCTACGCATCACAGCAATCAATTTGCTGTTTGGAATGAGGTTCATAGCAGGCGCGGATTTCACCTCACATACATTGCCTACTCCCACTATTCCCCACCTGACTTCTTTATCCTGAAATGTGTTCATGGTTTCTAAATTATGCATAATTGGCTTTAGATAAATTCTTTCTCAATCGAAATTATCACTGTTTTCTTGACCAGAACAAAAAGGTTTTGATATGTTGCTGAAATTTAAAAGCTTACATTTCGACAACTTATATTTACTTGCCAAAAACCTGAAAATTATACAATAATTATTTTCTTCATCAGGTTGATAATCACCCTTAAACCTACCTTTTGAAACCATCTGCAAAATTTATGGATTCAAAATCACGTCTCTTTAGATTTAATCTAATTAATACTTACTTTTGCTTTACATTCACCCTTGAGCATGAAAGCTTCGGAACTGTCAAAAGGAAAAAAACATACCATTGTTGGGATTGAGGAGTCAGATTTCTTCTTGAATTTGATTGAATTGGGTATCCATCCCGGAAAGGAAATAGAATTAATACATATTGCGCCCTTTAAAGGTCCTATGGCATTTTCTGTTTCGGGAAACATCATTGCTTTAAGGATAGAAGAAGCGGAAAGTATCACCGTTGAACAAAATCCGGATCGAGTATGAGCAATTCCACTTTAAAGAAGCAACAAATAACCGCCCTCATTGGCAATCCCAATGTGGGTAAGTCGAGCATATTCAATCAGCTTACCGGATTAAACCAAAAAATAGGGAATTATCCTGGTGTCACCGTAGACAAAACCTATGGGATGCTCAAAGGTAAATCAGGTGTCGAAATTTTGATTGACCTTCCTGGTATCTATAGTTTACACCCAAAATCTGAAGATGAGGTGATTGCCTTTAGGGTAATTGCAGGCATTGATCAGGAAAAACCCGATCAGGTGCTTGTTGTGCTGGATGCTACCAATCTGGAACGGAGTCTTTTTTTGGCGACTCAGTTGATCGATTTGGGAATCCCCCTAGCATTCATCCTAAACATGAAGGACATTGCCGAAACAAAAGGCATATCCATTAGGACTTATGACCTTTATAAGGAGCTTGGCGTGCCTGTGATTTTAACAGATGCCAGACACAATGAGGGCATTTCTGCTATAAAAGACGTGATTTTATCCCGGGAATTTATTTCACCAAAGCCTGTGATGGCAATGGAAAATTATATTCCTAAAGAACTCATAGACTTGGTTAAAACCAATTTCCATCTACAAATGGACTATGAGGCTTTTCTTGCAATGGATGCAGTTACAGCCGGTTTTGCTGATTTTATTTCACCAGAAAAAAAGAATTGGCTATTAGCGCAAATCAAAACATTTCAAATTGATATTGTAAAGGCAAAAAAAGCAGAGACCCAGGATCGGCAACAAAAAGCAGCAAAAATTGCCGAGCAGGTGATCATATTGGAACAAAAACCAAACGCAGGATTTACTGGAAAACTAGACAGTGTTTTTCTACATCCTGTATGGGGATACCTATTATTCGGCTTGATTTTACTGTTGGTTTTTCAGGCAATTTTTGCCTGGGCAGAATTACCCATGACTTGGATAGAAGAGTCTTTTGCCTTTTTGGCATCCTGGACCAGCCAAAACCTACCCTCTGGACCCCTTACCGATTTGGTTTCTGAGGGAATCATTCAAGGTATTGGTGGAATTGTAATTTTTGTTCCCCAGATTGCTTTGCTGTTTGGATTCTTGTCCATACTTGAAGATACAGGCTATTTCAGTCGAGTGGTTTTTTTGATGGACAGGATCATGAAGCCATTCGGGATGCATGGTAAAAGCGTAGTCCCTTTGATTTCAGGCATGGCCTGCGCCATCCCTGGAATAATGGCTACCAGGACCATCAGCAACAATAGAGAAAAACTGATCACTATCCTCGTGACTCCCTGGATGAGTTGTTCAGCTAGACTTCCTGTTTATATAATCCTTATCGGCTTGACTGTTCCTGAAGAAAGCTATATGGGTATCAACCTACAAGCCTTAGCCTTGTTGGCCATGTACCTAATCGGGATCATTGCAACATTGGCGGGTGCATTTACCTTGAATAAGTTCTTCAGCAAAAAGAGTAAAAGCTATTTGATCACAGAACTACCCATCTACAGGATCCCACGATGGAAGACAGTCTTAATGACAATGTATAGCAAATCCAGAATTTTTGTGATGGAAGCGGGTAAAGTGATCCTGGCTATTTCTATTGTACTATGGGTACTTGCAAGCTATGGCCCGAGTGAGCAAAGGGATCGACTTGAAGCAGAGAAAGAAATGCTTTTGGCAAACGCATCTGAAGAAGATGCAGATTTGATTGAACAAGATTTCCAATCGAAAATGCTGGAATCATCCTATATTGGATTGGTAGGAAAATCCATTGAACCATTGATAAGACCTCTAGGGTATGACTGGAAAATCGGAATAGCACTTTTGACTTCATTTGCTGCAAGAGAAGTCTTTGTCGGAACTATGGCTACCATATATGCGATTGGTGCAGATGTCGAAGATGAGCTGACCATCAGGGAAAGGCTTTCACAAGAAACCCATCCTGAAACAGGGGAGATGGTATTTGATCGGGCCACAGGATTTTCGTTGATGGTTTTCTATGCTTTCGCCATGCAATGCATGAGCACCCTAGCGGTGGTTTATCGGGAAACCAAATCTTGGAAATGGCCGTTCTACCAGACGATCGCCATGACAGTAGTCGCTTACCTTGCTGCCTTCGCAACTTACAAGATGTTCTCATGATCACCTTTCAATCCATTATCGTGTTTCTTCTTTTTTTCGGCACCATTATATGGGTTGGATTAAAAAAATGGCTTCCCGCTTTTCAAAAAAAGAAAAAACACGGCTGTGGCTGTGACAGGTGTGGCTGATTTTGTTGAGATTGTCTTTTTTAACATTTCCTGAACCGGGTAAATCTAAGCACACACTATAATTCGGTAAAAAAGATTAACGCAACCATGTTGCAATTATAATGTATTTTTTATATTTGCAATATTGTTGCATTTAAAAATCGTTCAAATGTCTTTTCAAAAGCAAAATAAACTGCCAGTTACCGTTTTATCAGGTTTTTTGGGTGCCGGGAAAACGACCCTGCTCAACCATATTCTCCACAACCGCTCTGGTCTCAAGGTTGCAGTTATTGTCAATGATATGGGAGAAGTCAATATTGACGCCCAATTGGTAGCCCGCGAACACCACCTATCCAAAACCGAAGAAAAATTAGTGGAAATGAGCAATGGATGCATCTGCTGCACCTTAAGGGAAGATTTGATGATTGAAGTGGAGAAACTAGCGAAAGAAAAGCGATTTGATTACCTGTTGATAGAAAGTTCAGGTATCAGTGAGCCCATTCCTGTTGCGCAGACGTTTAGCTACATAGATGAAGCGCAGAACATTGATCTTTCTGCGTTCAGCTACCTGGACACTATGGTGACTGTGGTAGACTGTTTCAATTTTTTCAATGATTTTGCTTCCGATCAACTGTTGGTGGATAGACACCTCACAGATATAGATGGAGATAACAGGACAATTGTGAATCTGTTGGTTGAGCAGGTGGAATTTGCTAACGTGATTGTCCTGAATAAAGCCGACCTAGTGGATGAAACTACCCTAGGCTTATTGAAATCAACACTTAAAAGGCTGAATCCTTCTGCTCAAATCGTGACATCTTCTTTCGGGAAAATTTCTCCAGAGCACATCTTGAACACCGGACTTTTTGATTTTGATGCAGCTCAAAATGGTGCCGGCTGGCAAAAAGAGCTGGAAAACCCACACCACATCCCAGAGACTGAGGCCTATGGAATCGGATCTGTTGTTTTCCGAAATCCCAGACCATTTCATCCAGTAAGGTTGCTGGAGTTTATTCAACATGCCTACCCTACCAGCATCATCCGGGCTAAAGGAATGTTTTGGTTGGCAACAAGACCGGATGATGCCATTGTTTTTTCACAAGCTGGAGGCTCAACAAGAATAGAAAAGGCCGGTGTATGGTGGGCAAGTATGCCTTATGGCAAAAGGATTCAGTACTCATCTTACCTTGACAACATGAAGGACATAGAAAGCAAATGGAACCGCCAATGGGGTGACAGGCTCAATGAACTGGTGTTCATCGGTCAGCACATCGATAAAGACGAACTGCTTGACGCTTTGGAAAAATGCCTGGTCCAAGACAAAGAAGTCCCATACTTCCCCCATAAAGTAAAATTGCAGGATCCATTTCCTGCAGAATTATAAGGTATTACAGTAAGGGATTTTTTAAACTATTATTTAAGGAAGGAGCCAGACATCTGGATCCATTTTTTTTTATTTCCATATCATTTATGACCAAATGATTAATTTTAAGCATATTAATTATTATTTTAACCACATTAATTCGATTTATTATTGAAATTGGCATGATCTTACCTTATCCAATTATGTACTGAGATCAATAGCATCCTTCGCTGTCTCTTTTTCTAAACAAAAAATTAAAATATGAGAATATTTTTAAAAATCTTCTTTTGCGCAATGCTTATTGGAGGTCTTTCTGCATGTATAGAAGACGGGGAAACAGGCGCCCCTGGTCCTCCAGGAACTCAAGGAGAAACCGGTCCTCCTGGACCACAGGGAGAGGCAGGGCCACAGGGTCCATCCGGGTCACCTGGAGAGCAAGGCCCTCCTGGAGCAACCGGGCCGGCAGGACCTCCAGGTACATCTGGGCCGCAAGGACCACAAGGTCCTGCTGGACCAGCTGGACCTCCCGGATCACAGGGACCTCAAGGTGAACCAGGTACTGCAAATGTTTTCTATTCCAACTGGGCAGGGTTCAACACAGACAGCTGGAGTGGACTGGTTGCTTTCCTTTTCCAAAACAGGAGGATTTACACAGTCAATGAAAATAGGATTACAGACGCCATATTGGATAGAGGTGCGGTAATGGTGTATGTTAAATTCGCCAATTCATCCAACATTGTTCAACCTTTGCCGATCTACCAATCAATCACCCAGCTCAAAAATCAGCACATGGCCCATTTTATCCAGCAGAATAGAATTCTGATCACGCTTTATAATGATGATCGCTCTGACCCTGGAACCATAGGCTCCATCAACAGTTACAGGTATGTGATCATTCCTGGTGGAACTCCAACTGGAAGAAACGCACCTGTGGATCTCAATGATTACGAAGCAGTCAAAGCTTATTATAACATCCCAGATTGATCTTGTGATAAAATAAAAAAAACACAACTATAAAACAGTAAAGCACATGATCGGAAAAGGCAGCAAAGTTAAATGGAATTGGGGGCAAGGTACAGCTGAGGGAAAAGTCAAAGAAACTTTTGAAAAAGAAGTGACTAAAACAATTAAAGGAACAGAGGTTACCAGAAAAGGAACCCAGGGAAATAAAGCATTGCTTATTGAACAGGAAGATGGGGATCTTGTGCTAAAATTGGAATCTGAAGTCGAGAAGCCATAAAAACACCTTTTTAATGGCCCAAAAACAAAAAAACCAGCATGTTTTGACAGGCTGGTTTTCAAAAAAAGGTTGGTGGTTTATGGTTTGATGTTGATTTGAATTGTTGTGTTGATCTCAAGTTCTCCAGACCCTGCACTAGCCTCCTGAAGCAGTGCTTCCAGCTGTACCTTACATGCCTGCAAAGCCTTGATTCTCGTTTGGGAATGCGCATCTTTCTCTCCGAACCTCAATTCACTTTCCAATGATCGGATCCGGTGAAAGTTGATTTTGAAATCAATAAGCTTATCTAGAATCTCCCTTGCGTCAGCTACCTTGAAAGTACCATCAATCAATGCAAGCTCAGTCATTATTTCCTTCATGTCTCGTCCTAATTGTTAACTGTAAATTGACCTTACAAATTAAACGCATATATTTCATATATTATTATTTATAAATAATATGAATTGTATTAAATTAATTTATGATGAATTAATTGAAGCTGCTTTCCGTTTTGGCTTTAAAGGGTATGCTTTCCTGATATAAGAAGCTCCTAAACACTTTCATTTATCTTTCAAAATCGACATCTTTGATAGCTTATACTTAAGACATGCTGAAAGACCGTTTCAATAGGGTGCACAATTACCTTCGCATATCTCTGACGGATAGTTGCAATTTTCGGTGTGCGTATTGTATGCCCAACGAACAGATCACATGTCTGCCCAACTCCCATCTCATGTCCACAGAGGAAATCACCTCTATTGCCAAAACCTTTGTTGAATTGGGTGTCAACAAAATCCGGCTTACAGGGGGTGAGCCTTTAGTCAGAAAAGAATTCCGTGAGATCCTTGAAAACCTCTCTCAGCTACCTGTCGAACTGACACTAACCACTAATGGCGTACTGGTGCATCAATATTTGGATGTACTTAAAGCTGCGGGTGTCCGCTCGCTCAATATCAGTCTTGACACGCTCAATCCAGAGAAATTCCACAAACTGACTAAAAGGAATCAGTTCCAAATTGTTTGGGACAACATCATGCTTTTATTGAAGGAAGGTTTTAGAGTAAAATTAAATGCCGTTGCACTGAACGGCATCATTGAGGATGAAGTGATTGACTTTGTGCGCATCACGCAAAACCTCCCTTTGCATGTCAGGTTCATTGAATTTATGCCTTTCAGTGGCAACCATTGGAAATCTGATAAAGTCATCACTGCCCAACAACTGCTGGAATTAATTAAGCCCGAATTCAATGTGGTTAAATTGACGGATGAAAAACACGACACAGCCAAAAAATATCAAGTTGAGGGATTTCATGGCACATTTGCTTTTATCACTACCATGAGTTCCCATTTTTGTGGAGATTGCAACAGAATGAGATTAACTGCAGATGGCAAAATGAAAAACTGCCTTTTTGGTAAGGATGAAATGGATATCTTAGGTGCCTTAAGAAAAGGTGAACCTATCATCCCATTAATTCAAAAATCAATTTACATCAAACATGCTGCCGTAGGTGGTCAATTCACCCAAGAATACGAAAAGGCTGATGCCGATAAGATTGAAAATAGAAGTATGATCAAAATCGGGGGCTGAGAATTCCAACATGATTACTGTACAAGAAGCAAAACTCCTACTTCAGCACCACCTCATCCAAGGTCCTACAATTGCAACACCTCTTTTAGATGCCTTGGGGTATTACCTTTCGGAGGACATTTTTGCTCCAATTGACATTCCTTCATTTGATAATTCTGCCATGGACGGATATGCCATTAACTGGAGTTCTGAACCTTCCAGAATAGTCAATATTGACAAGAAAATCCAAGCTGGAGATTATGGGGAAAAATCAGAATCTACCAAAGAGGCTATTCGGATTTTCACAGGTGCACCTATGCCAACAGGAATGGACACGGTAATCCCACAGGAGTGGGTGAGCCTGGTTGGAGATCAATTAACCTTTGAGCCTGAGAAGTTCAAAAAGGGTGCGAATGTCCGCCTTAAAGGTGCGCAAAATAAAAAAGGCGATCCAATAGCCACTGCAGGATCCCTCATCACCCCTGGTATGGTAGGTTTACTCGCATCTGTTGGATTAGCAGAAGTAAATATCTACCGGCAACCTGCTGTAGCTGTGATTTTGACAGGTAACGAACTTCAGCAACTGGGACAACCTCTTGTTGAAGGCAAAATTTATGATGCCAATGGCCCAGTACTTAAAGCATACCTACATCAACTGGGCATTCATAATACCAAAATATTGTTTGCTCAAGATGAACCTGAAGCACTCAACAAAACCATTAAGGAAGCGCTTAGCACGCATGACATCCTGCTGTTGTCCGGAGGGATTTCTGTAGGAGATTATGATTTTGTAAAATCAGGACTACAACAGGCAGGAGTTAAAGAGCTCTTTTACAAGGTGCGTCAAAAACCTGGAAAACCTCTTTATATAGGACAATTTAAAGGTGAAAAATGGGTATTCGCTTTACCAGGTAATCCAGCCTCCACTTTGACCTGCTTCAATCAATATGTAAAACCTTGTATACAAGCCTGGATGGGTCAGTCCCAAAACTTTGAACCTAATGGCAAATTCCCTCTATCAGCAGATTACACCAAACCACCGGGACTGTCTTTTTTTCTTAAAGCTAAAGTAGAAGCTGGCAAAGTTCATATCTTAGAGGGGCAAGAATCCTTCAACCTCATTTCATATGGCAATGCAAATTGCATAGCTGAAGTAGATGAGCATACAGCCTTTATTCCGGCTGGAGAAATGGTCAATGTGTACTTTTGGTAAATTATGACTGAAATCCTCCAAGATTACTTCCTTTATTTGCTTTTGCCTTTGTTTGCTTTTTTGTATGCATCTGTAGGACATGGAGGTGCGAGTAGCTACCTCATGGTTTTGGCACTCATAGGTTTTGCCCCTGAACAAATCAGACCAACCGCTTTGGTATTGAACATTTTTGTTTCGCTACTGGCCTTTTTAAACTTTCGGAAAGTCACCACCATTCCATGGGGTTTATTCGGCGCATTGGCAATTTGCTCTTTTCCAGCTGCATACTTAGGAGGAACCTTGTTGATCGAAACCTCTCTTTACAAGAAGATCCTTGGGATTTTGTTATTCTTCCCTATACTTAGGTTTCTCAATGTCTTTCCTGTTTCAAAAGAACAACTTATCGCACAAAAGTGGTGGATGGCTTCTATATTAGGGATATTAATCGGGTTTTGTTCGGGATTGATCGGAATCGGCGGAGGCATCATCCTATCCCCTATTCTTCTGCTATTAGGATGGACAGATGTCAAGCAGACAGCTGCCATCAGTGCGCTTTTTATTTTTATCAACTCAGTTTCCGGCTTTATCGGCGCATCAGGCTTTCAGATGCAGATTGATCCGCAACTATGGCTTCTTATGCCACTGACAGTGGTAGGAGGAGCATTAGGCGCCTATTTCGGAGCACAAAAATTCAATTCCAAAGCCATCAAACATCTTCTAACAGCGGTATTGGTCATCGCTGCAGTAAAGTTGATTCTAGATTAACTTTAAGGCAATTGCCAGATCAAGCCTACTGTCGCAAAATTGATCAGTGTAAAATTATACACCTCATCAATATCAGCCCCACCTTCCAATATCCTATACCCAGCTTTTAAATCTAAGTTATTGAAGACAGGAATTCTTCCGCCTACAAAAACATCAAAAGCCCTTCCAGGTCCACCTGTGAGTCCATCTCCTTCCAAAAAGGCCGTCCATCCCTGTCCATGATAAGCAGTAAATAAATGGAGCAATGGTACAAATCCTAAATCATCTTTGCGGGCTGATTGCGTGGAGGACTCCAACCTGACACTTGCATCTCTTATTTTTGCTGTTAAACCTATTCCTATTGTCCAATTTGAAGTTTGAACCAAATCCCTTCTGTAGGTCAATCTGTAGCTATTGAATTTGTAGAAGCCGGAAACCACTTCCCCTTCAGTAAACTGCTGACCTTGAAATGCAATAGGAAATCCAAGGTTACTTTCATAATTGATCCCCAGCGGAGCATAAAGCGCAAAAAAGTGATTCTTTTCGCCGAAAGTAAAGCCTGGACGGATCCGCAATGGTATTACCAAACCCTGGGCTTCAAAATCAGTGGAAAAATTGAATGTGGTTCCAGTTTGATTTGGAATCCTCACCTCATTGTATCCGGGAAAGCCTATTCCACTTTCTACATCCAAACTCCATTGCGCCCAGGCAGGATTAACGATAACTGCAGCTACTATCAGAAAAATCAGTCTTTTCATTTTTTTTGTTTTTATATAGGCTACGCACCTCATCTTGCCACGTTGTAATTCTTGAGATTTTACAACATCCAAAAATCCCTGTAAGCTGTATCCCAAGAAGTTAGAACCTTCACGCTTAACTATATAACATCCCAGCATCATGCCTAAGCTATATTGCAGGATATTCCTTCAGTATACATATGAATCGTTCAACGGAATTTTTTAAGAATAGAGAATATGCGACTCTTTGACTGTAGCAAGTGCTACCAACCTGTCTATTTTGATAACACAAGCTGTGTCTCCTGCCAAAACCCTTTAGGTTATGACCCTACACTTAAGGAAATGGTAGCCTTAGCACATGTAGCTGATGGAATTTATCAAGCTATCAACAAATCAGAGAGGTACCGGTACTGTAGCAATCACCAACATGATGCATGCAACTGGCTCATACCTGAACTTGAAGATCGCGAATTCTGTATTGCCTGTGAACTGAACCAAACCATACCTGATATTTCCAAAAATGAATTCTTAGAGCGCTGGAAACTAATCGAAATGGCCAAGCATCGGCTTGTTTATGCGCTTTTAAACTGGGATTTACCTCTCCACAATAAAAAAACAGATGCTGCTAAAGGATTGGCATTTGTTTTCAAATCGGATCAAGATATGCCTGATGGACAGCGGGTACTAACTGGTCACGCCAATGGGATCATTACACTTAATATTGCAGAGGCAGATGATGTAGAAAGAGAAATGGCCCGCAACCAAATGGATGAAGTGTATAGGACAGTCCTTGGGCACTTCCGGCACGAAATTGGACACTATTATTGGGATCTTCTGATTTCAGATTCCCCACATTTAGAAAAATTCCGGGAATTGTATGGGGATGAGCGTCAAGATTATCAGGATGCCTTAAATCAACATTATGCAGAAGGTCCCTCACCCAATTGGCAGGAAAATTTCATCAGTGCCTATGCCTCTATGCATCCTTGGGAAAGTTGGGCTGAAACATGGGCCCATTACATGCATATGATCGATACTTTAGAAACAGCCTATTATTATGGTCTAACCATTCGGCCTCAGGTAAGTGCACAGCATTACATGCCTTTAGTGGAAGTAAAAGTAAATGCCTACACCTGTATTGATTTTAATGAAATATTTCAAAATTGGCTTTCAGTTTCTCTTATGATGAATAGCCTAAACAGAAGTATGGGGCATAGGGATATTTATCCTTTTGTCGTCAATGCAACGGTGAAGGAAAAACTTGCTTTTATACATGGCATCATCCACCAACAAAAGATTTCTTGATGAACAGTTCTCTCTTTCCGATGCCATCAGAAATTCAGAGTGTAATGTCTACCCTCGTTTCCAAGGCTATTGCTCAAGCCATGCTTCAAGTAAAATCCACACGATTATCCTGTAGCAGTTAAGGACAAAACAAATCTTTTAGTACATCATTTGGATCAGGCCACCTGTCCAACAAGTATTTAAACCCCTCACTTTGGTTGCAAGCAGCATCTAAGCGATATATTCTTGGCGTGATTTGAACATTTGCTTTATTTGGCAATCCACGACGCAGCCCGGATCTTTGAAAAAAAGAAAGAATTCATTTTAACCTGGCAGGAAAACTCCCTAAATTTTAAACAAAGAACTATTTTAGAATTGATCAAAAATCAAAAGAAAAATGCCATCTTCTGTAATAGCTATACTGACAATGTTTTTTCTTATCAAAGAGACAAATCCTATTCCGCCAACTCCCAAGCCTAGGGTAATTGTTTCTACGGATATCGGGGGAAGAGATCCTGATGATTACCAGTCCCTGATCCACTTTTTACTGTACGCTGACAGATTCAATATAGAAGGCTTGATCAGTAGCCCTCCACATGAAGGTACTTTAGAAAATATCATTGAGGTGATTTCCGCATATGAAAGAGACTTTGAAAAACTTCGAAAAAAAAATGCTGATTTTCCCTCTCCTGAATTGCTGAGAAACATAAGCAAACAAGGTGCTGAGAATGCACAAACCAGTGATGTCCCAGAAAACCTCAGCGAAGGTGCAGAGTGGATCATTCAACAAGCTAGGAAACCTTCTCCAGAACCCCTCTATATTCTTGTCTGGGGATCTATGACGGATATAGCTGAAGCTTTACACCAAGCACCGGACATCAAGAAAAAAATCAGAATATACAGTATCGGGTCTTGGAACACAGACCAAGATCCTAAATCAAGGGATTATGTTTTTAACCATCATCAAGATGTTTGGTGGATAGAAAACAATTCCACTTTTAGGGGAATGTATTTAGGCGGGGAGCAGAATGGGGATTGGGGAAACCTGTCCTTCGTATTGAAATTCGTAAAAGGCAAAGGCAACCTTGGGAATTTATTTTATAAACAAAAGCCCGATATCAAAATGGGGGATACCCCTTCTGTTCTATATCTTCTAAATGGAGATCCGGACCGTCCCGAAGGAGAAAGCTGGGGAGGGTCATTTCGTAAGCTAGGTTCTTCATATTGGACTGACAAAGAAGACCCCTTTTTGGAACAAGATGGAAGAGCAGGTGCCAAAACCGTGAATAGACACAGAATGGCTTTTTTGCAGGACTGGGCATTGCGGATGAGTTGGCTAGATTAGAAAACCATAGCTCCTGAGTCAATAAGTTCTACCCATCTTCCCATCTTTTTTTGGATAACTTTGAAATGATGTCTTTCCTCTTCAGAAACAAAAGCGATTGCCTCACCTGAAGCACCTGCCCTACCGGTTCGTCCTATTCTATGTATATAATCTTTGGGAGACCTCGGCAACTCGTAGTTGATGACAACAGGGAGAAATTTGATATCAATGCCTCTTGCAGCAAGATCAGTTGCTACCAATATCCGAATTCTACCAGCCTTGAACTTGGTCAAGGCATCTGTCCTGGCCCCTTGGCTTTTGTCTCCATGAAATGCAATCGCCTCAATCCCGTGTTTGTTTAATTTTCCTGCTATATTATCTGCAGTACGAATAGATGAAGCAAATACCAATACCTGATTCCAGTTATTTTTTTGGATCAAATGACGAAGTAAAGGACCTTTTGATTCAACTGGAACTAAATAAGCAGCTTGATTAATCTGATCAGGTGTAATGATATCTTGTTGTATAGCAATATTAACCGGCTTATGAAGCAAACCATCTACAAGAAGTTGCACCTGGGGATCCATAGTAGCAGAGAAAAGGATATTCTGCCTGTTCTTTGGCAAAAGTCTGAGAATTTGGTCAACTTCATCTTTAAATCCTAGGCTCAGAACTTTATCAGCCTCATCCAGCACCAGCATTTTGACTTTACCCAAATCCAAAGAACGTTTTGAAAGGAGATCCAACAACCTTCCGGGAGTTGCAATCAGTATTTCCGTACCCAACAGCCGCATCATCTGCGGATTGATAGATACACCTCCATAAACAGCTTGTGTCTGGATTCTTCTCTGCAAAAACCCGCTAAAAACTTTTACGACTTCTTCAACCTGTGTTGCCAATTCCCGGGTTGGCACTAAAACCAATACCGGAATCTCCCTTGATTTGGATTGCTTTTCTCCTTGTAGTAATTCCAAAATTGGCAATACATAAGCAGCAGTCTTACCTGAACCTGTGGGTGCAATTCCCAAAACATCTTTCCCTTGTAGGATAGGTGGAACGGCTTCTACTTGGATTGGATAAGGACTTTCATACTTGGCTTTATGAATTGCTGAAAGTAATTCGGAAGAAAGTCCTAGGTCTTTAAAAGTCATTGTGAGTCAAATAAATTTTGACAAAGGTAAGCCTAATTACACGCTGAACTGCTACAAATCCAATTTTTAGCTTTAGAAATAAAAATCCTTCCTCTTCCCAGATTGGAATGAGGAAGGATTGTCGAATAATAAAGAAATTATTTTTTCTTCAGACTCATCAGGTATTCTACCAAATCAACCAATTCTTGAGTTTCCATCGCCTTTTCCAAGCCTGATGGCATCATGGAATTGTCCATCTGTTTGATACTTGCTATATCACTGGTCTTGAGCTGAGTAAGGGAGCCTCCAGGCATTTTCAGTTCAATATCTGTTTCTGTCCTGCTGCTGATGATTCCTCCATAAGTACTTCCATCTTTAGTTTGGAGAATGTGTCCTTCATAGCCAAAACTAATCCCAGCATCTGGATGGATAATAGCAATGTATTGGGCCTCTTTAGAAAGCTTACTGCCGATTTCAGAAAGTTTAGGACCGAAATCCATTCCTATCTCATTGACTTGATGACAAACTGCACAGTTATTTTTGAAAACTGTTAATCCATTTTCAACTACACCTGTCATACCCAACAAATCTTTCATTGGAGGCAAAGCATTGTTTTGGCCACCATTATCCAAGTAACTTGCAGCTTCTGTTCTGACACTTTTTCTCCATGCCCTACTTACTCCAGTGACAGCAGATGCTTTAAGATTTTCAGGAATAGCATTTTCTCTTAGCAAAGCCAGAATCCTCTCTTCTCCGGCATAGCTTCCACCTATAGCACTTGTTGCTTCTCTTCGCACGTTAAGGCTAAAAGATGGATTAAATGCGGCTTTTTCCAAAAGTTCCAATGATTCTTTAGACCCTACTCCTCTTAATGCCATTAACATATCCAAGATCTGACGTTCGTCTTTACCATTTAAAACTTTGGATACTTCATTAGAACCTCCCAATCTTAGGAGCGTTGCTGCAGCACTTCTGCCGATATTGTTGTCATAATTGGCCAAAGCAAGTTGAGTCAATTTACCGAATTGATCCTTCCTTCCGAATTTTTGCACCAATTCAACAAATTCTATTGTTCCTTCACTTTCCCTAAGCACTTCATCAAGAGCTTTTTGGGCCAAAGCGGATTGTTTCACATAACTAGGCTCCAAGTGGTTGATGACAAGCTTATTGATCTGATTTTGATCTGAGCTATTCATCGCAAGCATTTTTATCAAGTAGGCTGACTTACCTGAACCATCAGGATTGAAGTCAAAAGCCCTAAAATATCGGAGGCGTTGTTCTAAAGGTTCTGATTCTGAAGCAGCAAAAGCTGCCAAGTGAGGCAGTGACTTGCCTGTCCTTGCTCTCCACACTACATCTTTGGCAGCAGGTGTAGACATTGACGCTTCATTCTTGTCCATGGTCCAGGCAGCATAATAGCTATCCCACTGCTTATCTGCGCCAATTCCCA
Organism: Cyclobacteriaceae bacterium; assembly: GCA_036782195.1. Classification (GTDB taxonomy): domain Bacteria; phylum Bacteroidota; class Bacteroidia; order Cytophagales; family Cyclobacteriaceae; genus DAIPZN01. The sequence goes on along the minus strand of DAIPZN010000086.1, from coordinate 1,781 downwards.
AGGCCTCCAAATACCATCTATCCTTCCCGTCATGTTGATCAGCCAAGGTGGCCCATATCTTCGGCGCATGGGGAGAAGTATGATATCTCAATGCAATTGCAACTTCCCTTCTCACCTGGGGATCTTCATGCTTGGCCAACTTCTCCAATATGGGAATTAGGTCTACCCTCTCTTGTCTAGCCGCCCTGACCGCCAAGATTTGTAAATCGGAATTGGAGTCTGCCAATCCTTTTTGAATATAGGATTCTCCTACTCCGGGAATTTTTGTCAGCAACCATAAAGCCCTTGCTCTGATCCGAGGATTTTCATGATTTTGATAAAGCGCAGCAAGTTCGGCTTCTGCATCTTTCCCCATACTTTTTAAGGCCATCCAGGCAAGATAACGCCATGAAAGATTGGGGTTCTGTAGTGCTTCTACAGCACCTTTTACTGTGGTAAGATCATAATCCGGAACTTTGTAATTTCCTTTATCTGGAGCAATGCGGAAAATGCGTCCACGGTTTAAATCGCCAGCCTGATGCCCCCCGACTCCTGGATCATACCAGTCAGCAACAAATAAAGATCCATCAGGCGCTACACATAGATCAGAAGGTCTAAACCATTGATCCTTGGTACCTTCCATGATGTTGACAATTTCTGCAGTATATCCAGCACCTTGTTTAGCTACAGGATAAGCACGTACGATGTTCGGCCCTGCATCTGTATGGATCATCTGGTCCCAAAAAACTTCAGGCAAAAGTCTTCCTTCATACACCAAAATCCCTGTTGGTGATCCTGCACCGGTCTGAAGCAAGTTGGGGACAACTCCGGGGTCATTCAAATGCCAGTGTTGCATCGGTATTTCCTTTTCCTTATTGGTTCTATTTGCGCTCCAGCTGGCATTAGTCATTTCATCTTTGTAGCCATAGTTGCCTCCTTCCATCACAAAATTGATTCTAACACCTTTGTTGCCATCATCATCATTGTCTGATTGCCACATCGTGCCGTATGAATCGACAGCAACTTCGTAGTTGTTTCTGAAGTTCTGCCCTAGCATCTCTATTTCTTCAAAATCCTGATTACATCTAAAAACCAGCCCTTGCTTGAAATGCTCAGGAGAGATGGGCGTACCGTAGATATCTTTTACCTGATTGCCATTACGGTCTAAAAGTCTTTCTCCCTCATTTCCAAAATTAAAATAGAATTTTCCATCAGGGCCAAATACAAAAGCATGCATTCCATGATCATGTTGTTCTCCGGAAATGCCCTGAAAAATAATTTCCTTTAGGTCAGCTTTATCATCTCCATCAGTATCTGTAAATAACCAAACATATGGACTTTGGGAAACAATAGCTTTATTGCCCATGACCCAAATTCCCAGAGGAGCATTGAGTTCAGGGCCTTCATAAAATATGGTATGTTTATCTTGTACCCCATCTCCGTTAGTATCCTCTAATATCACAATCCTATCCCCATTCGATTTGGGCTCATTGCCTGTTATTGCCGGACGGTAATTGTATGCTTCACACACCCAAACTCTTCCTTTATGATCAATATCCATATTGGTAGGGTTTGTAATAGCTGGTTCAGAAGCAAAGAGAGTGGCTTGAAGGCCTTCGGCTAATGTAATTCCTGCCAAAGCATTTTCAGGAAGTCTTTTTTCTTCCTCTGTCAGCGTGTCAAAGTCAATTTGTTCATGTTTTGTTTGGCAGGATGTGATCAGCCAAAGGGCAAGCAAGGCAATTTGAAAGGAATTTTGGGTTTTCATTTATTTTCGGATTTGTTGCATGGAATATAAATAT
>DAIPZN010000085.1:0-20333 GCA_036782195.1 Cyclobacteriaceae bacterium | reverse complement strand
ATGAAAAGACGTTTTATACTAAAATATTCGGCATGATGAATCTTGCCATTAGAAATAATGTGCTAACCCATTGATGTTATTGAACCAGTATTAGAATAGGTTTTAGTAATTAGAGCGCATGTTGCAGTATAAGCTTAAAAATGTGTCATTTTGCTTATCACAATTCTCTTTTATGAAAAAGGGATTCAAACTATCTTAAGCCATGAAAATAACTCTTTGTTTACCATTTACCCGAAAAACCGAATGATGATATCGCTAATTGTTTATTGGAATAAAAGAGCAGCCATAGGGACTATGGTGTTGCTGTTGTTGTCTTCCTGTCTTCATGCCCAGCAGGGCAAAACATGGCTTCGCTTTGAGGGTAAGGAAGGGCCGGGTAAAGGCAAACACATTGTTTTGGTCAGTGGGGATGACGAATACCGCTCTGAGGAGGGGATGCCAATGTTGGGTAAGCTCCTTGCTACACATTATGGGTTTACCTGTACGGTATTGTTCCCCATCGAACCCCAGACAGGTCATATAGTTCCTTCTTTTCAAAACAACATCCCCGGACTGGAGCACTTGGCTTCGGCCGACTTGATGATTCTTCTGACCAGGTTCCGCGAACTACCTGATGAGCAGACCAAGTTTTTTCATGAATACCTTCAAGCTGGCAAGCCGATAATCGGACTCCGAACTGCTACTCATGCTTTTCATTATGAAAAAAACAAAAACAGTCCCTATGCCAAATACCACTGGCAAAGCAAAGAGGCAGGATGGGAAGGTGGATTTGGGCAAAAGATCCTTGGTGAAACATGGGTAGCCCATCATGGCGAACATGCCAAAGAAGGTGCGAGAGCATTAATAGATGGTCTGGCACAGCAGGCTGACCACCCTATCCTTAGAGGAGTAGATGATATTTGGGTCGCCTCAGACGTATATACTGTCCGCAACCTCACCCGGGATGCAGAGGTGCTGGTATGGGGGCAGCCTACTCAAGGAATGACTGCTGATTCACCGGTGATCTGGCAAAAAAGCTTGATGCCTTTGGCTTGGACCAAAGATTATCAGATTGAAGGAGGAAAAAAAGGAAAGGTTTTTACTACTACCATGGGAGCTTCTGTTGATTTGCTTAGTGATGACCTACGCAGGTTAATTGTAAATGCAGTTTTCTGGTCACTTGAGAAGTCTGAGATTATAACGCCAGCTTTAGAAGTAGGAATCGTAGGAGATTACAAGCCCAGCATGTTTGGGTTCAATACTTTTAGGAAAGGGATGAAAGTGGAGGACTTTAAATAACAAAACCCGAAATTATGAATAAGTTAGGATTCAATGTTTTAGCTTGGTCATCTAATATGTCAGATGATCTTATGCCGATTTTAGACAGGTTGAAAGCAATTGGCTATGATGGAGCGGAATTTTTTGTTGGCTCTCCTGATGCTGCTGCCTACAGACGTATCGGTGAATATTGTCGATCCATAGGGCTGGAGGTTACTACTGTATTTGTCCTAAGTCCAGATGAAAACCTGATTAGCGAAGATCCTAAAATCCGGATGCAAGGTTTGGACAAAATAAAATGGGCAATAGATAGATCGCAGGAATTGGGCTCTCAGGTCTTGTGTGGTCCCTTTCACTCTGCTTTTGCTACCTTTTCTAAAGCAGCGCCAGTAGAAGAAGAATACAAACGTAGTGCTGAGGTACTTTATCAAGCTGGTGATTATGCCGCTCAAGCTGGTATTCTTCTTACACCAGAAGCACTCAATAGGTTTGAATGCTATTTATGCAATACCATGCAACAGTTAGGACATCTTTTGGATCTTGTCAATCATCCCAATGTCAGGGCAATGTTTGATACCCACCATGCCAATATGGAAGAAAAGCACCTAGGAGAGGCTATCAGATTTATTGCACCAAGACTAGGTCATTTTCATATTAGCGAAAATGACAGAGGTACACCAGGCTCTGGTCATGTGCCTTGGGATGAGACTTTTGCAACTTTGGCTGAAGTAGGATATAAAGGCTGGTTAACGATTGAAGGATTTACGAGAAATGATCCTGATTTTGCAAATGCCATTGGGGTGTGGAGGGAATTTTCTGCGCCTTGGGAGATGGCTGAAAACGGATATAAACTTATCACAGAAATGTGTGCCAAACATGGTCTTTGAGCTTACCTCATCAAAAAATGCCCGGTTATTTAGCCGGGCATTTTAGTGATAAAAGAATCAGTTGTTTTTGCTTAATAGCCACTTCAGAACGGTGTCATTGAATTCTTCTAAAAACTCCCAATGAAATGCATGGCCTGCTTCAGGATATAGGACCAACTCTGATTCCGGAATTGCGCGAGCCACCTCTTCTGTCATCCATTGTGGTGTAAACTGGTCTGCTGTGCCACCTAGTACCAAGGTAGGACTGGAAATGGAAGGTAATAGATCAATCGTGTTGTGGCCAATACATGCAGCCGCTTGTCCTTGGAGACCTTCTAGAGTCTGCGGATTTGGATCCAAAAGGGCATTTTGTTGATCCTCAACCAAATTGTCGTAATTCCTGTCCCATGTGCTTTTGGAAAAGATCAAAAGTTGGATATATCGGGAAAACTCTGCCGCTGTAAACTTTTGCTTGCAGGTAACCATATGTTCAAAGATTGTCTTAGCCATATGGTCGCACCTTGCCCAAGGGCACATCAGTACTAGAGATTTGACTTTGGCTGGATGATGAATGGCAATCTGCTGGGCGATGATGCTTCCCATCGAAACACCTGCGACATGTGCAGCTGGAACTCCAAGATGATCTAAAACAGCAATACAATCTTCTGCCATTTGCAAGGATGTATATGGTCCGGTTGGTACATCAGATTGCCCGACACCCCTGTTGTCGACTAAAATACAGCTGAAATCACTTTCCCAGGCTGCAACATGTTTTTCCCACACAGAACCCGGTGCAGTGATGCCCATGATCAAAAGTAGGGGCTCACCTGAGCCGCGAACTTCATAATGGATATTGACTCCTTTAGATGAAACTGAAGGCATGGCTTAAAAAATTTGCGGGATGAGAACTTGCTGAATCCACTGTCCATCGTGTAGCGTGACAAAATCAGGGTCAGATAATGCCTCTTTTCCTTCATCTTCACAAATGATCCAACCGCTGTAGTTGACTTCCCTTAGCCACTTGGTAATGCCGATTAGATCAACTTTTCCATTTCCCATAAGGGTAAATTCCGGATTTCCATCCCAATCTTTATAATGCACATGATTGATCAGGGAGCTGTATGTTTTCATGATGGTCAAAGGGTCCATCTCCCCATTGATAATGTGTCCTACATCTGGGCACCACCCTGTCACAGTGGGATCTAGGGACTCGAGGATCACCTTGTAGTCTTCTTCTGTACGGGTAATGGAAGAATGGGGTGAATTTGGATGAAAACTGCTCATCACCCCTTGATCGGCAGCCCGCTTGGACACTGTATTGACGATATCCACAAGCTGTTTTCTTCTTGCCTGTAGATTGTGCCGCCCGGTTGGAATCTGTACGGTACACAAAACGGATCCGGGAAATCTTTTTAGCAAATCAATTGCGGCATCTGCTGTTTTCCTTTCCTCAACGGTCTCTTTAGTTTCGTTCCAAGGCAAGGCAAGTGCAACAGCAGCCAATTCTATGCCTTGCTCTTTTAATTTTTCTTCAAGTAGGACAGGATCGGACAATTTACCCATCCAGGTAAAAATCGGCTGGATTCCTGAAAAGCCAGCTTTGGCAATGACCTCAATCATGTGTCCGAGCTGATCTTTGTACGTTTCTCCATCCTGATTCATGTACCAAGTATATACTTCGGCACCAAATAAAAAAGGAATCTTGTTCATGGTTATTTTGGTTTGAGGTTTATTGTTTTTCCAAAGGATGCGCCTTGAGCAGCTCGTCAGGTGAGTAAAATCCCTTTTTGTCTGCAACATTTGCTCGGACTGATTTCACCTTTTCAGGTTGAATGGCAGGTGCTTTGTTTCCAAAAGAGTTGCGCACATAGGTGAGTACTGCAGCAATTTCATTGTCGTTCAGCATGCCTTCATAAGGTGTCATGGGTACTTGACCAGTATAGGTTTTGCCCGCTACCTCCATAGGTCCCATCAGACCCTTTAGTACTACCTTAATGAGCCTTTCTTCATTGCCTAGTACCCATTGGGTACCAACAAGCGGTGGAAACATCGAGGCCGAAAGTCCTTTGCCGTCAGGTTGATGGCAGGTGCTACAGAATCCTTCTCTATTGTAGATTTCTTTGCCTATTTGGAACAGCTCAAGATCGCCACCGGAAAGGTGAGATTTAATGGATTCTTCTTTTTTCTCTCTTACACTGATACCATTGATATGGGCAACTGCAGCTTCATGTGCATGGACCATCCAATTGTCCAATGGCATGTTTTCTGCTTCTGCCAATATGGCCAAACCTTTTTCCTTTGGAAGCCATGAAGCCGCTACAATGGCCTCTAACCTTACCCTGCCATGAGGGTCTTTTACAGCCTGCATCAGCAAGTCACTTTGGTTTTTGAGCCTGTGTCCATTGTACCGCACTGCCCTGACCGCAGCAGCTCTAGCCCTGTAGTCTTTGGCATTTAACAGCTGCCTGAGTAGGGTTTCGTCTATTTCGTTAAGACCCCAACTTACCCACATGGCTTCAAGTAGAAAGTGTTCGTACCTTGGGTCATTTTTGTCCAATTTGGTGGTCCATTTTTGGAGCGCAGGAAGTACTTCATCTTTACTTCGTCCCCTTAATTCCCTTTTGGTCCTATAGCGGCTCCTGTATTCAGGCAGTTTGAGGTTTTCTAAAAGCTGGTCAACTGATGCTCCGGAGATTTTGGCAGGCTCTACAAGTGGCCTTGAAGGATAGGTAATCCTATATATTCTACCATGCACATGGTCTCTCAGTGGATCCCGTGCGTTATGCTGCATGTGGCCAATCAGAATATTGTGCCAGTCAATGAAATACAACGAACCATCTGGCGCAAATTCCATATCTACTGGGCGGAAGTTTCTATCCGAGCCTTTTACAAGATCCTGTCTATGGACGGTCTTATACCCTGTTCCATCTTCAATCATCCTATGCTGTTTCATGCCAAGAAAACCGATTGTATTGGCAATTAACATATCACCTTGCACCTCATCTGGGAAATGTCTACTGGAGACAAATTCAAGACCTGAGGTAGGCCTTACGCGATGGGCCTCTTCGATTAAATTTTCGGATTTGTGGGTAGCTTCTCCATATCTGGGTAAAACAGATCCTGGCATCATCCAGCGGACATCAGGTCCTGAAGTTTCTGCAAAGAAATTCTGTCCCCAATCGTCAAAAGCAATGCCCCAAGGGTTTGGAATTGACAGCTGAGCTGTTCGCTCTAAGTGGTGTCTGGCAGGATTATATCTGTAAAATCCACCATTTGTGGCATGTACAGGTCCATAGGATGTTTCTACGTTGGTGTGTAGAAAAACACCTTCAGCCATATAAATGGCACCTGAAGGGTCGGCAGAAAAGGCGCTGATCGCATGGTGTGTGTCATGGTCGTCAAAGCCACTTAGCAAAACCTCGATTCTATCTGCCTTTCCGTCTCCATCAGTATCAGTATATAATTTCAAATGGCTTCCTTGGGAAAGGTATACGCCCTCAGGAGCTATTTCAAATCCTATTGGAAGGTGAAGGTTATCGGCAAAAATTGTTTGTTTGTCAGCTTTGCCGTCGTTGTCAGTGTCCTCTAGGATAATGAGTTTGTCGTTTGGTTTGGTGTCTCCAGGTCGGTAGTGGGGATAGCTGGGCATAGTAGCTACCCACAGTCGTCCCTGATTGTCAAAAGACATCTGTACAGGGTTTGCTAGATCTGGGAATTCCACTTCTGAGGCGAAAAGTTCGATTTTATATCCATCTGGAACGGTGAGTTTGTCCAAAGCAGCCTGCCCGTAAAGATATTCTAGGCTTCCGTTCTGTTGCGGGTTGTAGTTGGTTTCCACAGGAGGGAGAGTGATTGTTTTGCTATCAGCGGCTGCTAAGTCATAAGCTTCCCCTTTGGATGCTGCCCAGATGGCTTCATCCCGAATCGCTGTCATCTGTCTTATTTTTTCCAGTTCGGCTGGATAGTTGTCAGGGCCAAAAGGATTATATCTTCTACCGTAGACATGGACACCATTTGGTATTTTGAAGTCATTATTCCACATCCAGTTTTTCTCCATGACAGCTGCATGTATGGCCTCACGATAATGCTCCACAGCTGATTTGGATTTGCCAAAAAGTTCTGCTGTTAGATATTTTGAAAGCTTCTCATACCCCTCAGTATTGAGTTGGGAGCCGTCTATGGTTAGTGGATTTTTACTCGAAGCATACCATTTCTGGGAAGGACCAAATACATCTACAAAAGGTACTTGATGCTTTTCTGCAACTTCCCTCATGGCATTTGCATATAATTTCAGGTTTTGGTTTTCCAGCTTTCCATTTGGTAAATCTTTAATTTCAGATAAGTCTTCAAATGCTATCGGTGAAACAAGTGCCAATTGAGGCGCTGAAACGCCATTGTATTGCTGAGAAAGTGTGTGTTTGACAAAAGCCTCAAGTTCTGCCTTGTAATTTTCCAATCCAGCTTCACCTTGAAATGACTCATTAAATCCGAAAAATGCTATGATGATATCGGCCTTATGTCTGCTGATCCATTCATCGGGACTTTCAAAATGCCCCTCACTTTGAGATTCATTGGCGAGTTCTGTTTGAAATGCTTCTGCGCCAGGAAAAGCCCATGGTTCCATTCGTCCTGAATGGGCACGAAAGCCGGGTGTGTTTCCACCATCGCACATATTACGGATATACAGTAAGCTATCAGGAAAATTGACATGAAGTTCTGTTTCCAGACCCCCATATTCCAACATCCTGGAGCATAGGTTATTCCCAATAAGTACGATGTGGCTCCCCTTTCGTATATCAAGTTTTGGCTTTTCCGCGCACCTTGAAAAAGATAACAGCAAGACCAGCCCACAGGCTATCCTAAACAGATGGGTATTCAATTTGGTGAAATGATGAGTCATGATTGCTTAAAAGGCATTGATATTTATTGAATAAGTCAAGGTCAGCATCTAATCTTCAAAAACTGTCCTGTATCATCCTGTATTGTGGGTAAATGATACTTCAAATCTGAATGTATCAAGAGGAGTGCAAAATAGCAAGTGTAAAATTGTGGGAGGCGGATCGATATGCGGACCGCTCATTGTCAAAGCTTTATTTAAAGGCAATCAGTTCAGGATGAATTTTGGTAATAAGGGGTGTTTTTTGTATCTGTTTTTGTTTTTTTCTATAAAAGCATAACTTATCACTTGCAATGGAAACATTCTGGCTTTGGCAGTTATTAGGAAGATTACATCCAATGGTAGTTCATTTTCCCATTGGCCTGCTTCTGTTTGCTGGATTGTTGGAGTTGATCTCGTTTAAAAGATTTTTTTCTTCCTATCGGAAAGGCATTCAGGCATTGGTTTGGGGAGGAGGTATTGCTGCTGTTTTGGCGGCAGTCTTGGGTTTCCTGATGATGACTGCCGAAAATATTACAGGGGATTTAATGGAAAAGCACCAAATCCTGGGGATGCTTGCGGGGTTGTTGTCATTGTTTGTGCTTTATTTTCATCAAAAAGCAATATTGACTACTCAAATTATAGTCATTCGCACGTACAGGTTGTTGTTGTTTTTCACCTGTATGGGAATATTAGCTGCCGGACATTATGGCGCTTCAATGACTTTTGGTGAAGATTTTTTGATTTCTGTTATTCAAAACAGGTCCACGGAGCAATTTGATTTTTCGGATTTTCAAAATGAATATGAACTCGCTTCGGATTCAGATCTTAAGCTAGTCGGACAGGTTCGGATGATTTTTGCTCATCACTGTTACAAATGCCACAGTGGTGCGAAAACAGAGGGAAAACTTCGCCTTGATACTAAGGAATTTCTCTTTGCAGGAGGAGAAAGCGGTGAAATTATCAAAGCAGGATTTCCTGACCAAAGTGAGTTGATCAGGAGAGTCAAACTTCCGATACACCACAAGGAAGTTATGCCAGCCAAAGGTAAGCAGCTTTCAAAGGATGAGATTGCCTTACTTTCTTATTGGGTAGAAAAAGGGGCACTATGGCCGGATGGGGTCGAGATGCCTTCACTTTACCGGGTAGCTGAATTGGCTCCCAGAAATCCGGTGCTCCCAAAAGTGTTAAAAGGTTTGGAAAATCCAGTTGACCGTTGGGTAAATGCTTATTTTGAAGAAAAAGGAATTACCTGGAGGCCAGTTGTAGATGATCGGATATATTTGAGAAGGATCTTTTTAGATGTGTTGGGATTGCTTCCGGATGCAGCAACTTATGCTGCTTTTGTAGATGATCCTGATCCCGATAAAAGACAAAATTGGTTGAGGAAGCTTTTGGAGAGGGAAGATGATTTTGCCCAACATTGGCTGACTTTCTGGAATGACCATTTACGAAACGACTATTCAGGAACAGGGTATATCACCAATGGTAGATACAATATTACCGATTGGTTGTATGAGGCACTTCGGACAAATATGCCTTATGATATATTTGTAAGGCAATTGCTCAATCCTGATGACAGGGCAAAGGGTTTTATAGCTGGAATTCAATGGAGGGGCACAGTAAATGCCAGTCAGCGCACCGAAATGCAAGCTGCACAAAATGTAGGGCAGGTTTTTTTGGGTCTTAACCTCAAATGTGCCTCTTGCCACGATAGCTTCATCAGTGACTGGAAGCTCGATCAGGCATATGCATTTGCAAATGTTTTTGCTGATAGTGTATTGGAAATCAACAGATGTGACCAGCCAACAGGTAAAATGGCCAAGACAGCTGTGTTGTGGAAGGAGTTGGGAAATATAGATAGCCTAGCATCGAGAGCTGAGAAACTGCGACAACTTTCAGAGACATTGGTGCAGCCAGCTAATGGACGTCTGTATAGGACCTTAGTCAACAGGATCTGGAAGCAGCTGATGGGTAGAGGGCTGGTAGAGCCAGTCGATGAAATGGACAATGAACCTTGGAGCCAAGATCTTTTGGACTGGTTGGCAAATAATTTTGCTAATGATGGTTATGACTTGAAACAACTGATTTTTCTGATTGCCAGTTCAAAGACTTACCAGCAGCCGGTAGATGTACTGACCTCAGCGGACCAGCTGAAGCGGGAGGATTACGTATTTAGGGGTATGGTGAGTAGGAGATTGAATGCGGAGCAGTTTGCAGACGCTTTAAGTGCGCTTGTAAGTCCATTATTTGAACACAAGGATATCAAATACAACCCTTTTCAGCTAAGGCCTGAAGAGCAAGTCAGGCAGCAGATAGTGAGAGCATCTTTGGTTGCAAATAATGCTTTTTTGACAGCATTAGGCAGGCCTTCCAGAGAAGTGGTAGCGACAGAGCGGGACATGCAGGCAAATCTTTTACAGGCATTGGAGCTTACAAATGGAGCAAAGCTAAATGAGGTATTGGAAAGAGGGAGCAAGCGGTGGTGGCATGCCTATCCTGATCCAGCTAGCCTTGTTGATGCCCTGTATGGTGAGTTTTTGCTAAGGAAGCCAAATTCCAAAGAACTGCAAGTGGCAAAAGGTGTGCTTTCTGCAAATTACGGTCCTGAAAATATACAGGATTTGATGTGGGCTTTGGTTTTACAGCCTGAATTTCAACTCATTCATTAGACCATGAACAGAAGGGATTTTATCAAAAAAAGCAGTGCTGCGGCTTTGGCAACAATGGCAACTGCCGCGCCGGTTTCAGGCTTATTGACCTCTTGTGGAAGGTCTGCGATACAATCAAGCGCAGATACAGTGATCTTGTTGTTTATGGCTGGAGGGATGGCGCATACCGAGACTTTTGATCCAAAGCGCTATACTCCTTTTAGAAAAGGGATGGAATCAAAAGAGGTGCTCAGTACTTTTCTATCTATACCAACGGTATTGGATGGGATACATTTTTCGGAGGGACTGGAAAATCTAGCCAAGGTAATAGATAAGGGGACCCTGATCCGGTCTTATGTGGCAGCAGACTTAGGGCATATTTTACATACCCGCCATCAATATCACTGGCACACCTGCTACGAGCCCCCACAGGCTGTTTTAGTGCCGCATATAGGTTCGTGGATTGCGAAAGAGCGTGGGCCTCTCAATCCGGTGATACCGCCATTTATCAATATTGGGCAGCGTTTTACTGTTGGTGAGGGAGAGGAGCTAAAGGCTTTTCACAGTGCTGGATTTTTGGGAAGCGAGTTTGGTCCATTTTTAATTCCTGATCCCTCATCAGGATTGGAAAGTGTTAGGCCTCCGGTAGGTATGGGGACAAGAAGATTTGAAAGCAGAAATGAGCTTTACCAAAAGCTGATCCAAGCCAGTGAAATGGGAGAATATGGCAGTGATTATCAAAAAGAATCTTTAAAAAACGCCATGGAACAAGCTTATATCTTGCTCAATTCCCCAGAAGCTAAAGCTTTTGATTTGAGTCAGGAGCCAAGGGAAAGCTACGACAAGTACAATACAGGAAAATTCGGGTTGGGTTGTCTGATGGCCAAAAGGCTTACAGAGCAGGGAGCGAGATTTATTGCCGTGACCACAGAGTATGAGCCCTTCTTCGGTTGGGATACGCACGACAATGGTCACACCAGGTTAAAAGATATGAAAAGGTTGATCGATGCACCTATAGCCCAACTGATCAAAGATCTTGATCAATCAGGTCATCTGGAAAGGACATTGGTAGTGGTAGCTACCGAATTCAGTAGGGATATGCTGACCGAAGGAAGACCTGAGCTCAAAGTACAAGATCAGGTAGATGTTCCTGATGTCATAGATGACTTAAAAAATTATGGCATGCACAGACATTTTACCGATGGAGTATCAATGCTGCTTTTTGGAGGGGGTGTCAAAAGAGGCCATGTTTTTGGAAAAACAGCCGATGAAAGACCCTGTAAGACGATTGAAAATCCAATTAAGATTGATAGTGTGCATCAGACCATTTACCATGCACTTGGGATTCCTCAAGATACCCATTACGTTGTTGAACAGCGTCCTTTTTATACCACCCCAGATGGCCATGGGAAGGTTGAAAACAGTTTATTGTTGTAGATAGACTTTTAATGCTCGAAATGAAAAGAATGATTACACTATTTTGCAATTGTCACCTTTTTCAATTGAAATCAAGTAAGACTCCATTTTTTACATCAAGATTTTGAGATATGAAAAAATGAGAAGAATGGCAATTTTATGATGCTGGATACTGCAGGTTGAATGATAGATCCAAACAGCATAGAGCAGGATACATAATACAATACAAAAACTCATATTAACCGCTTGATTTGACTAAAGGCTATTATCTCTTGTGTTTGGCTTAGAAAAGCTAATGGTTTGCGTTACATTTAAGATAGTTTGAAATATTCACTTGCCACAATATGGCTTTGATAAATACTTACCCCAAAATAGCAATGTTATGACTTTACGAACGCTTGGAAAGCAATATGTGCTCTGGCTGGTATTGCTTCTGATTGGATCAAATTGTACCCAAAAAGAACCTGCTGCCCCGCTTCATCCCAAAGTGGAAAAATTAAAATTGCCAGCCGGATTCAAAGCTGAACACATTTACAGCCCAGGTGCCAATGACCAAGGAAGCTGGGTCGGCATGACCTTCGATGACAAAGGAAGGCTAATCGCAACAGACCAATATGGTGCGCTATATAGATTGGAAATTCCTGCAATCGGTTCGGATTCGTTAGCTCCCAAAGTCGAGAAAATGCATATCGGAACCGGGCCTGAAGACCAAATTGGAATGGGCTATGCCCAAGGCGTTTTGTTTGCCTTTAACAGCCTTTACGTAATGGTCAATCACAATGCCAATGACCAATTTGACAAAGGTACCGGATTGTATAGACTACAAGATCTAGATGGAGATGATCAGTATGAAACCATCACATTGATCAAATCCCTTAAAGGCGAGCCCGGAGAACATGGCCCTCATAGCATGATCCTGTCTCCAGACAAACAATCCATATTTATTGTAGCCGGTAACCATGTAGATGTTCCGGAAATGGATGCTTATAGACTTCCAAGAGTTTGGGATGAGGACAATATTTTTCCCTTAATCAAAGATCCCCGTGGACATGCCAACAACCGCATGGCCCCTGGAGGATGGATAGCCGAAATAGACCCGGAGGGCAAAAAATGGGAATTGTTTAGTGCAGGTTTTAGAAATGCCTATGACATAGCCTTCAATGAAGCAGGTGAACTCTTTACCTATGACTCCGATATGGAATGGGATTTTGGGATGCCTTGGTATAGGCCCACACGTATCTGCCATGTCACAAGTGGGAGTGAATTTGGCTGGAGGACAGGTAACCAAAAATGGTCACCTGAATATCCTGACAATTTACCGGCTACCCTGAACATAGGGCAAGGCTCTCCGACCAACGTCATGTTTGGTACAGAGGCTGCTTTCCCTGAGAAGTACCGTAAAGCTTTGTTTGCTTTTGATTGGAGTTTCGGCATCATCTATGCCGTTCACCTGGAACATTCAGGTGCTACATATTCGGCTACAGCTGAGGAATTTATCTCAGGTTCACCACTTCCGTTGACAGATGGTGAAATTGGTCCGGATGGTGCCATGTACTTCATGACTGGAGGTAGAAGGTTGGAATCTGACGTCTATAGAGTGTATTATGATGGCAAACCGGATGAAAAAAATAACATGAGCCAGCAGGCTTCTCTTCCAGAAGCCCATCAAATCAGACGTTCTCTTGAGGCATATCATAGTGGAGGTCCAAAATCCGGGGCAGTTGAGGCAGCATGGTCTCATTTAAAGCATGAAGACCGGTTCATCCAATATGCCGCCAGAATAGCCTTGGAACATCAGCCGGTAAAAGAATGGAAAGAAAAAGCTTTACAGGAAAAAGATCCGGCCACCAAAATCCAAGCGATTATCGCTTTGGCAAGACATGGGGAAAAAGCATGGGCAACTCCAATGCTTCAGTCTTTGATGGAGGTAGATTACAGCAAATTGAGCAATGCGCAAAAAATGAATCTTTTGCGAGCTGTAGAATTGATCCTTTTCAGGTATGACGCACCCGGTGGTCAGGTTCAACAGCAATTGATTAGCTATTTGGATCCGCATTTTCCTGCAAATAACAACAATCTTGACCGCGCGCTTAGCAATTTGCTGGTTCATATTGATGCACCCGATGCGGTAAACAAGACCTTGGCTCTTTTAAAAGTTGCCCAAGATGATGCAGATTATCAAAAGACATTCACTTCTTCTTCAGACCTCATCTTCCGAAATCCTCAATATGGTCTGGATATCGCAAATATGCTTGCGAATGTACCACCTGCACAGCAGACGTATTATGCCACTGTATTAGGGAAAGCCAAAACAGGCTGGACCCCTGAAGCAAGAGAAGCCTATTTTACCTGGATACAAGATGCATTCAAGTATAAAGGAGGAAGAAGTTATGTGGGCTTCATTGATAGAGCACGAAAAATGGCCCTCACTCACGTGGATCCAAGAGATTTTGATCGGTACAATGAACTCTCAGGAGTAGCCTTGCTTACTGGAAATGGCAATGACCTACGGGTGACAGATGTTCAGCCACAAGGACCTGGGAAAAACTGGAAAATTGAAGATGCTCTTCCCCTTATGGATAGTCTTCATGGTAGGGATTTAGCCAAAGGTAAAGCCATGTATGCAGCTACGATGTGTCTTTCATGTCATTCCATGCAAGGGGAAGGTGGGTTTGTGGGTCCAGATCTGACCCAGTTGGGCACAAGGTTCTCACCAAAAGATATCTTGGAATCTACCATCAATCCAAGTGCGGTCATCAGTGATCAGTACGCAGCGACCATCTTCTACCTCAAAGACGGCACTTCTCTTATGGGCAAGTTGACCAATGAAGATAAAAATACCTTCTATGTTTCCCAGAATCCATTTGCTCCGGATGTACTTAAAGAAATTCCAAAGAGCCAAGTCAACAGCAAAAAGTTGTCGGATATCTCTATCATGATGCCAGGTATGATCAACCGCTTGAACAAAGAGGAATTGAAAGACTTGATGGCCTACTTGGTTTCTGGTGGAAATCCTGATCATGAAGTGTATAAAAAATAAGCATAGCCATGCACAAAATGAGATATAAGTTACTATTCGCACTTTTGCTTCAGATCCAAATTGCAGCTATAGGATGCGGAGGAAGAAATGCCTTAAATGATTCCCTACCAGAAGCTTCAGATGCTGAAAATGAGTTTAAATCGATCTTTGATGGGATTACCCTTGCCGGATGGCAGGGGGATTCCTTGATATGGAGGGTAGAGGACGGGAATCTCATAGGACAGATCACCCCGGAGAGGCCACTTGAAGCCAATTCTTTTTTGATTTGGGAAGATGGTCAGCCAGCTGATTTCGAGTTGAAGCTTGATTTCAAAATTTCAGTAGATGGCAATTCCGGTGTCAACTACAGAAGTGAACCAGTCCGGGATGTGCCTTTTGCACTTAGGGGATATCAAGCAGATATTGATGGGCGCAACAGGTACACTGGACAGAATTATGAAGAGCGCAAAAGGACTACCCTAGCTTATAGGGGGCAGCAAACCAAAATCAATCCCCAAGATCCTCCTGGAGATGTAAGGCAATATGTAGAGAGAAATGCATGGAAAGGGCTGGAAGTGACCAATGAACTTGGTTCTAGAGATGCACTCGGAGAGAAAATCATTGCAGAAGACTGGAATAGTCTACACCTCATTATCAAAGGAAATGTTTTGCAGCATTATGTCAATGGTATATTGATGAGTGAGGTGGTGGATGAAGACCCGGTTAATAGGAGGGCTGATGGCCTTTTGGGGCTTCAGGTGCATGTAGGGCCACCGATGACAGTGATGTTCAGGAATATTGAATTGAAAAAACTGTAAGAAATGGCTTCTGACAAGCAAGCATGGAAAGATAAAATCGGGCACCATTCCCAACTGGGTGGAATTGAAACTTCAGTGCTTGATAATGGACTTGGAAAAGGAACCCGGATAGCTTGGTTCAATACTGGATCTGGGTTCCGTTTCAAAGTAGTAATAGACAGAGGGATGGATATTGCTGATGCTTTTCATGGTGCACATAGCCTTGCTTGGATAAGCCACTCAGGGGTAGTTGCGCCACAGCCTTTTTCCAATCAAGGGATCGATTGGTTAAGGACTTTTAGTGGAGGCTTACTGACGACCTGTGGACTTTCACATATGGGTCCTCCTGAGGCTGACCAATATGGCAGTAGGGGGTTGCATGGGAATTTCAGCAATACTGCAGCTGAAATTATTTCTATTTTACAACCTGATCCCTTTTCAGGAAATATGGAGATGTCCATCACCGGATTGATCAATGAAACTACGGTATTTGGTCCAAGCCTTCAACTGAAGCGGACCATTTCAGCCAAACTTGGTGAACCTACGCTATGGGTAAGGGATGAATTGGTGAATAGAGGCAATAGTCCAGCTCCTCACATGTTGCTGTACCACATCAACTGCGGATATCCGCTGATAGATGAGGGAACAGAAATTATCTGGAATGGCAGCTGGGAAGAGATGGGAAACAAGCCGGATGGGATTTTTAAGAAAGGCAAACCATTCAAAAAGTGTCCTGCACCAATGGATGAACATGCTGGATTTGGAGAAGATGTGGCTTTTATCAAGCCTGACACTAACAATCGAACTGAGGTAGCTTGCGGGTTTATCAATCCTAAATTGAGGATGGGACTTCAGGTTGATTTTGATGCCAAGCAGCTTCCATGGCTGATCAATTGGCAGCACTGGGGTAGGGGAGAATACGTCACTGCTTTAGAGCCAGCCACCAATCCACCCATAGGACAGGCTAAGGCTAGGGCTGAAGGCACTTTGATTCAATTAGCCCCTGGGGAAATCAGGAAATATGATCTGTGTATTAAAGTTTTGACACAGGAACAAGAAATTGAGCAGCTGAAAAATAGCAATGGTCCTGATGGCCATTAAAATTTGACAATTAACTATAAACCTTAAAATAACATTTTCAACATGAGTTTGGCAAAAAAAGCACTTGAGCAAGGACAGGGAATACTGAGATTAACACCAACTTGGGTTCCAAGGTCTTTTTGTGTTCCTGGAAGAAGAATCAAGTTACATCCTGATGACTACTATGTTCTTGGAGGGGCAAGAGGTGGTATAGATGAGCGATGGCTTTCATCTACTACACCTGCCCAAAACGGACCACTGACAGGAAAAAATGAAGGCCTCAGTCATGTGGTTTTTAAAGATGGAGGAGAAGAAAAACAATTTTTGCTTAAAGATGCCATAGATGAGCTTCAAGGACAATTGATAGGTTCCAGGATATGGGACGAACACAAGAGCTGGCCCATGTACTCAAAGTTTTTTGACAATATGGGGCCTTTGCCGCACCATATCCACCACAATGACGAACATGCCGCATTGATTGGACAGAAGGGAAAACCTGAGGCTTATTATTTTCCACCCCAGCTGAACAACCACGGGGGTGATTTTCCTTATACATTTTTTGGGATTGCACCTGGGACAACCAAGGAGCAGATCAAGGAATGTCTGCAGAACTTTTCCAAAGGAGACAACAAGATTACCAATTATTCCCAGGCATTCAGGCTGGAGCCTGGTACGGGATGGGATGTGCCTCCTGGGATGCTCCATGCTCCAGGAAGTATGTGTACCTATGAACCTCAGAAAGCTTCAGATGTCTTTGCCATGTATCAATCACTGGTCAATGAAGCCATTATCCCTGAAGAACTACTCTGGAATGGAACGCCAAAAGAAAGAATAGGGGATTATGATCAATTGATGGAAGTAATTGACTGGGAGCTCAATGTAAATCCCAATTTGTTGGAAACGAGATTTATGCGTCCTAAACCTGTCAGAGATGAGGCTGAAATGGAGGCTGCTGGATACAGGGAGACTTGGGTTTGCTACTTGTCTGATGCTTTTAGCGCAAAGGAGCTAACTGTTCTTCCGGGTCAGACTGTCACCATCAAAGATAGCGCTGCTTATGGACTGATTATGATGCAGGGACATGGTAAAATGGGAGTTTGGAACATTGAGACGCCAGCTTTGATCCGCTATGGACAGTTGACCAATGATGAGTTCTTTGTTTCAGAAGACGCTGCTAAAGCTGGTGTGCAAATTACCAATCATTCCACCACAGATCCTATTGTAATGCTCAAGCACTTTGGTCCTGGAAATCCAGATTTAGTGCTTTAATATTTTAAAAATTCAGCAATACTTAACCTTAAATAACAATATCATGACCCAAAATAATTTTCCCAAACTCCACAATGCCACTTGGCCGGGCATAGTGGGTAAAGGACCGGATTCCGAACCTGTAATCTCATTTGACGATATGCTTAGGCACACTGCTGCTGCAGAGGTCGATGGGATCAAATTCGACGGGGTGGATTTAGGGCTTTTTGATCCGCACTTGGACATAGATATGAGTGATGATGGCATCAAGAAGCTCGCAGATAAAGTAGGTGGCCTTGGTCTCAATATCGGTAGCTTGGTTGCTCCTATTTGGGGTGGACCAGCCATGGGCAGTAAAGAAGACCGCGCCCTTTTTGTTGAAATGGTACGCAAAGCCTGCCACATTGGACAAAAGCTCAGAGAAATGGGCATCAGGCCTCATGGAGTAGTGAGAATTGATTCTGCAAGTAGTGTAGGAGATTGGTCCAAAGATCCGGCAGCAAACACCAAACTGATCGCACAGACTTTCAGGGAAGCCTGTGATGTCGCAGCCGGTTATGGTGAAAAGTTAGCTGCCGAGGGAGAGATATGTTGGGGAGGTATGCATAGCTGGCGAACAATGCTAGATACCCTTGAGCAGGTGGATAGGCCTAATATCGGTTTTCAGGCAGATATGTCGCATACATTTTTATATCTCTTAGGATACAATAGTCCAAACGACAGGATTTTGCCTCAGGATTATCAATGGGGAGATAGAATAGCCCTATCTGAGGCGCTCCAAAAGCTTACCGCTGCACTTAGGCCTTGGACTATAGATTTCCATGTGGCACAGAATGACGGAACTGTCTTTGGTTCAGGTTCGCATGATAAGACAGGCAGACATTGCCTGGCTACTGATCCCAATGGCAAATTGGATATTGCTGTAGATGCCGGTCATTGGCTTCGCGATGAAAAGGGAGAACTGACCAAAGCCTTTAAACATATTTGTTGGGATGGCTGTATGTTCCCAAATGCCGTGATGGGGGTTCAGGAGACCTGGAATGATATTCTTAAAGCCATGATCAAAGTAAGGGAAAACCACGGCTGGTACGAAGCAGAATGATTTGTTCAATAAATTTCCAAAAAAATGAAAGAAACAAAGAAGATAAGAATTGGATTGATTGGTACCGGTCTGATGGGCAGGATCCATACCAATGCATATAAAAGATTACCGGACTTTTTTCCTGAGTTTGACTATCAGCCGGTACTTCAGGCAGTATGTGCCAGAAGAGAGGACAAAGTAAAGGCCTTTGCCGAGCAATGGGGATATGCTTCTTATGAAACGGATTGGAAAGCTATCATTGCGAGAGATGATATAGATGCAGTTGACATCTGCACCCCTAACAATACACATGCTGAGATAGCAATTGCAGCAGCTGCGGCTGGCAAAATGATTCTATGCGAAAAACCACTTTCAAGAACATTGGAAGAGGGGGCTGAAATGGTAAAGGCCATTGAAAAAGCTGGCGTGAAGAATACCGTTTGGTACAATTACCGAAGAGTACCGGCTGTTACTTTGGCTAAAAATATTATCGCTTCTGGAAAGCTTGGCAAGATCTTCCATTATAGGGCTAATTTTCTCCAAGACTGGACGATCAATCCTGAATTGCCCCAAGGTGGAGATGCACTGTGGAGACTGGATGTGGATACAGCAGGATCAGGAGTTACAGGTGATCTTTTGGCACACTGTATTGATACCGCTATGTGGCTCAACGGTGGCATCAAGGATGTCTCTGCCCTAACGGAAACTTTTATCAAAGAAAGGGTTCATCAGGAGAGTGGAGCTGTTCAAAAAGTGGGAATAGATGATGCTTGTTTGTTTCACTGCCGCTTTGATAATGGTTCTTTGGGCTTATTTGAAGCTACCCGATATGCCAGAGGGCACAAAGCGCTTTATACTTTAGAAATTAATGGGGAACATGCCTCTATCCGCTGGGATCTTCATGACCTCAATAGGCTGGAATATTTTGACCATAGTGATGATTCTGTCGTGAGAGGATGGAGGTCAATCCACGTGACAGATGGTGATCAGCCTTATATGAAAAGGTGGTGGATCCCAGGAACCTGTATTGGATATGAGCATTCATTTATCCATCAGGCAGCTGATTTCTTCCATAGTTTGCAGACAGGGGAACCATGTGCTCCTACATTTAAAGATGCCTACGAAACCCAAAAAGTTTGTCAGGCAGTCCTGGATTCCGCAAGCTCTAGAAGCTGGAAAGATACTGGAGTGGAGTGGACAGAAAAATAACAATCAATCAACACTAGAAAGCAAAGAAGCTGCCCGGTATCTGGGCAGCTTCTTTATTTTAGATTCAATTTTTAAATTAAAATGCATTTTTGAACCCGTCCATTTTTTGGTCAACTTGTGTGTCAACCATAAATGAAATTTTGATTTTTTCGAAAGCCATAGAAACTTTCGCTACTTTGTTGTTTTCGGCTGAAATGGTATAAATAAGCCTCTCCTGTATTTCAGGTAATTGGGTTGGGCTTACTTTAAAGGAAACTGCGTTGTCTTTAGCCAAAGCTTCTTCATCAATTTTACCATCTTTCATGTAGGCAAAAACAGAATTTCCCTTACTGTTGAGGTGCACCGTCCATTCTCCTGTCTGTTGGGGAGTCATAAAAATAGAATATTTGCCTGGGCGAAGGTTGGTGCCAGCTATATTCACTCCTGTACTGAATTCAATAATAGTCGCTGCATTAGCGCCAGCTCTCCAAGTGACACCGTATTTTTCTATGTCACCAAAGATTTTACGGCCTTTTACAGCGGGAGAAGAATAGTCAATGCTGATTTTGGTGAAGCCGACAACTTGTGAAACAAATGCTGCAGGACTGGCTGCAGGTGTCTGCATCTGGGCATTGGCCTGAAATGCAAATAGCATCAGGAGGCAAAAGCTCATCAATTGGGTTGTGATGTTTTTCATAATTTTCTGTAAAGTTGATTTGTTGATTTGCTAAGATACTACAACCTGAGATATGTACTAGTTGTTGGGGCTTAAGGATTTGGAAGCAAAAGGGGTGTAATAATTTTAATCTTTGTTTTGAATTTATTTATATAATTATAACAATATACTATCAACT